>NZ_JADEWL010000002.1 GCF_015207665.1 Plectonema cf. radiosum LEGE 06105
GGGGAGATGGGGAGAAAATCTAAAATTTAAAATCTAAAATCTAAAATTGTATGAATATTCGTATTGGAAATGGCTATGATATCCATCGCTTAACTACCGAGCGTCGGTTGATTTTGGGTGGTGTGGAAATTCCTCATTTTTTAGGCTTATTGGGACATAGTGATGCTGATGTCCTGACTCATGCGATTATGGACGCAATGTTAGGAGCGCTTTCTTTGGGAGATATTGGACATTACTTTCCCCCTAGTGATCCCCAATGGGCTGGTGCTGATAGTTTAATGCTTTTAGATCAAGTTAATAATTTAATTCAAGCACAAGGTTGGCGAGTCGGTAATATTGATTCGGTAATAGTAGCAGAACGTCCTAAGTTAAAACCCCATATTGAAAAAATGCGCGAAAAGTTAGCCGGTGTTTTGCAAATCGAGCCAAATCAAGTTGGTGTCAAAGCCACTACTAATGAAAAATTAGGTCCCGTTGGTGAAGAAAAAGGGATTTGTGCTTATGCTGTTGTTTTGTTAATTAGATAAGTTAGTAGTAAGGGCTTTAGCCCTTTATTCAATCACTAAACAAGGCTAAACATCGACTGACATTTGATTGGGGATATGGGAGCGCCTTCACCGTGATCGTCAAAGGTAATAAATCAAGTGAAAGCTTGTCTTTGGTTATAATTTTGTAACTTTACTTTTGGTGTCTACCACCAATTTGATAAGTTATGGAGCGTCCATCAAGGTCAACAAATACCATTCCTCCCCTATTTTTGTCCACTTGTCGCCATACTTCGTAGCCCATAAGGATTGCTTTCTGCCAATCATTTGGGGAACACTGAGAGACTTCTAAGTGCGATGTCATATTTTTTATAGTTTTCAAAAGTTGTTCATCTACTGCACAAACGCCTTCTAAAAAATTATGATCCTTGGCATAAGCGAATACAAGTGCTGATATACCTTCCTCAATTGCTATTGCACGTCCCCCATCTTCTACTTCATCAACACGGGGATTGCTTTTACGTTTACGTTTAACTTCATTACATTTTAAGTTACTGCGAAGAACTGGCGACCAACCTAAAATAGCCGCATATGAAAGATGGAAAATGTCATGAAAACGATAACCATCGGTGAAGTAGGAGTTATCAGTAAGGTCATTCCCAATCTGTTCTCCGTCAATGAATGCCTTCATCTTTACAGAGTTATCTTTATTGACTTCAGTAATCTCTACCTCCAATTGCCTTGGCAACCTTTCGTGTTTTGGAAATTCTCTATCGAAGTTGTAGCCTGTAGCTTTAGCTTCTATTTGTAAATCTTTACATCCCCAACGGTCGCGACACTTCTCTAAATTATTATCAGCAATTTTTTCTAAATCTAAGTCAAATTTACTTGCTACATTCGCAACATACCAAAGCAAATCCCCCAGTTCTTCTTCTACACAAGCCTTAAAACGCTTATGAGAATCTCCATCACGAAGGTATTTTTTGTACTCTGTAAGCAGCGAACCTGCTTCACCTACCAAACCAAGTAAAGGCACTACAATTCCATTCTTAGTTCCTTTCGGAACTTGGTCACTTATCAACGCTTTTTCTTGATACTCGCGGAAATCCATTATTTACTCAAACTAGAAGTTACGAGTTAAATTTTACACCTTGTATTAAGTTCCGATTAAGGCACTATTTATACAAAGAATAGAAAAATTAAATATACCGAATTGTTATCCGAGTTATCAACTCTAAATTCAAAAGTTTTCTTGAAGCGTAATTTTATATTAGGTGTGATGAAAAAGAATTCTTTGTGTACTATATCCAAGAGGTCTTGGATGGCATGGATGTCCGTCTTTTGTTAAACCCAAGCAATAAAGAGGTTGTTGACTAGAAGAAATTAGACTTAGTACTTCTTTATTGCGGTTCTGAATTTTGGGATACATACCGCAGCCCCAAGCCACAATAATTAAGTCAGCGTGTTTTGTTGCTAATTCAATATAATTATCATTTTTTGAACCTATCGGGTCAGATACTTTACAAAGTTCATTTGGATCTGTCGCACGGTAAGCAAATAGGTTCACTACTTCAAGAGAACCATAATCCCAAGTTTTTGCAAAGTTAACACACTTAGTAAGCGTATTATCATTTTTGTTAGCATCGGCGGTACTTGGGTTAAGCATCACAAAAGTAACCTGCGGTTTCTTTTCATCCCATTTTCGCCCCAATATGTAGCGGTAATTTCCATCGATACAAGCATATTTTTCCATACTAATAAAATTTATAAGTCAGAAGTTACTTTATTGAGAAACAATTACTTTGATTAGAATAGACACAATTGCTGAGATTGTTCTGTCTTTATATTTTGTGCTTTCTGGGCGTTTTTATTCTTTTTATGCCCAGACTGAGTTTCTTGCTGATTTTTTTTCTTTAGTGTTGATATATTGTCTGCACTCTGATGAATGTTGTTCCCTATAGGAGCTAATAAATTATCAATTATCGTATCTTCCAAAGATAATTGTTGATAATTACTCTCATTCTCTGGCTTAGTCTTCTTAATGTTCCGCTGTTTCGGAGTAAATTTTAGCTCAATGATTTGCTGCTTGTGAGGCTCTAAATTTGGTAGTCTTTGGGCTAAAAATTTTTTAACTTTATCGTTTATACGCCATTTTGGCGGATAAAAATAATCTATTGGTTGAGGTGTTACAGTAAACTTTGATTTTATCTTTTTACGATTGCTTTTTAAATTAGGAAATGCTTCTCGGCAATATTTATCTGTTTCACAAAAAAGATTTTGACAGTCTATAGCCTGTAAGGGACGACCCCAGAGTGATTGAAAATTCAATCCCAAACGTTGAAATTCCTGTTCTTGGTTTTCAGTCATCCAATGAATGATATCACTGTAAGTTTTACCACCAGTATCAAGAAAACATTTGTCGATACCACGTTCAGCACCAGGACCTGCTATGGTAAAGCTATTGTCGTCAAAGTCTACAATTTCGCTATAATTAATATCTGTTGCTAATTGGTAAGCCATAAATTTACCAAGTAGCGGATATTCTTGAATAATAGAAAAAACTCCTTCAAGTGTTTTGGCTTTGACAATGCGAGTAATTACTTTATCTTTAAAAATCATCTTTTGAATTAATGCCAGATGATTCTGGTGCTTCTTTTCATAACCGAATTCTTTGCTGGCACAAGACATATATGCACTAGTATAAATGGCATATCCCGAATCCATCGCCTCTTCTAATATTTTTGAATATAGGTTAAAATCAAAATTAGATAATGTAATATAATCTCCTATCCTATTTTCTAAATATTTCCAAGTTTCTATTTTGTTGAAAATTTTAAATAGTAATATTCTGCATAGGACTTCTTCTTCATTTTGACTCCTATTATCATCGTAAATTACGTTTTTAATCAGATATTGGGAAACGCGATCGCTCACTCGATAAGCGTTACAAAACTTATAAGTATTAAGAATAGGGTCACTCGTCCAAGGTGGTGGTACATTCTTCAATTTGTTAAAAAATATTTCCTGACGCAGGGTAGCGAATCGCCAATAGGTATCAAAAGTTTCCTGTCTTACTCGCATATACTGTTTTCCTGGCTTGCTCTGCCTGAACTATTGTAAGGGACTTTCGGTGTTTGGTTCATATTATCTCCCATAAAAAGGGCGATCGCGTTATTTATCGAAAGAATTTGGTAAAGGTAAAGTTATAGAGATTTGACAAAACACCAATATCAATTACTTTAATTAGATACAAAACCGGACTCGGTTAGTTAAAATCACAATCTATATAACTATTCGTATATCTACCTAAATGTTCAGAAATCCTTGCATTTTCCCCAACTTTCGGCGTTTGCGTTTACCAATGATTCTGGCAACTATCACAGCACTCTTGGTTACCGCTTGCAACCCAGCTAATTTTAAAACCGAAGCCGCACAAAGAACACCACAGTTAATACTTAGTACTCTAAGCGACCCGAAAACATTTAATTATGCTCTGTCTCAAGAATCACCTAATATTTTCCCTTATACTTTTGAAGGTTTAACTACTCAAAACAGTATAACTGGAGAGATTGAGCCAACTTTAGCCCAATCTTGGGACATTTCTGATGACGGATTGCGGTTTGTTTTCACCTTACGTGAGAATTTGAAGTGGTCTGATGGTAAACCTTTAACCGCAGAAGATGTCGCATTTACTTACAATGACATTTATTTTAATCACGAAATTCCCACTGATGTTAAAGATGCTTTTAAAATCGGTGAAAGCGGTCAATTACCCAAGGTGAAAAAACTCGATCAACGGCGGATAGAATTCATTTTACCAGAACCTTTCCGACCTTTCTTGCAAAATATGACGACTCCTATTTTACCCGCTCATGCCTTACGAGAATCAGTAGAAAAAAAAGATGGAGAAGGAAAGCCGTTATTTCTACAAAAATGGGGTGTTGATACTCCTGTTGACCAGATTGTCACTAATGGTCTTTATAAATTAGGACGTTACAATACTACTCAGCGAGTTATATTTGAGCGTAATCCCAATTACTGGCGCAATCCCCAACCTTATATCGAAAAAGTAAATTGGGAAATTGTTGAATCTCAAGATACTTCCTTACTACAATTTCGTTCCGGTAGTTTAGATTCTATAGGAGTCACTCCAGATTACTTTTCTTTACTCAAACGAGAAGAAAAGCGCGGTAATTTTAAAATATACAACGGTGGTCCGGCAACTGGTACATCTTTTGTGTTTTTTAATTTAAATAAGGGTAAAAGAAACGGTAAACCTTTAATTAATCCCGTAAAATCAAAATGGTTTAACAATAAGGAATTTCGTCAAGCTGTAGCCTACGCTATCGACCGTCAAACCATGATTAACAACACATTTCAAGGTTTAGGTCAAACGCAAAATTCGCCGATTTCTGTACAAAGCCCTTATTACCTTCCTCCAGAAAAAGGATTAAAAGTCTACGATTACAACTTGGATAAAGCCAGAGAATTACTCAAAAAAGCCGGATTTAAATTTAATTCTCAAGGTCAATTATTAGACGATGCAGGAAATCGCGTCCGCTTCACTTTATTAACGAATTCTGGTAACAAAATTCGCGAAGCTATGGGAGCGCAAATTAAAGGAGACTTGAGTAAAATTGGTATTCAAGTTGACTTTACACCTCTTGCTTGGAACACTTATTTAGATAAAATATCGAATAGCTTGGACTTTGAGATGGCATTACTTGGTTTAACAGGTGGTTTGGAACCAAATGATGGTGCCAATGTATGGAAACCCGAAGGTGGTTTGCATATGTTTAATCAAAAACCCCAACCCGGACAAAAACCCATTGAAGGTTGGGAAGTTAGTCCTTGGGAAGCCGAGATTGCAAGGCTTTATGTCCAAGCTACACAAGAATTAGACGAAGCTAAAGTCAAGGAAATATACGCAGAAACTCAACGAATTACTCAAGAAAACTTACCTTTTATTTACTTAGTCAATCCTCTTTCACTATCAGCCATCCGTAATAAGTTTGAAGGCATCCAATATAATGCTATTGGCGGTGCTTTTTGGAATCTTCACGAAATTAAAATAACAGAAGAATAGGAATTGGTAATTGGTAATTGGTAATTGGTAATTGGACATAGAATAAACAACTAGAGAGCCGTTCGGCTTCCACTACAAATAGCTGATAAATCGTTCCCTTTCTCTCCTTATCTCCCCATTACCCATTACCCATTACCCATTACCCATTACCCATTACCCATTACCCATTACCCTCTCCTCTATGACTTCGGAAAAAGCTCTCCAATCTCTATTAAATGCCGTTGCTAGTGGTAATTTATCAACCGACGCAGCGTTTTTACAATTAAAAGATTTAGCTTATGAATCTGTAGAAGAGTTTGCCAAAATTGACCATCATCGCTCTTTAAGAACTGGTTTCCCGGAAGTAATCTGGGGTTTGGGTAAAACTCCTGAACAAATTGCTCGCATTATCGAGGTGATGCGTTTACAAAATCAAGTTGTTATGGCTACTCGCATCACTCCGGATGTTTACACGATTCTAGAATCCAAAGTTAAGGGATTGCGTTATTACGGATCTGCAAAAATCTGCGCGATCGCACCTCCTAATATTGAAGTTCGATATTCCGGTAATATTGGAATTATTTCTGCTGGAACTGCTGATTTAGCAGTTGCCGAAGAAGCCGCAGTTACTGCGGAACTTTTTGGTTTTCAGGTACAGCGGTTATGGGATGTGGGAGTTGCGGGAATTCACCGCTTGTTAAATAATCGCCACGTAATTGAATCAGCGACGGTATTAATTGTTGTCGCGGGAATGGAAGGTGCTTTACCAAGTGTTGTCGCCGGTTTAGCAGACTCTCCCGTAATTGCCGTTCCCACCAGTATTGGTTACGGTGCAAATTTTGGTGGTTTATCAGCTTTATTAACAATGCTCAACTCTTGTGCTGCGGGTATCGGAGTCGTGAATATCGATAATGGATTTGGTGCAGCCGTTTTAGCAGGACAAATTTTGCGTTCAGCCGAGAAATTACGGATGGCATAATTTATATATTTGGGATATCACGGTGATACTAACCAATAAATAAGTTAAAAATGAAACTTTGGTCAATTTTGGGTGGATTTGCTCTCAGTTTTTGGACGACTATTTTATTCTCAAATACTGTTAATGCGACTAGCCAAATACCTGTAAACTGGACTGTATTAGCTCAAAATATTTCCGACCCCGACCTTTTGGGTCAACTGCAAAAAGCTTTTAATAACTTTGTCGAAACAGGTCAAGTATGGGCGCTTTTAATTGGATTAGTCGTTGGTTATTTGATTCGTAATTTGACAAGCTATGGTTAACAGGTTAAAGGTCAAAGGTTTAAGGTTTAAGGTTTAAGGTTTAAGGTTTAAGGTTTAAGGTTTAAGGTTCAGGGGAACGCGACCATTACCAATTACTCAATTAACTGTCAACTGTCAACTGTCAACTGTCAACTAACTTTTATGACACAACAACAAACTTGGAGTCAGCGATTTGAATCAGCGTTACATCCTACTATTGCTCGCTTTAATGCCAGTATCCATTTTGATATTGAATTAATTGAATATGATTTAACTGGTTCTCAGGCTCATGCCAAAATGTTGGCGAAATGTGGCATTATTTCTTCTGAAGAAGGAGAGCAGTTAGTTACTGGTTTAGAACAAATTCGCCAAGAATACCGCCAAGGTAATTTTAACCCAGGTGTCGATTCGGAAGATGTACATTTTGCCGTTGAACATCGTTTGGTAGAAATAGTTGGTGATGTCGGGAAAAAGCTGCATACGGGACGTTCTCGTAATGACCAAGTAGGTACGGATACAAGACTTTATTTACGCGCACAAATTCAGCAAATTCAAAATTTAATTCGGGAATTTCAAACTGTTTTGGTTGATATTGCCGAACAAAATGTTGAAACTTTGATTCCCGGTTACACTCATTTACAACGCGCTCAACCTGTAAGTCTGGCTCATCATCTGTTAGCTTATTTCCAGATGACACAACGAGATTGGGAACGACTTGGAGATGTGTATCGCCGTGTAAATATTTCACCTTTGGGATGCGGTGCTTTAGCCGGAACTACTTTTCCCATTGATAGACATTACAGCGCCCAACTATTGCATTTTGACAAAGTTTATGATAATAGCCTTGATGGTGTTAGCGATCGCGATTTTGCGATTGAATTTTTGAGTGCAGCTAGTTTAATCATGGTTCATCTGAGCCGTTTGTCCGAAGAGGTAATTTTGTGGTCTTCTGAGGAATTTGGCTTTGTCACCCTCAAAGATAGTTGCGCGACAGGTTCGAGTATTATGCCTCAAAAGAAAAATCCTGATGTACCGGAGTTAGTACGGGGTAAAACTGGGAGAGTATTCGGTCATCTGCAAGCAATGTTAGTGATGATGAAAGGATTACCACTCGCTTATAACAAAGACCTACAAGAAGATAAAGAAGGTCTATTTGATGCGGTAAATACAGTTAAAGCTTGTTTAGAAGCAATGACAATTTTACTACGAGAAGGTTTAGAATTTTGCGATCGCCGTTTAGCAGTAGCCGTAGCGTCGGATTTTTCTAATGCTACCGATGTAGCAGATTATCTAGCAGCGCGGGGTGTTCCCTTCCGAGAAGCTTATAATCTCGTAGGTAAGGTAGTGAAAACCAGTATTGCAGCAGGTAAACTTCTTAAAGATTTGAGTTTATCCGAATGGAAGCAACTCCATCCCAAGTTTGAAAATGATATCTATGAAGCAATATCACCTCGTCAAGTAGTTGCTGCACGCAATAGTTACGGTGGAACAGGTTTTGAACAAGTAAGCAAGGCTTTACAAGCTGCTCGCGATCAAATTAATCAAGATTGAGCAAATTCATAGCGATTTTTACCGAGATGCTTCGCACGATACATCGCAGCATCCGCTTGCTTAAGTAATGTTTCTGAATTGTAAGCAGTATATGGATAAATACTAATACCGATACTAGCGGAAATTTTAGCAGTATGACCTTGTAAACTAATTGATTCTGTGATACTTGTGAGAATTTTGTCAGCTATTTTAGCAGCAACTTTTGGGTTGGGAATCCGACGTAAAATGATTGTAAATTCGTCCCCACCCAAACGGGAAACAGTATCGCTACCACGCAAACAATTGTTGAGTCGTTGAGCAACTGTTACTAATAAAAGGTCGCCCATTTCATGTCCTAAAGTATCATTTACTTGTTTAAAACCATCTAAATCTAAAAATAGTAATGCGAGTAAATAATTACCGTTTTTTGCCCAAGATAAAGATTCATGAAGTTCTTCTGCAAAAGCTTTACGATTAGGTAATCCGGTAAGAGCATCGTGATAAGCGATATAACGCAAATGGTCTTCTTGAAGTTTTAATTCATTATTAGAACGAGATAATTCATCGGCAGTACGCTTAAGTTGTTCTTCCAGAAGTTTACGTTTGGTAATATCACGAATAACTCCCACTAAGAATAAGTTACCAGCAGCATCTTTATGCAGGGAACGTTTAGTGGCAATGAGATGAAGTTCACCATTCACATCTGTAAATTCTTCTTCGTGTTCTAATAATTTTTGAGTGCGGAAAACATAGTCATCTTTTTTTCTAAAATCATCAGCTTCATTTTTCGGGAAAAAATCATAATCCAATTTATCAATTAACTTGTTTTTAGGACAGCCAATCAACTCACAGTAAGCATCGTTTAAAACAATCCATTGATGCTTTTCATTTTTAACATAAATAGGGTCAGCGACTGTATTAATAACTTGTCCTAAAAACTCCCTAGAACGCTTAAATTCTTCTTGGGAATGAGCGATTTGACCAGTAATAAAAATCACAGAAATAATATAAGTTATTAACGCCGGAATCAGCGGTATCCACCAACCTTTTAAAAAGAAAAAATACGCACTAACTGTTAACACAAAACTGAAAACTAATATTAATAATAAATTAGTACTTGAACTTCTAATTCGCCATCTAGTTATTGCCCCTACATAAGCCCAAATTCCAATCCATAAACATTCCATAAGTTCAGACCATACTTTAAGTAATTTCCTTCCTTCAAGAGCAGCGGAAATAATTTCATGGGTAAAATAAGCTTGTAATTCTACACCAGGTATAGACTTAGGTTCTTTGCTCATAAAACTACTAGAGTATGGAGTTAGTTTTAAATCCTGTAAACTGGGTGCAGTAGAACCAATTAGCACGATACGGTCTTTAATCCAACTTTTAGGTACCTCTCCATTTAATACTTTTCTTAAAGATATTTTGCGAAAACCATAAGATTTACCATCACAGCTTTCTTGACAAGCAGGTTTGGAAAAATTAGATAAAAATTGATAACCACCATCATCAGCTTTGACGTAGCCACCGTCATTATGTTGAAATCTAGTAAATGTAGCTTTACCCAATTGTAAATAGTTAGAATTTTTGGCTCTTTTAGGTGTAATACCCTCAGATTTTAAATACAGTCGCGCCAATTTTAAAGCAAAGCTTTCATATGCATTATTATCAATATGTAAATACAGCAAACCACGACGAACTTTACCGTCACTATCCACTACCACATTATTAAAACCTACTTGGTTTTTTTGACTTAATATAGATGGTGGACGAACGCGGTCATTTTGATTATCTGAGAGTAGTTCAATGCCAACTAAATTCGGTGTTGATTTAAATATTTTTTCCAGATTTTCATTACCAATTGATACTGGTAAATCTCGATAAATATCTAAACCAATTGCACGAGGTTGATAAGCTTTGATTTTTTGTAATAATTCAGCAACTTTACGATCAGAAACTGGCCAAGAACCTAATTCTTGCAAAGAAGCTTCATCTATAGCCACTATGGTAATCCGCTCTTGATATCTTTCAATTGGACGTAATTGAAAGAATTGGTCTAAAGCAGTCCATTCTAAAGATTGCAATAACCCTAACCAACGCAATACAAGTATGCAAAATACTACGCTGGAAGCCGTTATTAATTCTCTGTGTCTTTTGAAAAGTTTTTTTTGCAGTACAAAGATAGATTTTTGTAAATCTTTGCCTAGCTTTTTTCTTATTCCCATTACCCGTTCGGGAGAAAAATTGTCAAGTTAATCATTTGCTAAATAATTAATACAGTTAGGATGCTAACTATACTTTGTATTTAGGGATTTTGGTCAATTTCAATCGAATATCTGGATTAAATTCATTTAATTGGATGTAATTAACTGTTTACTCAAATCCTCAAAAATCTTCTTGCTGAATATGGTTCATGAGAAAAACTTACTTAGCTCTGTATTTAATGACGGTAATTATATCTATGAAGCAACAGGA
The DNA here is from genome assembly GCF_015207665.1 of Plectonema cf. radiosum LEGE 06105. Classification (GTDB taxonomy): domain Bacteria; phylum Cyanobacteriota; class Cyanobacteriia; order Cyanobacteriales; family Nostocaceae; genus Rivularia; species Rivularia radiosa_A. The sequence continues at coordinate 10,819 of NZ_JADEWL010000002.1, forward strand.
GGTTTTAAAGTAACTATAAGTATTTGCTTAGTACAACTACTGATGTTACATAATAAAAGGGTACTTACAGAAACATACTATCGGCAAGTGCTAAATATTAAATTATTGATGTTTGTATGTGAATTTTAGTTTCCCTATACTATCTAGTTATAGGCTAATCATTTATATCAGTCTGTAAAAAATTTTATTTTACAATTAAATGTAAATTACTGAATAATCTGATTTTATTCCTTTGCTGACATGGCTTACAAATATTTTCTACTTGGGGATTTTTAAGTACTTTAACTTATCTAGCAGAACAGATAAATATTGTTTTTATACATTAAATTCTAATTGTGTTTGTGAAAACAAAATTTAGGCTAAAATAGCAGTAGCCACAATTGTTAGGACATTTTCCCGTTAAGAGTTATCTGTTGCCTGTTCCCTGCTTTTACAGAAGTTGGATTTTTAGAATAAGTATCTGTAAACAAGCTGACAAATTTGATCAAAACCCGACTTGCCACCCATAGGACTCCACCAGGGATAATCAGAATAACCAAAGCGCGATCGCAATAAAAACAGATATGGAAAATAAAAAAGCCAACAGAAGTAGATACTTCGGTTGACTGTTTGGACTTGATTTTACAAATTCAAATTGATCTAACTATTTCAACGATTTAGATAATACTTGAAATTAGTCGGACCTTTATAACCGGAGGCTTTAGCTAACTCTTGAAGATTTTGCGCTCCAGTATAGGTTTTACCCTTAATTTTCCAAGTGGGATAACTTTCAATACCAGCTGCTTTACACTCAGGTTTTATATTGTTGGGATTATCCGCAGGAGCGCAATCTATATGAGGTACTTCTTTGTAGGCTTCCTTACCAAATAATAGCTTTTGGTCGTGACAATGAGGACACCACCAAGCAATATATTCCATAGCTCCAATTTCTTTAAGATGACGAGCTAAGGCTATTTCTGCTTCCCCAGAAGTGGTAGTAACTTCCCAACCAACTCCCGGTATTGGATTTTGTTGCGGAACAAAATTAATTGCTCCACCTTGACTAGAATCAGTTTGAGCAGCAGTTCCATTAGGAGTGACACCAGCATAAACACCTAATGTCCCAATCAGCGTTACCATTCCGACAATAATTGCAGTAAAGAAAATTTGTCCTATATCTTCCCAACTACGACCAATAATAGTTAATACCAGCATCGTTAAAGAAAATAGAGCCGATGCAATACAGTAAGGACAAATAGTTTTGATTTGGCTAAATAACACATACATTAAATAGCTGCTGAAAACCGTCATGGAAATTGAGCCAATTAGCAAAAACATCCATGTTAAGTTTTCTAACTTCTGACGCTGTTCTTTATTTTCTCCGCTTTTGAAAAGCAAAGGTGCCAGAGCAAATACTAGCATACTAAAATATGCCAGAAAGCCGAACAAAGCTAGTGGTTGTCCGAGAATTGTAGCCCAAGGGCTAGAAAGAACACTGTTACATCCAGCAGCAGAACCGGCAGTTGCAGAGGAAGCGGTACAAGCAGCTTCTCCTCCGCTCAACTTAACGATGGTTAGATAACCAGTTACTAAAGCGCCACAGGAAGCGATTCCTGCGATTAGTAAACGCGAGAAGCGATGAATCCAAGGAGTAGAACGACGACGAATCATAAGCTAAAACATTATTAATTGGGAATAATAAATCGGAAATAGGGAATAAACTCGGATGTTATATTCTCAATCTCCATAACACTAGCAATTAAAACCTGATATCTTATAGCTTAATTTAGTTAAAACTAACGGATGCTGCAAGAACCGAAATTAAGTTTAGCTAACTTCACTAAAAAGAAGTAACGATGACGGTAATTCAGACAATATAGCGTTAGCCACAATTTTTAGGACATTTGCCTGTCAAGAGTTTCCTATTCCCTTAACAACAAAAGATGATGTCCTAGCCAATATGACCATTGCCATACAATCAATATTATTGTTTTGCTTGTTGAATGACCATTACTAACTACTACAATTGCTAACCACTACAATTCCCAATTTCCGTTGTTAAGAATGTAGCTTCAGAGAAGAAATTGATTCGGTTTGACCTTTGGAATTAAAATTAGACCGAGCAGCTTCTACAAACTGGCTGACACGGATTGGATCTATAGTTTGGTGGCGATTCCCGTGACGTTTCAAAGAACTCGAAACAATTACACCATCCGCAGCTTGCATTAGTGTAGCAATATTATCCCAACTCGCCCCACTACCAACAAATACCGGAGTCCCTTTCGCTGCTCTCGATGCTAATTCCAAATCTTCAGGATTGGGAGGATTACCTGTAGCCCAACCCGATAAAATCACTCCATCCGCCAATCCCCGCTCAATTGTATCTTCAACGGCATTCGTTAAATTAACCGAACCCAACGGACGAGCGTGCTTCACCAACACATCCGCAAGAATTTTCACATCAGAGCCTAATTCTCGCCGGTATCTGAGTACTTGATGCGCTTCTCCTTCAATTAATCCTTGGTCTGTTGCCATTACTCCCGTTAGCACATTAACCCGGATAAATTCAGCTTGGGTACAACTCGCGATCGCGATCGCACTTCTGGCATCATTCCTTAACACATTCAAGCCGATGGGTACAGTTACAAGATTTTGTATGCGCTGTACTACAATAGTCATGGCACTGACAATCGCCGGGTCTACCTGACTCTTGGTAAACGGGGCATCAAAAAAATTCTCGACAATAATACCATCAATTCCCCCGCTAGCAAGGGCGACTGCTTCTTGTTCGGCACGGTCAATAATGGCTTTGAGACTACCTCCCCAGCGCGGTGAGGTAGGCAGTGGTAACAGATGAACCACACCAATAATTGGTCTTCGGGTTTTAAATAACTGATATAGATCCACGTCTTTTTCTTTTACGGACTTTATGTGGTTTCCCGACTTGAAGGTAAATGTCACCTGATAATAAAGTAACCTTAGTTGCTACAATCGATATTATCGTGTATCATGTTTGACTCGCAGGAATCAAAAAATAATGTGCTTACAGTCTAGTCCGGGAATCAACCAGTATGCTCAGCGATTCGTACCATAAGTTTGGGTTTTACCCAAGCAAAAAACACACAAAGACTATTTTACCTGGATTACCGTCATCTCTTGACCAATAATTCCTCAATGGTACAATCTCCCAGATTTATCAATTACTGTAAGCCTGAAAACCTTTGCTTGAAATGACTTGAATCCTTTTCCTTATTTAAAGAGAGGTAAAAAATCTCAAAGACCTCCCCCAATAGATGTAAATTGACATCAAAAATTTCATAAGATATGTTAAGATAACAAGTGATACAAGAGGAGTCTGCCGCTCAAATTCCTGCGGCTTGCAGCTTTACCTAGAATAGTGTATGGTCTGCCACAGATACAGGCAATCGTTCGGGAAAATGCCAAAGCGTAACTCAGCCTGCGATTTCCTTTAGGGTAGCGACTTCTCTACAAAAGCCGATATTATTCGGCTGCTTCCTAACGAGCAAATGAGCGTGTTGTTTACGGACTGAGGTAATGTAAAATACCATAAATTAACAATATCTAAATAAAGTTAAATAGATTCAATAACAGATTTAAAAGCTGTTTTAGGTCTATGGAGAATGAATAAATTTTAGGTAAGGTCGAAATGATGTTTTACCTAATGTGGGTGTATATTGCTTAAGAATAGAAACCTTTAGCTCGAAACAGCAAAATATCTTTTATAATATGGGTGATAAGCCAACAATTGCAATTTCTCACCTAGGCTGCGAGAAAAATAGAATTGATACAGAGCATATGCTCGGTCTGCTTGTAGAAGCAGGTTACAGCGTAGATTGTAATGAAGAATTAGCAGATTACGTTATTGTCAATACTTGTAGTTTTATCGCAGCAGCGCGAGAAGAATCTGTTAAAACTCTAGTAGAATTAGCAGAAGCGGATAAGAAAATAGTGATTACTGGCTGCATGGCGCAGCATTTTCAAGAGCAATTACTAGAAGAGTTGCCAGAGGCAGTAGCCGTAGTAGGTACAGGCGATTACAATAAAATCGTCAATGTAATTGAGCGAACCCAGCTTGGTGAACGTGTCAAGCAAGTAAGTGCCGAGCCTACCTTTATTGCCGATGAAACAACGCCTCGCTATCGGACAACTTCAGAAGGTGTCGCTTATTTAAGGGTCGCGGAAGGGTGTGATTATCGATGTGCATTTTGTATAATTCCTCATCTACGGGGAAAGCAACGTTCGCGTACTATTGAATCAATTGTCGCAGAAGCAGAGCATTTGGCATCTCAAGGAGTACAGGAGATTATATTAATTTCCCAAATTACGACAAATTACGGTATAGATATTTACAATAAACCTCAGTTGGCAGAATTGTTGCGCGGTCTGGGCAAGGTAGATATACCGTGGATTAGAATGCACTATGCTTATCCAACGGGATTAACCCCAGATGTAATTGCGGCGATAAAAGAAACACCAAATGTTTTGCCTTACTTAGATTTACCATTGCAGCATTCCCATCCTGAAATTCTTCGTACCATGAATCGTCCCTGGCAAGGACAGGTGAACGATGCAGTCATTGAACGCATAAAACAGGCGTTACCAAATGCCGTGCTGCGAACAACGTTCATTGTGGGTTTTCCTGGGGAGACAGACGAGCATTTTAATCATCTGTGTGAGTTTGTCAAACGTCATGAATTTGATCATGTAGGTGTTTTCACTTTTTCAGCGGAGGAAGGAACAGAAGCGTACAACTTGCCAGACCAGCTGCCGCAACAAATCATGGATGAGCGGCGAGATACACTAATGGAAATTCAGCAGCCAATTTCTGGGAAGAAAAACCAACTTGAAATTGGCAAAATAGTTGATGTGTTAATTGAGCAAGAAAATCCGATTACGGGAGAACTAATAGGTCGTTCTGCTAGATTTGCGCCGGAGGTAGACGGACAGGTATATGTTCGTGGAGAAGCCTGCTTAGGGGCGATTGTGCCGGTAAAAATAGACAAGGCTGATGCATATGACTTATACGGTAAATTTGTTTGAATTTGACAGGGGAACGCCTATGGCCTTTCTGCCCGCCGAGAATCGGCTCCCGTACCGGCGACTTGTCGGCGTTGGCTAAGCCGACAAATGAATTAACACAAATATCGATTGAAAATAAAACTTAAAACATAGGAGAATTGATGAGTCTTACATTTGAAGATTTAGGAATTTCAGAACAGCGTCTTGCACAATTAGAAAAACTCGGTTTTACAACACCGACTAATATTCAAGAACAGGCAATTCCTCAACTTTTATCAGGTCGTGACGTAGTAGGTCAATCCCAGACGGGAACTGGTAAAACCGCAGCATTTTCTCTGCCAATTTTAGAGCGGATAGATGCTAATGAAAAAGCAGTACAAGCGATAGTTTTAGCTCCAACTCGTGAACTTGCAATGCAGGTTCATAGTGCGATCGCAGAATTTGTTGGTACTCAAAAATTGAAAGTTGTGGCAATTTATGGTGGTCAGTCAATCGACCGCCAAATGATGCAATTAAAGCGTGGTGTTCATGTTGTTGTGGGTACACCGGGACGAGTAATTGATTTATTGGATAGAGGTTGTTTGAAGCTCGACCATGTAAAGTGGTTTGTGTTGGATGAAGCCGATGAAATGCTGAGCATGGGCTTTATTGATGATGTAGAGAAAATCCTTTCTAAAGCGCCAAAAGAGCGCCAGACAGCTTTATTCTCGGCAACAATGCCGCCCTCAATTCGCCAGTTGGTGAATAAGTTTTTAAATGATCCCGTAACAGTAACAGTTCAACAACCAAAAGCAGCTCCGAATAAAATTAATCAGGTAGCTTACCTAATACCGCGTCACTGGACGAAAGCAAGAGCTTTGCAGCCTATTTTGGAGATGGAAGATCCGGAAACTGCGTTGATTTTTGTTCGTACTCGACGTACCGCAGCAGAATTAACCAATCAGTTACAGTCAGCTGGTCACAGTGTTGATGAATATCACGGTGATTTGTCTCAACAAGCACGGGAAAGATTGTTAGGACGTTTCCGCAATCGTCAAGTTCGTTGGGTAGTTGCAACTGATATTGCTGCAAGGGGTTTAGATGTTGATGAACTTTCTCATGTGATTAACTTTGATCTACCTGATAGTGTAGAAACTTATGTTCACCGTATTGGTCGTACTGGTAGGGCTGGTAAAGAAGGAACCGCTATTTCATTAGTACAACCCTTTGAGAGGCGCAAACAGCAAGTTATTGAACGTCACAACCGCCAGAATTGGCAAATGCTTCCTATTCCTACCCGCGCTCAAATTGAAGCACGACAGTTGGAAAAACTGCAACTTCAGGTTAAAGAAGCTTTGAGTGGTGAACGTTTGGCTTCGTTTTTACCGATAGTGCGCGAATTAAGCGAAGAATATGATGCTCACGCCATTGCAGCAGCAGCTTTACAAATCGCTTATGACCAAACCCGTCCGGATTGGTTAAAAGCAGAGAGCATTCCCGAAGAAGAAGAGAATTATTCTTCTTCAGGTAAACCCAGACTGCGTTCTTCTTCACCACGTCGTTCTTCTGGGGATAAAAGCCGCCGTTGGGTGCAATCGGAAGGTAACAACAGAGATGGAAATGGTAAGCGTGGTGGTGGAACTCCCAAACCCAAACTTAAAACAAACCATCGAGAAACTTCTTCCGTACATCAGAATCAATTCGGTTCTACCACCGCAAAAGAATCGGCATCTTCTTAACTACTAAATTGATTTTGTTTTAGAAATAATCTCTACTAGTTAGTAAATTTCAGATTTAATTTAGAACAACTTTACTGGTAGAGAAATCAAATTTTCATCAATCAGCAAGTAACTGGTTCCAATGCAAATTTCATGCTTCCGAATCGGGAAGAAGAAAGTTTAAAAGATAGCAATGGAGCCAGTAATTATTTTATTTTGGATTTTAGATTTTAGATTTTGGATTAGTTAGGAGTTAGTACCACCGCAGTTAATTATTACACCTTTAACCTTTGACCTTTAACCTTTGACCTTTAACCTTTAACCTTTAACCTGATTAATTCAACCAAGGACGACTAATTTCATCTAACTGAATAACTTCATCATCGCTTAATTTCCACCCTAAAGCACCAGCATTTTGTTTGACTTGTTCTGCTGTTTTGACTCCAGAAATGGGAATTACATTACCTTGAGCAATTAACCAGTTGAGAGCTACTTGTGCGGGAGTACGATTGTATTTTTCGCCAATAGTTCGTAATAATGATATAACTGGCTCAATTTTTTGTAAATTGTCTTTATTAAATCGCGGGTCTATTTTTCTGGCACCAGTCGGATTTATATTACTATCCGTGGCATATTTCCCTGTAAGTAATCCTTGAGCTAAAGGACTATATGCCAAAATTGTTATACCTAATTGTTTTGCTGTGGTAATAATTCCTTGGGTTTCAACTTGACGAGTTAATAAAGAATAACGCACCTGATTAACTGCTAAAGAGATGCCGCGACGAGCTAAAATTTGGTGTGCTTCTTGCATTTGACTTTGGGAATAATTACTCACACCAATTGCTTTAATTCTACCTTTTTCCACCTCCGTGGCTAAAGCATTCATCAATGTTTCTTGGCTCATAAAAAAAGTAAAAGGCCAATGTACTTGATACAATGCAACTTGTTCTAATTGGAGACGCTTCAGACTTTCGGTTAATGCATCGCTAACAGATTGAGCCGAAAATCGCCAAGGTAAAGGACCAAACTTAGTGGCAATTTGTACCTGTTTGTCCGTTTTTTTAATAAACTTTCCCAGCAATTCTTCTGAAAGTCCTAACCCGTAGACTTCCGCAGTATCAAAAAACGTAATACCCGCTTCAATTGCAGCATTAAAAGCTTGTTCTACTTGTTCTGAACCGTAATCATTGCCATAATTCCAAAATAGTTTATCACCCCAAGCCCAAGTACCCAGACACAAAGGGGTAACTGATATTGCATTTTGTCCTAATGTGATGCTTTCCACTGTTACTTAAATATTTTGATAATTTTGATAATACTTTATATCTAAGTGTAGCGCTGTTAATGATATTGAAAGCTTTCTTGATCAATAGTTAGTGAGATAATAGCAGAGTAGCTACCGATTAAATTAGATAATTGTGTCAGTCTAATTGTAGTGACTTCCACTAATCATTGATATTTTTACATTTAAATAGTAAATACTTATGACAAGTAGCAATTCTCTACCCAATCCAGAATCCAATAACTCCGAACAAATCAAATCTCTTCCTCGAATCAATATTTTAACCATGTTCCGTTTGGGTTTATTTCAAATGGGACTGGGGATTATGTCCCTGCTGACATTGGGAGTACTTAATCGAGTTATGATTGACGAACTTAAGGTTTTGCCCTTGATTGCAGCAGGTGCGATCGCCATGTACCAGTTTGTCAGTCCAGTACGAATCTGGTTTGGTCAGATGTCCGATACGAAACCGATTAAGGGCTATCATCGTTCTGGGTATGTATGGATTGGTGCAGTTTTTTTTACTATTCTTTCTTTTGTAGCGCTACAAGTTGTGTGGCAGTTGGGCTATAGCTTACAAGCAAGTGGATGGAGTTTTCAAACCTCCGGTTGGGCTGGAATACTAGCATTAATTTTTGCACTTTACGGTTTAGCTCTCAGTGCTAGTTCTACACCTTTTACGGCATTATTAGTAGATGTAACTGACGAAGACAACCGTTCTCAATTGATTGGGGTTGTGTGGTCAATGTTGATGGTTGGGATTGTGATTGGTGCGATTATCAGTTCTAGATTGCTAGAAACACCAGAAATTTGCGGCTCTGCTATTTTATCTTACGACCCTTCTCAAACTGGAAAAGTAGCGAATATATCGCAATTAAAAGCTACAATTAACCCCGTATTTATAATTATGCCAGCGTTAGTTTTCGGGCTATGTATTTTGGCAACATTCGGGGTAGAAAAAAAATATTCTCGTTACTCTTTACGTTCGCAAGTTGTAGAAAGAGAAGACCAAATAAGTTTAAAAAAAGCCTTCAGAATTCTGACTGCTAGCCGTCAAACTGGATTATTTTTCAGTTTTTTGCTGGTATTAACTATCAGTCTTTTTATGCAAGATTCAATTTTAGAACCTTATGGTGGAGAAGTGTTTGGAATGTGTATTGCTGAAACCACCAGATTAAACATTCCTTTTGGAATTGGTACTTTAATTGGAATTGCTTCGACGGGCTTTTTATTAGTACCACGTTTAGGGAAGAAAAATACAACTAAATTTGGATGTATCAGTGCAGCACTCTGCAATGGTTTAATTATTATGGCTGGATTTAGTGGTAGTAAAACTTTGTTAATGGGTAGTTTGTTGTTCTTCGGTTTAGCATCTGGAATGCTGACAGCAGGGGCTACTAGTTTGATGTTAGATTTAACAGCAGCGGAAACTGCGGGAACCTTTATAGGTGCTTGGGGATTAGCGCAAGCAATGGCAAGAGGTTCGGCAACGGTACTTGGTGGAGGATTTTTAAATTTAGGAAAAAAGCTGTTTGAATTACCAGTAATGGCTTATGGATTAGTGTTTTTTCTACAAGGAATTGGAATGATTTTTGCGATTTTATTATTGGGTAGAATTAACGTTAAAGAATTTCAAAAAAACGCTAAGTTGGCAATTAGTTCAATTTTAGAAAATGAATTAGATTAAATTAGTGGACAATTGACAGTGGACAGTGGACAGTGGACAGTTGACAGTTGACAGTTCATTGAATTATTGGTAGTGGTTGCGTTTCCTTTAACCTTTAGCCTTTAACCTTTAACCTTTAACCTTTAACCTTCATGAACGATTTGTGGAATAATATTTTAGAATTTTCTCAAAGTACTACTACTAGAATTGGAAAGCAATTAATGCAAGATTTTGGTAGGGTACAAGCTGATAGTAAAGCTGATGGTAGTTTGGTGACGAAAGCGGATAAATGGGCTGATAATCAAATTCGAGATGCGATTAGTACCCAATTTCCTAATCATGGTATTCTCAGCGAAGAAAATAATACGGTTTTTCCCGATAATGAATGGTGTTGGATAGTTGACCCTTTAGATGGTACTACTAACTTTACAAGGGGAATTCCTATTTGGTGTATTTCTTTGGGGTTACTCTACAAAGGTAGCCCTGTATTTGGCTATGTTTACGCACCACCAACTGATGAAGCTTTTTATGGATATTGGCAAGGTGATTCTGAATTAAGTTTACCTTCAGGAGCATTTTGCAATCATCGTCCAATCAAAACCAGTGACGATAATATAAGTAAAAATCATTTTTTCAATGTATGTTCTCGCAGCACGTCGGTAATTAATTCAGATTTTCCCTGTAAAATAAGAATGCTAGGTGTTGCTAGCTATAATTTCCTTACCATCGCTACAGGAGCGGTATTAGGTGCGATTGAAGGGACACCCAAAGTATGGGATATAGCCGGTGCTTGGGTAATTTTACAAGCTGCTGGAGGTTGTTGGATATCTTTGAAATCCCAGCCTTTTCCTTTGGTAGTAGGTGAAGATTATAGTTCTAAATCTTTACCTACATTAGCTGTAAGTAAACCAGAATTAATTAAGATTTTTAAACCTTTGGTGGATTAATTAGGTAATAGGGAATAGTTGTAGGTTCGCTTAGGCGTACAAAGAATGATAGTTTTTAACTAGAAATTAATCTATGCGCCGTAATCCAACATCTTGGTGATTGTTCAAATTATTTGTAAAAAAATGTTGTGTTACGACAGAATAATCATAATTGACGTTGCTTGTTTAACTTATTTTCCTGTCTAACCCAACCTAGGAGCTAACATATTTGTAGTGCGAGCATCTTGCTCGCTATTAGACATCTCCGAGAAAGAATCTAGAAACGCAAGGGTTCGCCTCTCTACAAGGTTTCTGAATGACGCATATTTAATTTCCGGAGATGTTTATTAGTTAGCAAGCAAGATGCTCGCACTACCTTAAATCCACTAGAATTAATAACATAAACCATTAAGAATTTATGCGTAAGTCCCGATCAAGTCCATATAATTAGTTATTATTCCCACATATGTACTAAAAACTAAAAATCCTTCTTCTCTTTATTCCCAATTACCAATTACCAATTACCAATTACCAATTACCCATTACCAATTACCAATTACCAATTACCCATTACCAATTACCAATTACCAATTACCCATTACAAATAATTATCGGTAATTTCACCATCTTCCAAGAATGCCACATTGTCAGCAAAACTCTGAATTCGGGAATCGTGAGTTACCATGACAACGGTGCTTCCACCTTCTTTAGCTAAATTACAGAGTAATTCTATAACAGCTTGTCCGTTATGAGAATCGAGTGCGGCAGTTGGTTCATCTGCCATAATTAATTGGGGATTTCCTGCTAAAGCACGGGCGATCGCAATACGTTGTTTTTGTCCACCAGATAAGTCACGGGGAAGCAAATTGGCTTTATTGGCTAATCCTACCATATCCAATAACTCTAAAGCCTGATGAGTGGCGGATTTTCCCTTAATACCTTTAATTTCTAAAGCGACTTGCACATTTTCGACTGCATTTAAAGCACCAAAAAGGTTGAAGCCTTGAAAAATAAAACCAATATTGTCTCTTCTAAAGCGAGATAATTTTTTACGAGACATCCGCGTAATTTCCTCCCCCAAAAGATAGACTTTCCCATTCGTAGGAGTCAAAATTCCTGCCAAAATTGATAATAAAGTGGTTTTTCCCGAACCGGAATGTCCCATTAACAGTTGAATGGTACCCTTGCTCACATCCAAATCGATTCCTTTGAGTGCTACGTAGCGCTGTCTGCCAGATTGATATACCATTTCTATTCCTCTAGCAGAAATAGCAGAGGTTTTCAATTTACTTACATCAGTAGATTGTGAATTATTCCAACTGTCTATTCTGTTCGTCACTATACATTGATTTTGAGAAATAGTCATTTCTTTTAGGGAAGGATATTAATTTTTAGGCTTTGTACAAGGAAGAGGTAAAATTACTTATAAGTTTTTCAGATGAGAACAAAAATTCACTCTTAAGATAGAACAGTTTACTTAGGAAAAATACTATGCTTTGAATACAATTGCCGGATCAACTTTGCTGACTTTCTGAATTGCAAATAAAGCTGAACCCACGCACATCAATACAGTTACACCAAAAACTCCCACGGCTGTGAATGGAGTAATTAAAATTACGATGCCTTGAGTTGCTAGTGTCCAAGCTCCTAACCCCCAACAAAGCAACATTCCGGGAATATAGCCAAGAATTGCCATCCACAAAGCCTGCTCGATGATAATGCCGTATATGACTCTATTGGACGCTCCCATTGCTTTGAGTGTTCCAAATTCTTTGAGATGGTCGGCAACTGCTGAGTATAATATCTGACCGACTATTACGACTCCAACAACTATACCGACAGCGGCACCCAAGCCTAAAATAAAACCGATTCCCGTTGACTGCTGCCAAAATACACGTATCTTTTGAGACAATTCTGCGGTGGTATATGCTTTAGTTTCAGGGAAGGTAGCTTCTAAACGTTTTTTGAGTTGGGGGATATTTTCACCGGGTTGTGCTTGAATTAACACGTAAGAAATGGGAGTATTTAAGCTTAATGTTGGTGGTGGTTCATTGGCAGATTGTTGTTTTTGAGCATTAGTATCTTTTTGGTAAACGTTTCGACATTGCAGTTCTTCTCCAACCCAGGTACAGTTAACATTCGTCGTCACGCTAGCATTAGCGTAAGCGTTGGCTGTTTCTAAGGAAGTAAACAGGACGGAACTTGAAACAACTGACTGGGTATTTTGGGTGAATCCGACTACCTGTACTGGTAAGGAGCCAACTTGAGCGGTATCTCCAATTTGTTTGACTTTGAGAGACTTCAAGTTGCTTTGATCAACAATTACCGTATAAGGGTTTCTCAGAGATTTTACATCACCTTCAACCATCTCTCCGGGTACAAATAGTTGTCCTGTGGGAGGAAATCCGAATACTTTGACTACATTGAGTTTTCCATTGGGTACATTCCATCTAGCAGAACCTTGGAGTAAAGCTTCGGCTCGTTTTACACCATCAACTTTTCTCGCTCTAACGGCATAATCGAATAGAAGTTGTTGAGTTAGTTCGAGGTGTACCATCTTATCGGATGCTAACCAGATATCGGCTCGAGAATTTTCTACTAAAGTTACGGTAGAACGAATCACCCCATTGAAGACTCCAGTTTGGATAGTCACTAAGCTAACAGCAAACATAATTCCGGCTTGAGCAACTAAAAACCGAGGAATATCTTCAAATAAGTTTTTGCGAGCAATAGAAACCATGAACAGAATTACCAAGAGAATTTATTTGATTTGCAACTTATACCCTAAATTAGATTTTAGATTCTAAAAAAGCTTTTAAGATTCCATCTGTCCCCATTATTTTTGATGCTTGGTATTATTTTTCCCCGTTAATTGATGCAATTTTAGTAATACTTAAGTAAGTAGGCATAAATAATTCATAAATAATTATCGTTGTGTAGCATACAAGGTAAACTTGGCTCAAAACTTTACCTCTAATCCCTACTCTCTACTCATAACAAGAATTTTGAACGCCTATCTACTTAGGGGTGGGAATTGATTTAAGATGCAGATTTTTTGAATTTTAGATTTCATCTTATATTTCATGAAAATTTCTCCTAAAAAATGGTTTTAATCGGTGTTAAAGTAAATATCTCTAAATAAATTCACCAATATAACAGCAACATTTTCCTCAAAGAATGCCTATTATAAATGAATTCAAGCACTTGAGAATATGGAACTTTTTGATAATTTTCAAGTCTAGCGGATAAAATATTTTATCTCACAGACTTGATGTCAATTTAAAATCCCTGCATCCAAAATTTATTGACTGTAGGTTAAATTGCAAAAGTTCCGGAGATTAATACACCATGCACGAAAACCGATAAAATATTCGTACATATGTACGCTATGCGTGAAACTACTTAAAATATCATAAGTTCTTTTATTGTAGATTAGCTCTCTCGACAGACCGCAATATGAGTAGTAATATCTTCCTCACTTTAGAACTTTAGTTAGTTTTAAATAGTTTTGTAAAGTCGCTTCAAGGATTGTTTATATTTACTTAATAATTAGTGTGGAGGTGAAATGGTAAATTTTACATTAGCGTTACTTACTAATGCAGCAAGATTATCCAAAGCAAATTTTGTACGCAAGACTCGTAAAACTGCCTTTGTTCAAGAGCAATTTTTGCTGTCGCTGCTTAATGCTTATCAAGAAACCGAATTTGGACAAGAGTATCGGTTTGCAGAAATTAAAAGTGTCGATCAGTTCCGAGAACGTCTACCAATTTTACCTTACAGCAGCTACGAACCTTACTTAGAGCGTATTGCCAAGGGAGAGCCAAATATTCTCACGCCCAACCCCGTTATTTACCTGAATTTAACAAGCGGTTCCACTGGTAAACAAAAATTGATCCCAGTCACCCAACAATCCCGTAAAATCTTGAATCGTAATAATCAGGTTAGTATTGGTTTTGCTGCTGAAGCCGCGCAAAAACGGGGTTTACCGATTGGTACAATACTTTTAACAAGTTCGGTACAATTATACGGACGTACCAGCGGTGGAATTGATTATGGCCCGGTTAGCGTTGGTGATTTACGTCTGAACAGTTTTCTTTATCAGCAAGTATTTGCGCTTCCTTATGAAGCATTGCAGCCACAAGATAATTTAGCACGTCATTACGTTTGTTTGCTTTTTGCTTTAAAAAATCCGTCTTTGAGGATTATCGCTGCCAATTTCCCGGTTTTAGCACTACAACTGTGTCAGTATTTGGAATCTCAAGCTTTAGAACTAATTGAAGATTTAGAACAAGGAACTATTGCTCCCTGGTTGAATTTGAAACCGGAATTACGAGCAAAATTAGAAAATAAATTATCTCCATCCCCGAAACGAGCTGCTCAATTACGTCAGATTTTACAAGACGAAGGAAGACTTACACCAAAATTAGTTTGGCCAAATTTGTCATTCATTACTACTGCTCGTGGTGGAACATCCGATTTTTATCTGCAAAAATTTCCCGAATATTTTGGTGATACCCCAATTTTTGGCGGAGTTTATTCTTCTGCGGAAGGTACTTTTGGCATTTATCCCGACTTTAATCATGATGGAGCCATTTTAGCGATTCAAACTGGTTTCTTTGAATTTATTCCCGAAGAGGAATGGGGTGTTTCCCAACCAAAAACACTTTTAGCTCATCAAGTAGAAGTGGGAAAATATTATCGTATTTTGTTGTCTAACTATAGCGGTTTGTATCGTTACGATATTGGGGATGTAGTAGAAGTTGTCGGCTGGTACCAAAAAACTCCTTTAATTACATTCCGACATCGTAAGGGAGGTGTGTTATCCTCAACAACAGAAAAAACCTCCGAATTTCACGTTACTCAGGTAATGCAGCAGTTAGAAAAGAAATTTAATTTATCTTTAGAAAACTTTTGTATTACTTTATCTGAAGATGGAATTCCTCCTCATTATTTAGTAAATATTGAATTAGCATCGGGTCATAGTCTTAATAATCCTCAACAATTTATCATTGAGTTCGACCGTTTGTTACAAGAAATTCATATTTCTTATGCAGCTAAAAGACCAAATCCAATACCATCACCCAGGCTAAGAATTATGGCTGCGGGAAGTTTTGCGACTATTCGACAGCGGCTTTTAAACACAGGAATTCCGGCTTCGCAATTAAAATTTCCTCATCTAAGCGACGATAGACAATTTCTCGCTGGATTAACTGTTGAGAAAGAAATAACTCTAGTATAAATTAATAATGAATAACAATTTAATGTCATCTTTATGAGGAAAATATTGTAAATTAAAATAGTATTGGTAGACGATAAAAAAATGTGACTTATCCTACCAATTACTTATAGATAACAATCGATTAATGATTGTTTAAAAAATAGTTAATTTGTCGATTGTTAATTAAGAAAAATAAAATCAACTAAAATTAAATAAAATTAAACTAAATTAATTTTATTTAACCTTACTTGTTAATTTAAATAAATAGAAAAATGAGGACACCATCACAAGAGAAGCATCTATCAGCAACTGAGAGCAAAAAGCAAATTGCAAGGGTTGATGGAAATACTTTAACTCCAGAGATTTTTGCAACAAAATATCAAAAATATGGTATCCCAGTTGTAATTACTGGTTTACTAGATTCCGACGAACTTAATTGGGATTTAGACTATTTACGCAAAAAATTGGGACAAAAAAAGTTTCCGGTTAGATTTTACGGACGTGAAAGATATCAGCAAGACAAGCGAAACTGGGAAAATATGGGAAGTGGGGTAGAATCACGCACTATACCTTTTAGCGACTATGCTGAAAAACTGTTAAGTGGAGAAGCTGATGAAAAAGATATTTATTTAGGTAAATGCTCCCTCACAAATACTCCCCTTGCAGATAACCCTAGTTTTGAGCGTTTAGAATCGCAACTTGGTTTGAGCATACCCGTAACTCCTTTAAATCTTTGGCTTGGTTTGGGGGGACATACAACTTGTCTGCACTGCGATGCCTTTGATGGTACTTTAATTCAACTCTATGGAGCTAAGAAACTGATTCTGTTTCCACCCAATCAATTATATAATCTATATCCTTTTTCACTATTAAATAATTTAATTTATGGGTTCAAACGACGAGCTTCTTACAGTCAGGTATATCCCCAAAAACCTGATTTTCAAGCCTTTCCTAAATTCAAAAAAGCACTTTCCCAATCTTACGAACTAGTTCTTAATCAAAGAGAGATTCTCTACATACCTGTAGGATGGTGGCATGAAGTTACTTGTTTGGGTGATGGAGTAGTGTGTTCGGTAAATCGTTTTTGGCGAGTATTGCCTATTTACCGTTCGTTTTTTTCCTGGAATAAATGGCGTATTCATTTATCTAGTATATTAGCGATACCTCATTTTTTTGCGATTGGGTTAACAAATATTATCGGTAAAAATAGAACAGAAAATCTCAAACGATTATTGCAAAGACTTTAATTAGTTAGGAGTTAAGAATTGGTTGTAGAGACGTAGCAATGCTACGTCTTTTATTGAGTTAGTAGTTCCTTGTTTTTTATCCTCAAGTAAATACTTGACATTTTATATATTTCAAATATGCAAAACTTATCTCAGATTATCGTTAAACAATTAGAAAAATTACTTACTAAAGATGGTTGGTTAGAAACGTTAGTTGCTAATAATTCTAAGGTAGGCAATTCCGTCTTTTTTGATGTCGAACAGTTCCCTTGGGCTAAAGATTTAGAAACTAATTGGATGGTGATTCGTAAAGAATTAGAACAAGTACTTGAAAGGGTAGACGAATTACCGAATTTTCAGGATATTTCTAAACGTCAATATCGCATTGCTAATGATAATCTTTGGAAAACCTATTTTTTATACGCATTCGGATTTAAAGCTACTAAAAATTGTGAAAGATGTCCGCAAACTACTAAATTGATTGAACAAATTCCGGGAATGAAAGTGGCATTTTTCTCAATTCTTGCTCCTGGTAAACATATTCCCAAACATCGTGGTAAACTCAAGACTTTGATTCGCTATCATTTGGGTTTAATTGTTCCAGAACCAAAAGAAAAATGTCAAATTCAAATAGCAGATGAAATTCGATATTGGGAAGAGGGTAAAAGTTTAATTTTCGACGATACTTTTTATCATGAAGTTTGGAATGATACGGATGGATATCGGGTAGTCTTATTTTTAGATATTGCTCGTCCTTTAAAATTTCCTCTTTCTGTGGTTAGTTCTTTAGCCAATAAGTTAATTACTGCTTCTCCCATCGTTCAAGAAGCTAAAGCTAATCATAAGTCTTGGGAAAATAATTTTGAAAAAGATGATAAAGGGAGTAGGGAGTAGGGAGCAATTCCCAAGAAGTCGGGTTTTTTTGAATTTACAACTGTGTAACAAGTACGTATTGTAAAAACCCGACTTTTCACCGAAAAAAAACCGCAGAGACGCAAAGAACGCAGAGGAAAGAGGTTTTTAGAGATGAACTGCACCCTACGGCTAAAAACCCAAGCTTCTCAAAAACGGTCATATTTTGCTTTTTCAAGGGCTTTACTTTGCTTGATGCTCAAAAATGTAGTTACTAAAGATACTGCTGCACCGACAAAAAATACTGCTATTCCACCATTTTTCCAAACTGGACCAAGAAAAATTGGCGAGAAAAATTGTCCTAAATTACTCGCTCCCGTACCAATTGCTAAAACGCTAGAACGTACTTGTGGAGGGTTTGATTTTGATAACGCATCATATAAATTGGGCATAACGATACCGAATCCCATTCCGAAAATAATCGCCGTGGGTAGAATCAGATAAATTTGTTCCACAAACGGTATAGTTATTAATGTTACTGCCATTAAAATAAAGCCTAGAGCGATCGCCTTTGCACTTCCCAAACGCTTGGCTAACTTGCTTGCACCCACGGCAGAAATTACAGCCGCACCAATGGCTCGCGATGCTAAAATTGCTCCATTAAGTACTGTATCGGCTCCGATTGCTTGTTTAAAATGTAGGGGAGCGTAGATAATTACTACATAAAAGATTGCAGATGTCAATGCTAAGGCTATAAATAAAGTTAAAGTACTTGAAGATGTCAAGCTTTGAATAAGTTGGTCTTTTTGATTTAGACCTATTGATAAAGTACTTTGACGCTTTTGCTTTGGTAATATTAAATAGGCAATGAGGGCGGCTGGTAAACCTAAACCATAGAGAAAAAAGGTAAATCGCCAATTGATTGAACCAAGTAAACCACCTAAAAGCGGAAAAATAATGCTGGCGATCGCCAATGCACTGGTTGTATAACCAAGGATGCGGGTTCGTCTTTCTCCTTCATACATACTGCTCAGAATACCGATACTCGCAGCGGCAACCCCTCCACTCGCAGCCCCCAATAATGCTCGTGATATTAATAAAGGGGTAAAACTCTGCATCAAACCTCCAATACTGCCGAAAATTGCGTAGCAAATCAGTGATGGAATTAGCACCTTGACTTTACCAATCCGGTCAGCGAGAATACCAAAAATTGGACTAAATAAAAAGATTGTCAGACAATGCATACTCACCAAAGTACCTACCCAACGCGGATCGATGGCGAGTTGTTCTTTGATCTCCGGCATTATTGGTGACACAACACTTCCCGTCATAGTAGTTAAGCTACCGCAAACAAGTAATACCAGTAACGTCGGAATTTGCTTGCGATTTTCTTTAGCTAGAAGCGACATAGATTATATAAAAATTCCTGAATAAATTTATCAGCCTTAAAAGTACACTAACCCAACTCATTGATCGTGAATAGGCAATTAGGAGAACAAAATCCCCTGCAAAGAAATAATGCAAGGGAAAATGGTACCTTAATATTTGAATTGTTTAAAGCTGTAACTGTTCCGCTGAAAAATCTCTTGATAAATCTCTAAGTAATCAAAGATTGATTCATCTCAACTTGCTGGGGTTTTTGCGAAAGATTCAACTTGCGATAATCAGCGATTTGTCCCTCAATTTCATTTTTGACAATTTGACGGTATTCAATATGATGCTCCAAAAGAGCGCACATAGATATATAAGATACTAATACTTTAGGATTATGCCTAAGTATTAAGAAAAGTTGAATCCAGAATTGAAAGCGTGTATTACGTTTAATACCCTGTCGCCAGATTATAATTAATAGCGCTTTTAATTCGATTAATTTCAGCATCTGGAACTTTTTCTGATAAAGTCGAGGTTCCATTTCTAGGTAATGACGATAAACTCGTCCCAGGAATTTCTTTGGTTCGTATAATTCCCAGAAACAGTTTACATATTCGGAAGCTAATTCTTCTATGGGACGAGTTGGAATAAAGTTAGTTAAGGAGGTTGTTTGATTCCCCGTATTACCTTTTTGGTCAATCTCTAACAAACGTCCTTCTTTTTCCAATCGATGCCATAATGCCGTATTTGGTAAAGCTTGTAGCAAACCAAACATTGCATTGGGAATTGCAGTCGTCTCCACAAAATCAATAATGCGAGATCCAGCCCCGACTTTTTCACCATCAAAACCGAGAATAAACCCAGCCATGACTCGCAAGCCTTTACGGTTGATTTTTTGGACAGCTTGTGCTAGTGAATTGCGGGTATTTTGATGCTTTTTGGTTAATGACAAACTATCTGTATCGGGTGTTTCAATTCCCAAAAATACGGAGGTAAAGTTAGCCGCAATCATTAAGTCCAGTAGTTCGTCGTCTTGCGCTAAATCTACTGAAGCTTCCGTTTGTAAGCTGAATGGATAACCGCGCTCTGCCATCCACGGAATCAGTTCTTTGAGTAAAAGCTTGACATTACGTTTATTGCCGATGAAGTTATCATCCACCATAAACACTGAATTCCGCCAGCCTAAATCATACAGTGTTTGTAATTCCTCAAGCAGTTGGGCTGGATTTTTAGTACGCGGTTTGCGTCCGTAAAGCACGATGATATCGCAAAACTCACACTCAAACGGACAACCACGAGAAAATTGCACCGACATCATGTCGTAAGCGCTCAGCTCAAGCAAATCATATCGGGGTATGGGCGTATTAGTAATATCCGGCTTTTCACCATCAGAGCGGAATATTCCCGAAGTTTCCCCTCTGCGGAGTGCTTCGACAAATAGGGGTAAAGTTATTTCTCCTTCATCTAAAACCAAAAAATCTACCCCTGCCGCTTGGGCTTCTTGGGGTACGGAAGTTACGTAGGGGCCTCCAACCGCAACTAGTTTATTACGCCGTTTTGCTTCTTTTATTAAATACAGTAAATCTGGTTTCTGAACAATCATTCCCGAAAGAATGACTATTTGGGCCCATTCCCAATCATCTGCGGTTTCTGGACCGATATTACGATCAACTAGTCGGAATTCCCAATCTTGGGGTAAAATAGCCGCGACTGTAATCATCCCCAAAGGAGGGAGAGTTACCTTGTGTCCAATTAATTCTATGGCTTTGTCGAAAGACCAAAAAGATTTCGGAAACTGAGGATATAGCAGTAAAACTCGCATTTATATAGCAATTTAGGTAAAGATTGCCGAAGTGATTTTGTGAGATTGAAATCCGAGGTTGGAAAATTTGAGCTACTGATGTTTAGTGAAAATTACTTTTTTTACTATTGTAGTTGCCCATGCAATAATTTTTACTCTTGCGGCACAAACAATAACAGACAAAAGTGTTACTGCTCATTATTACTACTCCCTAATCCTAAGCTGTCGCCCATTTAATTTGGATTTTTCTAGGCAGCTTTTACAATAGTGTGAGGTTTTTCTCTTATACAATCAAGGTTACACATTAGCTGAATCGAGATTTTCAAAGCCAACCTATTTATACATACATTACACAAAAGGTTATAATTTTTTTCAATCGAAGAATATTCACAGTTATGGATTCAATACATAAATATTAAATTTCTGTATAAAAATATGAGAATAAAAAATGATTAGTCGGCTATAATTTCAGTACTTTTATGCAAGCAATCCACATTTAAGTTAGATAAATCACTTTGAAATATAAGTGTTAACTATAAATAAGCCAATATGCAAGAACGTAAAAGTGTCATAATACACTCGACATTTGCTCAAAATCAGATAAAACTATGAAATTAAAACCATAATCGGGTAATCAAAAATAAAAATGCTTAAAATGTGAAGCTTTCTTTGATATTTTGCTTGTTTTACAAAAGGTTCTTGCTTAATTACTGAGAAGTTTGTAAATTTCTAATAAGATTGGCGGCAAGTCTTAAAGAATGAGACACAAACTTTTTGTCGTAATTGCTCATATAGTTAATTGCTTATATCAGGAGTGCCGTAATGGAAATAACTCCAACTCTGAAAAGCCAAACCGTTCAAAATCGCGTGCGAGAAGTCGGGATAAATCCAAATTATTGGTATCCCGCAGCTTGGAGCGATCAACTCAAACCGAATCAAGTAATACCCGTAGTCATCTGGAATATGGCGATCGCGCTTTACCGTTCCGAAAATGGTCAAGTTTACGCCATAGAAGATGCTTGTCCCCATAAAGGTATTCCTTTGCACAAAGGCGATGTTACAGGGGATAATATCACCTGTCCTTACCATGGCTGGCAATTTAACGGTGATGGAGAGTGTACGAGCATTCCCTACTTTCCCAAAGACCAAAAATTGCCCTGCGCCAAAGCACTTAGCTATGCCGTGCGGGAAAAGTATAATATAATCTGGATTTTTCCAGGAGCCATAGAAGATGCTGAAAATGTGGAATTGCCTTCAGTTCCAGAATATGATGACCAAAACTGGTTAGCTATTCCGATACCGGGACATTTTCAAGCTCATTTCTCCATCTGTAACGAAAATACAATGGACGTGTTTCACGGCTATTTACATAAAAACTTACAAGGCTGGTTTAATCCAGAATTAATGAGTTTACAAGCCACAGAAACATCAGTTGAAGCTGAATATCGAGTATCTTATCAAGGCTGGATGAGCAAATTTTTCGGATTTAGCGATACTGGGAACGAAGTTACAACTCGTACTGTCACAATTAGATATAAATATCCTCATTACCATAGTTCTTTAGAAGGAGTTTCTTCTATTTATTTAATGCGTCAACCAGTAGGGATACAATTAACAAAATCTTTTTCCTTACTATTTATCAAAATTCGTCTTCCGCAATGGTTTGTTAAACCCTTACAAAAACCCATAGCAAAAATAATTTGGTGGTTCGTCTTAAAAAGTTTTCTCGATCAAGACGTAGAGATGATTGAAAGCGAACAACGTACTTATTTAGCTAACCCCCAAAGACGTTATGTAGAAATTAATCCAGCAATCATCGCCTTACAAAGGGTAATTGTGGGTCAATATGAAAAATTTATGCAACAATCTAAAAAACTATCCAATGGCAATAATGAGAACTACGCATCTTCATCTACGGTCGTCAAGTCAAATTTAAGTTCTACTTAGTAGTTTTGACCGTCTGATATCACAGATTGGTGCAAAACGAGGAACGTAATTTTCAACCGCAAACATATATTAAAAACCAATTGTTAAATTTTAGGTGAGAGGAGCTATTGTGGAAGTTGTAGAAGAGTATATGCAGGGACTTTATCAAAGTGGTCTCTACCCGGATAAACTGATTTGTCATCACAAACATGGAAATTTAGTTGAAGTTGAAAATCCTACTAATGGTCAGCGATATAAACTTTTGACATTTTGCACGAATGATGTTTTGGGGTTAACTCAGTCGGAAGAAGTCAAGCAAGCGGCGATTGATGCCATTGTGCAGTACGGTACTTCTAACAGTTCTTGTTCGGTATTAAGCGGTAGAATTGACTTGCATCGTCAATTAGAGCAAGAAATTTCTGCTTTTAAACATTTACCCCATACTCATCTATTCCTTAATGCTTGGATGGCAATGCAAGCATTAATCGATGGCTTTTGTCATTTAGCGATTAATCTTCCCGGCTTTCGGAATACCAGAGAAACCTTAATTTTGACTGATGTTCTCAATCACGGTTGCATAGTTTCCGCCGTTACTAATGCTAGCAATCGTTCTGGGAAGATGTTTAGTCATAGCCCTGCCGTCCGTGTAAAAGCTTACCGCCATTGTGATGTAAGTGACTTGGCTCGGAAATTGCGCCGCTATGCTCAGCCCAACGATCGCATCCTGGTAGTTTCCGACGCGGTGTTTTCCATGGATGGCGATATTGCCCCATTACCAGAGATGCTAGACGTTTTAGAAAACTATCCCGGTAGCATCATCGTCATGGATGAAGCTCATGCTAGTGGTGCAATTGGTGCCAAAGGTGGCGGTATATACGACCATTTTGGTATTACACCCCAGCAGGTACTTGACAGGGGAATGGTGCCGTTAATTATGACTACTTTCTCTAAATTTGCAGCTTCCGCAGGTGCAGCAATCAGCAGTCATATGCCAGAAATGATTGACTTGCTCGATGTTTCTCCGACTTCTATCGGTACAATATCGCTCCCCCCAGCAACAGCAGCAGCAGCATTAGAAAGTATTCGTCAAGTTCAGCAAAATCCCGAATTAGTCGAAACACTACAAGCTAATACCCGTTATTTGCGATCGCGATTAATCGAACATGATTTTGCGGCAATCGGTGAAACTAATGTTATACCCGTACTAATGCCACCGGAACTAAATCCGAAACAATTCACTCGTCACTTGATGGAACATCACGGTATTTGGGTATCTGCGATTTGGTTTATTGCCAAACCCCGCTTAAGAATTACTGCAAATGCGCTTCATACTAAAGAAGAGATGGATAATTTGGTAGAAGCAATGGTAGAAACACGGGAACTTTTGTATAAACCGGCAACTGTTGCTACTGCTTAATTGTTGAGGTTATAGAAGCCCGGTTTTTTCAAAAAGCCGGGTTTTTTATACAGTTATCAGTTATCAGTTATCAGTTACCAATTACCAATTACCAATTACCAATTACCAATTACCAATTACCAATTACCAATTACCAAAAATCATTTATTTCCCAATACAAAATTTACTAAAAATTCTATCTAAAATCGATTCGGTTACTTCTTCTCCGGTAATTTCTCCTAAAGCATTAATTGCACCTCTTAAGTCTATTGTCCAGAAATCAAAGGGTAGTTGCTGCTCCATTGTTAACTGAACTTGTTCTAAAGATGTTTTTGCTTTGATTAATGCAGCAGCTTGACGTTGATTAATTGCCAAATCCATATCTGAGGCTTGTATATTTTCCATTTTTACTTGTTCTAAAATCGCTGTTTCTAATGCTTCAATGCCTTGATTTTTTGCTGCTGCCGTTAGGATTTTAGATTTTAAATTTGGGATTTTAGATTGAATATCTTTTGTTTCCCAAACTTCTACTAAATCAATTTTATTAATTACTAATATTAATGGACGGTGCTTTACTTGCTCGTAAATTTCTTGGTCTTCCTTTGTCCATCCCGTGGTTGCGTCGATGGTAAATAATACTAAATCTGCTGCTTGTGCGGCATTGCGGGAACGTTCCACCCCAATTTTTTCTACTAAGTCTTGTGTATCGCGGATGCCTGCTGTATCTAGCACTTGTACGGGAATACCACCTACTACTAACTGTGATTCAACTACATCGCGGGTGGTTCCCGGTAAATCGGTGACAATAGCGCGATCGCAACGGCTCCAAGCGTTGAGTAAACTGGATTTCCCCACATTTGGACGACCAACAATCGCCACTTTCAAACCTGTGCGTAAGAGTTCTCCTTTATCCGCAGTTGCGATTAATTTGGCAATTTCTGCGGAAACGTTTTTAATTTCTGATACGATGGCTTTATCATCCAACGGGGGTAAATCTTCCTCAAAATCGATTCTTGCTTCAATTTCTGCGACGATATCCAAACATTTAGCGCGTAACTGACGGATAGAATCGGCTAATTTTCCTTGCAAACCAGCCAATGCTGTTTGAGCAGCTTGAAGAGATTTGGCACCAACTAAATCGGAAATGCTTTCTGCTTGGGATAAATCAATGCGTCCATTTAAAAAGGCTCTGAGGGTAAATTCTCCCGGTTGTGCGAGTCGTGCGCCTTGTTCCAGACATAATTTTAGTACTTGTTGCACTGCAATGATTCCCCCATGACACTGGAATTCTATAACATCTTCACGAGTGTAGGAACGAGGAGCTTTCATGATTAACAGCAGCGCTTCATCTACCAACAGTTGTGTTTGGGGATGACGAATGTAACCGTAGAGAATCCGGTGCGATTCCACAACTTGTTTACCCGGTGCGTGAAAAATAGATTCAGCAATTTGTAAAGCTTGAGAACCAGAAACCCGCACAATTCCTACACTACCCTGTTGGGGTACAACAGCTGTGGCGATCGCCGCAATAGTTCCGGTTGTAGCAAAGATTTGAGACATTTAAAATGGGTAATTGGTAATTGGTAATTGGTAATGGGTAATGGGTAATGGGTAATTGCAAGAAATTTCAACTCTTAACTCATAACTCCTAACTCCTAACTCATAACTCCTAACTCCAAACTCCAAACTCCTAACTCATAACTCCAAACTCCAAACTCCAAACTCCAAACTCCAAACTCCTAACTCATAACTCCTAACTCCTAACTCCTAACTTTAGAATGCGCGTTAATATTTATCCAGAAGCTAATATCTGTTTAACAAAGTATTAGTTAAGAGGGGAACACCATGGAAGAACAAAAAATTAATTGCGCTCAAGCTTGTGTTAATGGTTGTGTTTTGGGAGATAAATGTCCCAATATTGAGTATAGAGACCAAGCATCACAGTTTATCCAAGATACTTCCTTAGAAAAAATGCTCGAAATTGCTGAAATCGCCAGAATGAAAAAGTTATCGGAACCGCCTAAATGGGTAATTCCCGATGAAATTTAGTTAGTTTAGCTTAATTTTAGGACAGGTCTCTCGTACCTGTCACCTATTTCATTTTATAAATCATTAATATCTATATTTAATTCTCTTAATTTTGCGGCTAAAAGTTCAGCACGTCGAGCTTCTCTATCAGCACGTTGAGCCTCTTGATTAGCACGTTGAGCCTCTTGATTAGCACGTTGAGCTTCTTGATTAGCACGTTGAGCTTCCTGTTGTGCTAATTCTTCAGGAGTGGGAATCAGTTCACCTTCATTGCTAAAAAAGCGTAACTTTTCTGCATAAATTCCCAGAAATAAACTTAACTGCTGACTCCATAACCAACCTTGAGGGTTTGGTTGCAGGGGCTGATATTCGCCATCAACTAAATGAAATCCCTGGAATTCTAAACTATTAGGATCAAACCAGAAATAATCTGGAGTCCGAAAAATATCTTGATAAATTTGTTTTTTTAAATCTCGGTCTGTTGCGGCGGTAGAATCTGAAAGTACTTCTATAATTACATTGGGATACTTACCACCTTCTTCCCAAACTACCCAACTTTTACGCGGTTTGCGTTCAGTTCCTAATACCGCAAAAAAATCTGGTCCACGAAACTTCTCTGACTTGAGTTGACGCGGGCTGTAATAGATGGTGAGATTACCCGCAACATAAAAGTCATTGCGGTTTTGCCAAAATAACTCTAGAGACTGTATCAGCAGAATCATCTGCCGTAAATGTAAATCGCTTTCCAAAGGTGGTTCGTCACTATATATATCTCCTGGGGGAAATATAACATCAATTGGGGTTTCTAAATTAGGGGTTTCTAAGTTGGTGACAGACATGGTGGCAAGTCTTGAACTGCTATAAGTCTAGCTTAGGGTGCGATTAGATGATTAATCGACTTTTACTCTGAACCGAATAAAACCAAAATTTGTACCAAGGGTATGGTTAATAGTACCGAGATTGACAATTACTGCACCTGTGGAATTATCTTGATTGGGACAGAAGTTATTCGGGGGAAGTTGAGTTCCTGGAGCAAAAAAACTACCATTATCACCATCAGTATTATCCGTATTAGCTGTAACTGTATTTGCTAAATTCACAGAAATACCTGTACCGGAACCAAAGCTATTGGGAACAAAACTAGTTCCCTTGGGGATGGAATCGCAAAATCTGACGTTTTCTACTGGTCGATTACCGTCAGCAAGGAAATACATCGTGTATTCTACTTCGTCACCGATTTCTAAAGGTAATTGCGGACTAATATCAAATACTCCCACTGGTGAAAGTTGAAACCAACCTGGTAAATTGTCAATAGGGTCGTTGGGGTCATCAATAAAAGAATCAAAGTTAATGCCGCTGATGGGAACGCCGTTTCTATATACGTTGGTAATCCTTTTCAAGCCGCGTAAACGCTCCGGCTCGCTGGGAACTGGGGAACCGACTATTACTTCTTCACCAATTGTTGCTGCATCATAATTTACACTTGTTGTTCCCTCTGGTGTGGTACGAGTGGGGTCTAAATAAGTGGCAATTGCGGGATTATTATATTCGCCGTTGGGTACATTTTCGTCGATGTTGGTAGTAAAAGTAATCGCAACACTACCACCACTAGCAATATTAAAAGTACCAAAGTTAAGGACAGTTTCGCCATCAATTGGATTGCTAACACTAGTACGAGTTGAACCACCATTTAAAGTAATTGTGGGATTAGTAGAACCATCAAAAGTAAAACCGTTGGGTAAAGGGTCAGATATATTAACGTTAGTTGCCGTAGATAAATTGGCAGCATTGGCAACTGTAATAGTATAGGTGGCTTTCCCTGGCTTGATAATTGGGGATTGGGTAGAAGTAGTTTTAGTAATAGTTAATTGTGGTAGACATTCGGCACCGGAACTAGCACCATTAATATTACCAACACTATTTGTAGTACCATTACTACCAGAAGTTGCGCCAAAATTGAGGTTAGGATTCACAGGATTGCCACCAGCACCTGATGCGCCGCCATTTGCATTAACTACGGCACCGGGGCTACTGAAGATAATACCACCACCACCACCACCACCGGGACCGTGGAGATTATTCGCGATTGAATCCCCACCCTTACCACCGTTAGCAGTTACCGTTAGACCTGCAAGGCTATTATTCGCAGCAGATACTACAACACTACCACCAGCACCACCACCACCGGCTCCATCCACACCTACATTTAAAGCATTGGCACCATTGGCATTAATAGTACCACTACCGCTAACGCTACCAGTACGAATCAAAGCCATACCACCACCCGCAGCACCACTACTTGCCAAACCATTAGGAAGACTTCCGGAACCATCATTAGTTGTTCCCGCTCCTCCTCCTCCTCCCAATACTAAGCGGCTGCTTGTAGAAGGAAAATCCGCACCCCCAAAACCACCAATAAATAATCGAGAGCTAAAGCTTCTACCACCCAAACCACCAGCACCACCATTACCACCACCACCACCCCCGGTATTTTCACCGTTAGGAAAGCGAAATCTTCCCAAAGGGTCTCCATCTGTACCACCACCACCAGCATTACCCGGCGCTCCACGAGCCGAGGAACCGTTGGGATAACCTTCAACGCCAGTATTTTCTAAAGTATTATTTGTAGAGTTAAAGATATATCTGGGTGTACCGGCAGTACCTTCACCTTTAGAACCGTTAGTATCATCAGTTGATAAAGTCCTGTAATCAGTTTGTGTATAACCAGTGGAAGCAGCGGCTCCGCCAAGCTGTCGCCCCGCACCCCCACGAAAGCCGGTTCCGCTAATATCTACAGTTGCGCCGCCTAAATTTAAATTACCGGCAACATCATAAACTAAAATACCACCACTAGAACCATTCCAAGAACTTGCTGTCAATCCTGAAGTAATAGTGGCACTAGAATATTGCGGTACGCGAATTACCTGATAAGTTCTTTGTCCTTGGGTACCAAAAGCAGCATTGTTATAAGAATTAATCAGTCCTCCTCCCGCACCTCTACCTTGAATTGTCACCGAACCACCAGCAACAGCTCCCGTGGCAACTACGTATTCATAATTACCAGCACTAAAGTTAGCATTATTCAGATTACCACTAGCCCCAATTTGTGAAGGGGGTGTAAAGTTGGTCAGAATATCATCAGAACCACCGGGCTGAGCATCTCCATAAGCATTAGTATTACTAGAATCAATATCCGCTCCCTGCATTTGGATAACTAATAACAAATCTCCTGGTTGAATTGGTGTTGATGCACCTGTGGGAATTCCTACGGGAATCGAAGTGTTACCAGCGTTTACATTTGCTGTACCAGCATAATAAGTATTAATAACACCGTTTAAATTATCAGCCGGTCCATCTTTACCGGGAACAGCGCATAATCTTGTTATGGTTTGGGCTGCAACTTCAGAAAAATTTCCTTCAACCACTAACAGTAAGCTTTGATAGCTACAAGTTGTAAATAATAGGATGAAACTACGAATTAGTTTAGATTTAAATGATGATTTCATAATTAGTTGATGGTTGATAGTTGATAGTTGATATAGCAATCCGAATTGAGATGTGAGAAAGTACTTAGATTCAAAGTTGGGAATAGAAGGCAAATTTGACTCATACCTGGCGACTGGAAGTCGCAGCTACACAAACCGGCACCCGCCGTGGCAGCGGGTTATTTAATTAAGTCCACGCAGGTGGACTTCGTTTGTGTAGTAGCGGTTTTAACCGCCAGATTATATATAAATTTCTTACAAATCATTTAGGATTGCTATAGTTGATAGTTGACCTTTGACCTCTTACCTCTTACCTTTGACCTGTCAAAGACTCTTCTTGCTGTGGTGGTGCTACTTTTTGTCTGCCGAAACCACCAAATAATTCGTTTACCTTGAAGCTGACGTTGAGATAGGGACCTCCCGCAGAACGATAACCAGTAAAATCGCGATCGTCGGCGCTACCGAAGGCATAACCGACACCAACACGAAAATCTGGTGTTAAATAATATCCAGCTTCTACGGCTACACCAAATTCGCTGTAATCTTCGCTTGGTTGACCAATCCAGCGTCCTTCAATCGCTAAATCGGTACGATATCCTAATTGATAATTTGCCCGTAATTGTGCTAGGTTGACGCTGCTGGCATTAGTAAAATTATTTGCTAAGTAACTACTACTATTACGGAAAGCATATTTACCGTATAATTCCCATTGCCAACTGGGTGCGTAGATGGCTTCTGCGGAAAAAAGATGGTCTATGGAACCATTTCCACTACCGGATAATAAGGTATCGGGTGTTATGGAAGGGTTTTGTCGATATTCGTATTTAAGTAAAGCGTTGAATTTATCGCTGTTGGGGTCACGATATGCGAAACCAACGCGGAGGTTGGCTGTATCTGCTAATCCCTCTAACAGTTGATTTGCTCCACCAGCTTGTTTGTACCGTATTGCTGCGGTCAATGCTGGCGATATTTTACCTGCTGCTCCTGCGGTAATTACTGTATTGTTGCCTTGATTCCCATCGCGATATTCAAAGCGAGCATTAGCGTTGAAGTTGGGATTATCGGTGTATTCCATGCCGATGCTGTAAGTACTTCCTTGAAATAAACCTAGGGAGGAAGCAGTTTGTCCGGTTGCATAGGGTTGGGCAAATCTGATACCTGTCGCAGAATTACCGAAAATATCTTTAAATACCCTTTCGTAACCTAAATCTAATTTCAATCCAGGTGCGAGACGAAGACGGTGATTTAAGCCTATGGTACCTTGGTCGTTCATCCCGTCGATACCGGCAAGCACTGAATAGCGTCCGTTGATTGTGGTATCTTCTGAAAATTTATGTTCGACGAGAGTATCTAAACTTGTAATATTGTTACCTTTTAACAAACCACCATCAAAGAATTGATGGGCTAATCGCATTGTTACACCGGGGTATAAACCCCAATCTAAACCGAGGGTGGTACGGTTGGGATAAAGAGGATCACTTTCGTTGAGATTTAGTTCGTTTTGAGCGCGGAAATTTAGACTCTCTGTTAATGGAACGTTGAGACTGGATACTAATTGACTCGCGGTTCCCTCAAATTGGTTATTAACTCTGTCTTCACGGGAACGATTGACGTATTCAACTTTTAAATCTGACTCACCAATTTTTTGCTGAATACCTGCTTTAAATGTAGACAGTGAGTTATCAATTTTACTTCCTGCTATCGGTAACGGTTGGGGGTTGAATAAGTCAAAAAATTGTGTTTGCTCAGCAGGAGCAATACCGAAATTTTCTTCATGGTCGTAACCTAGCTGAAAGCTAGTATTGTCAGTAACTTTAGCGAAAATATCAGCACCATAACGAGTTTGTCCGGGTACAAAACTCCAGGTCGCATTATTGCCAAAATTTTCTGTCACCGAACGGTAATAAGCTTGTCCTTTAAAGCTTTCACCAATGTTGCTATTTGCTTCTACACGATAAGCAGAACCACTGATATCAGCAAAATTGAAAGTATTGTGTTGCGAGCGCGCATATTCCCCAATGATGGAACCGGATGCAAAGGGAGCGTAAAAATCGACTCCATATAGTTGAAAATCCTGCGCTCCTTGGTCTTCTTTTAAATAACTAGCTCCTAAAAATGCGGTTTTATCTGGATTTGCGCTACCATTCCGTAAATTATATTGCAGTCTACCCCCGTAAAGTTGACTGTCTTCACCAGCTTCGTTTTGGTAAGTGACGACAATCCGATTGACTAAACTTGCTTCTAAAGGATTTAATTCGGTAGCAAGAATCGGACGACGGAATAAAATTGTCCCTCTCTCATAATCAATTTCATAATCGGAGCCGCGATATAAAGGCTGACGTTTAACTACCGTACCGGGACGATTAATTTCTTCTGATTCAATAAAAACGCTTTCACTACCGGGAATTACTGAGCGACGAGAAACAAAATAGTAACCGCTAGTTCCATTAGGAGTAATAGTATCTCGTTGAAAACCTTGGATATTATTGGCAAATAATCCAGTTACTTGTAAATTACCGATATTAAAGTTGCTTTTAAAACCGTGGAGTTGTCTGGTGGTAGCAGTATAAAGTTGGGATTGTCTGGCAAATTCTGGAGTATTGTAGTCACCCCACATCAAATAATCGGCTTCCGCTCCCTTGATATTCGGATTACGTTCGATACGAGCATAAACGCTGTCTATAGAAGGAGCAGTATTAGTAACCGTCGAACCATCACCGTAAACTGGATATTGTTTTTCACAAGATTGAATCCCCCCGAAGAGCCGATTGTCCCCATTACAATCTTCATTCAAAGGGCGATCGCTATTATATGCTCCCGTAAATAACCATTCTCCAACTTTACCTGTGGCAAAAACCGCTGCATCTAAATCTACAGTTGTACCTTTGTCAATCTCTTCGGGTTTAACAAAATCGCGGAAACTACCCCAATAATCGCTACCACCGGCTCCAATCCTTAAATTTACCATTCCTGTGGCTAAGGAAGAACGTAAATTAGTTACGAATTCTACATATGTAACCGCTTCTAAATCGAGATGAGGAGAAGTATTTTTACTGTAGATACTAGCGCTGACTTTTACCGTTTGAGCTTGATTACCGGCTTGTAAAGTTGCGGTAAATTCACCACCACGAGCGAGTACTTGAAAACCGGGAGCATCTGGTTTGTAGTCAGTACCGATAAATTTACCGGCATGACTATTTAAAGTAACTATGTCATCTTGCTTAATTAAATTACCATTTTCGTCAGTAATTTTACCTTGAAAATCAATATTAGAACGTCCGTCAGCAGGAATTCTGGCTTCTCCAACTGGATTAATGTAAATCTTGGCTGTTTGCTGCTCAACGATGACTTTAACGCTAACAGGATTACCTCCTTGAGCTTGAGCGGTAATCGTGTTTTCACCTGCGGATAAAGGAACGTTATACCAAATTTGAGTATGAAGCTTTTGTGATTCGTCTTTGTGAGTGTAACTGTTAATCATATTATCTATAGCCTTCCCATTCACCCTTACCTCGATTTTGGCTTCCGGATGGTGCTGAATCGTGATATTGGTAGTTTTGGTATTAATTACCCCAGCTTGGGGAGTAATCATACTCACTTGGTTAACAAGAGATAAAGGAATAGAAGAATTTTGTTTTTGTGGCTCAACTTCTTCAAGCGTCAAAGATGAACTATCGGCATGACTCCCCCCTACTTTCTGCTCCTTGCTTTCTGCTTCCTCTTGACTTGATTCTTCCGGTTGACTGGTTGGTGGTGAAAATAAGGCTTCGCTATCATCTTCTATTGCTAGATTTAATTCTGGTAAATCCGCATCTATTGGCTGCTTTTGAATAACTACACTTTGTGCAGATACACTCACAGGTAATACCGTTACAGCAGTAGTTAATATAAAATCTCGCTTATTTAAACTGAAATTTTTCATTATTAACCTCCCTCTGTTGAAAAGTTTGGTGCAAAGATGTTTTTCGCATTAACTTTTCGCTCCCCGAAAGCTGGAGTGACTGCAAAATTTATTCTTCCCATACTTCCAGGGGCTAAACGTATGGAACGAGATTGACTATTATGCTGAATTTTGTAAAGATTTGGAGCCTGAATATAGCCTGGTAAACTTGTGTAATCCAAGGTTGCGGTACGATTACCCGAAATCACGTTAGCTACAGAATACATTCCATTTACATCAGTTATAATACGGTTGCCATCATCCATAAAAATTACCGCATTCGGTACCCCCGGTTCTCCCGATTGTTGTTCACCATCAAAATTTTTATCGACAAAAACACGTCCAATTAAAGTCCCACAATCAGAAACAATACCTGGACGAATACTCAATAAATGGCTTGCTGTATTGCTTATAAGATTTCCAGCAGTAGCTACAGCCAAATTTCTACCGCTTCCTCGCATTCCATCAGGTGTAACCGTAACTGCATAAAATACACTTAGAATTGCTTGGGGTGGAATGCTACTAGCATAGTTAATTCCAATGGTTCGATTTTCGACTGGAGTCGTCGATACCCCTACTTGAGTTGTCGTACTACCATCACTTAAAGAGGCTTGTACCGATTTTTCCGCTAACTTCAAACCTAGAGGCAGGGTATCATTAACAGTCAAATTAGTCGCTGAAACCGCACCAGTATTACGAATTGCAATCTGGTAAATTACCGTATCTCCAGGTTCAACTGCACTTTTATTTGCAGTTTTGGTTATTTGTAAAGCTGCATTTCCGGCTCTAAAAGTTGTACTGTTGGTGTTGAAAGAGCCAATATTGTCACCTCCAAACACAGCTATATTAGTTATTTCGTTAGCTATCACGGGTATAGCTCCTTTGAGGATAATTTCAGGAAGCAATAACCACAGTAGGAAGTAACTATACCTCCACCGCTTTATTTTTAATCTCATATTTAATTAGATATTTAATTAGAAATTATTAAATTGGCAAGGTTTTACATTGACAAATTAAAAAATTATTCCTTGAAAAATAGATACTTAGTGTTCGTATTTTTTATACAAGATACAGCTATAGCCCTAATTTTTTGTGGTAAATGCTCGATCAAGTTTCTTAGGTAGATGCGGAGGTTACCTAAATACAAACGGTTCTTTTTGGTTTGAAACCAAATATAACAAGTTATCGATATAGCGAAAACAGCTATTATACGGAGAAGTAAATGAAAAACTATCGATTTAAGCGCATTATTCGCTAAAAAAGCGGAAAATTACGGACTTATCTCTATCTAATTCCCCAAAATTTTCGATGTGGGTGTTCGCGTGGGGGAAGCTTTAAAATCTTTATTTTTCGGCTCTGTGAGAAGCCGGGTTTTTTTTAGCAGAAAACTCGACTTCTTAATGATTGAAGAGTTAAAAAATATTATCAGTATTTTTGACAAGAATAGTATGTATTATCTTTCACAAAAAAACTCTTGTTTTAGTTTTTATTGACTACTAAATTATTTAGTAGAAATAAGGATTAAAATTTATCTATTTATCTGCGA
Source organism: Plectonema cf. radiosum LEGE 06105 (assembly GCF_015207665.1). Lineage (GTDB taxonomy): Bacteria > Cyanobacteriota > Cyanobacteriia > Cyanobacteriales > Nostocaceae > Rivularia > Rivularia radiosa_A. Next base: position 46,198 of record NZ_JADEWL010000002.1, read on the forward strand.
AATATTTTAACTAATCATTCTATCGACTTACAAATCTATTCTAATTCAAGTAAATATATAAAATTAAATTGAAAAGCTGACAACAAACTATTAGCAATTATGTAAAAAAAGATGCCATGTGAAAAGTAAAAAATAATTCTCTAAATCCAAATAACAAATATATATTGAGTATGAAGAGGGTCTAACCCCCTGATATCATTTGTTTTCTGATGATTTATATATAAATAATTAGATTGACATAAATTAAATTTATGATTTATGGCATATTTAACCCGTACATCTTTTTTTTCAGCGATAACTAGTACTTTTACCGTTTTTATTTTACGAAAACGTATCTTTAGACTATTATCTAGCTCTATACCTAGAATTAAATCAAAATGTTTTGTTCGAGCTAATTTTTGTGAAAACAATCAATAAAAAATATTGTTATTTGAGTAATTTCACAAACACTAATGTATAAATATTTAAGTATATTTTATTTTTCTATATTGGTTCAATATATGTAAAAATATTCAAACAATTTTCCCCAATTCGATATATCTAACTCTTTAGCTAGATGACGATATTTAAAAATAAAAAATAAAAATAAAAAAATAGATTAAATATATAGATTATTTATAGAAGTAATTATTGCTAGAATTTATCTGGAGGAGTAAAAAAATTATGAATTTTATATAAAGATTTTCAAAAAGTATGAAATGTTGTTGCAATAAAATTATAAACTTTGTAATAGAAAGATTTCATCTATTTATAAAGTGTTCCCTCTGACTCAACAAAGTATTTTTTTAGCTGCGAGTAAAATTGAAGGCAATGAATAAGAAACAGGTTGAAGAGGTTATCAAGGCAATTATTGACCACAAGTATTCATGGGCTTGTGTTTTAATACTGCGTTTTCATGGATATGATCCGATAGATTATATACCTTATCGTACTTACATAAGATTACTCAAAGATAATTACCAACTTCAAAAAAAAGATACAAGTGATACTAGTGTTAAGACTGTAGATTTTAATGATTTTAAATCGAATAAAATGCATCTTGTAGAGCAAAAAAAATGTTAACAAATATTTTTGAAATTTACCTTGAAATTTTATTTGATTTCAGTATCGCTAGACATCAAAGTATTTCCATGATTAAGTCTTTGCTCATGCATGATTTCAAAGTTTAATTGAGATAAAATAACCACCTAACATCACCTAAAGACGATGCAAATGCTCAATTATATTTTCTCCAACAGCTTAATTTCCTGCTTTCGTGTGATGCTTCCATACTTCAATCAAAGCAAAGCGAACTATTGCTGCGGTCGAAATTAGTTAAAAATAAGTGTTTGAGCCAGAGAATGCTAATTTACAAGTAATTTGACTGCGGGTGTTAAACCCGCTTTTTTTGTAAAAAAACAAATAACTAGACAATCGGATATCCTAAGTTTAAATTTATTTATAGTTGTTCGCTTAAATACCTTTTTTAAATGACTTCCACCGTACCTACTCCGAAGAAAAAGTTTCCCACCCAAGCAATACCCGCTAAGATTTTTCATTGGGTTAACATTGTCAGTTTATTTATTATGCTCACTAGCGGATTACAAATTTACAACGCTAACCCAGTTTTTGGAGGGCGTGCGGGTTTACATATTCCCCCCATATTTACTTTAGGAGGTTGGTTAGCAGGAGGTAGACATTGGCATTTTGCCGCCATGTGGTTATTCTCCCTGAATCTTTTATGGTACGGAATTTATGTTTTAATTAGTCGCAGATGGCAACATCGCTTTGTCAGTAACAAAGATTTAAAAGCTTTACAGAAAACCAAAAATTCTCAGCGTTTGATTTATGCTTGGCATCGCATAGTATATACAAGTATTATTCCTATTCTTTTACTAGCACTACTTACGGGAATTGGAATGTATAAACCCGCTCAATTCCCTTGGATTGTAGATATGTTCGGCAGTTGGCAAGCATTACGAATTGTTCATTTTGCTTCGGTACCCTTAGTAGTTCTGTTTGCGATCGCGCACTCTTGGTTAGGATTAAAAGCAGGTGGTTCCCAACTTACCGAATCGATGTTCTGGTAATTAGCAATCAACTACTATCTACTCCCAATTACTCCTTAGATAAATTCGGTTCCACAACTTCTGGAAAACTCTCAAAGTTACGTCTTACCCAATCCATTCCCACTTCATTATTAAGTTTGATTTTGTGCTGGGAATTTGGATAAATTTTTCCTAAAATATCGGCATCTTGTTCTACCACAACTTTGGCAAATTCAAGGGCGGTTTTGCCAACAAATTTAGATATCGGGCTATTTGATTCTCCAAACATTAATATATACGTCCGCGTTTTATTCTCAGATTCTGGTACAAATAAGTGACATTGAGCAATTTTCCCGAATGCTGTTTCCCCGTGGAATATTACTAAATGAGGAAAATGATTTTCTAGATGAGCTTTAATGACTTTTGGTATTAGCAATAAATCGGGTTTTTTAATTTTCTCAGCTAAACTTACAGGTGCTTTAGGCATATTATAAAAAGCATGAGATTCATGTCCGTTATCAATAAATTTTTCAAATAATATCTCTTTAATTTTGAATAAGGGACGATGAGTACCGTTTTGATGGTTGTAATCGTGCATATTCAACAACATTGGCAGCAATTGTGTTTCTACGCTGATATCGGCTATATGACCAACAAAATCGTATTTAGATGCAATTTTATTTAAAATATTAGGAATAGGAATTTTCGCTTCTATTCCTCCGTAAGACCAAATAAAATTCCCTTGAATAATCAATTCTAAAGGTTTTAGTTGGGGTAAAGTTTTCTTCTTAGAACCAGGTAGAATAGTACAACCCTCCCTGTCAAATTCCAATGCATGAAACGGACAAACAACTACACTACTTTTATCTTCTGTTACTTCGCACCAACCTTCAGATAACATTGCTCCCATATGAGGACAAACATTAGGTAAAGCGTTAATTTCTCCCTTCACATCTTTCCACATTACATAATCAGCACCGTAGAGAGAAATTTTTCTCGGTTGATTTACCTGCAACATTGATTTATGCCCTAACAACCAAGGTGCGCCCAAAAGCATTGACATAGCTATTTTCTACCTTTTATTTATAATTTTATTTATAAACTAATACCAACATTGAATTTGTTAACTAAAAAGTTAGTTAGTTGTTAATTTAAACTGTTTGACCTATATTGTCAACGATTAAGCAAATTTTTAGTTAAGATAAGTTGGTCAGTTTGATGGAGAAAAGTGAGTCGTTCAAAACAGTCAAAATCCTTGTCCCGTAAACCTCGTCACCTACGCGATGCAGAAGCGACAAAAATGCAAATACTGAATGCAGCGATGGAAGAATTTGCTAAATACGGTTTAAACGGTGCGCGTACAGAAAACATTGCATCTGGTAGTGGAGTTACTAAAGCAATGATTTACTATTATTTTGAGAGTAAAGAAACTTTATATCAAGAAGTATTGAATCAACTAGCCTTACAGTTGAATGAATTAGGACTAGCTAAACTAAATTTAAATGAATTGCACCCAGAAATAGCTTTAAAAACTGCCGTATACGCATTTATTAATTACCAAGCGACTCATCCCAATTATGGGAGAATATTATGGCAGGAAGCACTTCAAAATCAAGGTAAATATTTTAAACAAATTGATTGGAACCAAAGTTATAAATGTTTGTTAGAAATTTTAGAAAGAGGAATAAACATCGGTTGTTTCCGACAATTTGACCCTTTTTTAACAGCAATGCACATCAACGGTGTTTGTAATTTTTACTTTGATGCTTACGAAAATATTAAACATCTGACACCAAATTTAGATTTACGAAGTCCAGAAATGATTGAAAGGCACGCACAAGCAGCAATCGATTTTATTTTGGCTGGAGTTGTGAACAAAGGAGAATAAAGATATAAATTCCAATTCCCCATTCCCAATTCCCCATTCCCCATTCCCAATTACCAATTACCAATTACCAATTACCAATTACCCATTACCCATTCCCAATTACCAATTACCAATTACCAACTCTTAATTATTCGCTTTCAACTTAGGATAAGCAATCCGCTTATGATGGAACTGTTGCCAAACTTTGACAAATATTTCGGCTATTTTCGTCATTTCTTGCCGTGTTAAGCCGGAATCTGAGAGTTGATTATCTTTCCACCTAGCCCGTAGAATATTATTAACCATGTTCAAGGCTTTTTCTGGTGTAGCATCTCTGAGCGATCGCAATGCGGCTTCACAAGAATCAGCTAGCATGAGAATTCCGCTTTCCCGTGATTGTGGAATGGGTCCTTCATAGCGAAAATCTTCTTCTTTTACTTGTAAAGTTGGATTATCTTTAGCTAGTTCTTGGGCTTGATGATAAAAATAAGCAATTTGCATTGTTCCTTGATGTTCTGGAATAAATGCTTGTATTGCCGTGGGTAAACTATGTTTTCTTGCCATAATTAATCCCTCACTGACGTGCTTTTTAATAATATCGGCACTTAACCAAGGGTCATTAATTTCAGTTTCATGCTTGTTTGGACCTCCCATTTGATTTTCGATAAATCCCATTGGGTCGTGCATTTTTCCGATATCATGGTATAATGTACCTGCTCTAATTAAATCAACATTACAGCCTAGTTCTTTGGCTGCGGCTTCAGCAAGGGTAGCAACGAACAAAGTATGTTGAAATGTTCCGGGAGCTTCTTTTGCCAGTCGTTTGAGTAAGGGGCGATTAGGAGAAGCCAGTTCTGCTAAACGAATCGGAGTCACTAAATCAAACAGTTTTTCTAAATAGGGACTTAATCCCAAAGCGACAATGCTCCAGCCCAAACCGGATAAAGCTAATAATCCCGCTTCCTGAAAAACAAGGTAAGAAGTAGGGGTAAATGCAGTACCCAGTAAGATTTTTAATAATAGGTAAACACCACCTTCAGTTAAGGAAATTCCAAAACCTAATACTGCTAATTCTTCACGAGAACGCAAGTGTTGAGCCATGGAGGTACCGAGTATTCCTCCTGCTGCACCAGCTATAATTGCTGTATTGCCGACTTCTAAGCTCATGGGCAACAATAAAATTAACAGCAATCCAATCACTGTCAGACCTAATTTGCGTCCGTAGAAACTGCCTAATAGCAAGCCTAATGCACTCCAAGTGCTAAAAGGAGTCCCAAAAATGAGTAACGACGGACACGATAGCGCTAGTAATAATACTAATAATCGGTCACTTTGACGCAATCGAATTTTGATGCGTTTTTCGACTAAAGCATAAACACTGATTGCTGCTGCGATCGCGCTTGCTAAATAGGTTAATTCCAGCCAATTAATTTCGCGGCGAATCAAATTGTAATTTTCTAATACTGCTAAATTCCAAGCTGTAATTATTTCTCCTTTTCTAACAATTAATTCACCTTTTTGCACCGTTACCATTACTGGCTGTATTTTGCCTGCTGCTTTTTCGGCTTGTAGTTGTGTTTTTTGTTCGTCTTGTTTTAAATTTGGCTGTAAAACGCTGACTAATAATTTATTTGTCCAAAATTTAGCATCTGGGGGTATTAATGACTTTTGTAAATGCAGGTTAATTACGTACTCTAAATTTTCTTGGGGTAGTCCGGAGTGAATACCTTGAGCTAAAATCAGTTGGGCAGTTTGTAAGATAGCGACTTGAATTTCTGACCATTCGTCATCGCTAAAGTCAAGTACGCTGGTGTCGTTATATAAAATTTCCCCTGGCTTTGATTGGCGAATTACTGCTAACTTAGCTTTGGCTTGAACGTACATTGTTCGCTTTTTTTCGATGATTCCAATTAGCGATCGCAAATTTTGTGGAGAAGTTTTGGCACCATAAAGTTGTAATTGGCTTAGGGCTTGTTTAAAATGAGGATTTGTTGTCGTAGTATCAATAGTTGGGATTTGTGTAAGGATAGCATCAGTACTATTGGCTACAGCCACACCTTGAGGTTTTTCATCCCTAGCAATGTCTTGATTACCATTTTCTAAGGATATTAATAATTGCTTCCATTCCTCGTCAGAAGCGGAACGAAGGAAAATTTGTGTTAAAGGATGCAATACCTCGCGATCAAAAAATGGAAAAGAACCAGCAGTTGTACGAACTTGATTTGCTTGCTGTAGCAATCGCTGTAAATTTTGCTCAACTGTTTGGTTAATTCGTTTATCCACCATTAACCATTGCCGAGAATTGCCTCTAGCAGCTTCGCGGAGTAATTCTGTTTCCTGTATATTTTCTATAGTCGCAGTATAAGGTGCAACAATTGTCTCACGAGCGATAGCTTCTTCTTGCAACTGGGGCTGGTTGTATAACTTGTGTCCCATTACTCCTGTCATAGTAACCAAAGCAATCGCAAAAACAACCACAGAATGCTGAGGAATAAAACCCCAAAAAGCTGCGTAAATACCACATTTAGGTTTAGCCGAATTTACCATTGAACTGGAACACAAAAATTTTTGATCGCGATTTTCACCGGGGAACGCCGCTCGTCGCAGGCTCCGCCGAGAATCGGCAGAGTGCCGACGACCTGTCTTAGATACATACAAGCGAAATAAGGCTTTGTATCGTCGCTTCCAAATAGCTGCTAGTTGAATTAAGGATTTAAAAAATGGCTGCGTTTTCATGATCTATGACCGCAGTTGTTTATAAGAATGGTTTAACACCAGACATTTCTGAACTGAAGCAGAGTTTAAACTTGCTGCCATCATAGTTACCATTGGATATAAATCCTGAGTTACTTCCTAATCAGTATAGTTTTTTGCTCGAAAAAGATTTTTAACTGTCCAGTGTAATGTCAAGTTGATTTTGTAAGTTCTGTTAATTTTTTTTTGGGATAAATCTAGTTAGCGTAAACGGATGATATGTGGAGCAGCAATTGCTTGTTGGGGAAAAATTAAATCTAAATCCACCTCCTTTTTTTCTAAAAACTGTGGTGACACTTGATAGGCTCCCGACCATACAGCGACTAATGCATCAGCTAATTTTACCATTTGGGAAAAGCTAGTTAATTGCCCACTAACTACTAATTTTGTCCGATCTAATCCTAAGTGCCAAGTTATCGGTATACCAGCCATGCTATTGTAGGCTCCCGAAATCGCACCCGCGATCGCGCTAGGAATCTGCGAGTTTTGATTGTTTGTGGTAATTGTTCGCAAACAAGTGAGACGAAAATCTTCTTGATTACTTGCAAAACAATAAAAAGCTGTGGCAATGTTATTAATTAGATTATTTTCTTTACCCAAGCAATTTTGTAATTCTACTAATCCCGCATTTTCTATCAATAGATTATTGACTTGTTGTAGCTTTTTTGGGACGTCAGTTGTAGTTTCACCGATAAAGGCAGTTATTTCGGAAACTAAAGTATTGCAATTAAGTTTTTCGTTTAATGATTGAGCGATCAGATAACATACTGCTAAGACTCCATCTTTTAATAAGGGATGATGATATTTTTGAATTGCCAGGAGCAAATTTTCTCGTAATTTGAGATTGTTTTCGTGAAAAAATAAGGCGATGGGTAGAGTTGATAAAATTAAATCTGCCAATACTAAATCGCACGGTGCTTCTAAATCCCAAGTTTGCTGTTGAATTTTATTCCATTGATCTAAGTCAAATCTACCTTGAGTTGAAAGCAAACTGTTTATTCCTTGAACTGCTGCTTTGCTCCATAAAAGAGGTTGTTCGGCAACTCTAGCAGCTAAAATTTGCCCGATTAAACACCCTACCAAAGCACCCCGAACTCTGCTTGTAAGTGAATAACGCATATGGTTACTAGTTGATAGTTGACAGTTGATAGTTGAGATAGAACTTATGCTCACAGAAAGCTCCAAAAACTCAGTATAGTTCTACCCCCGTTCTTTTTTTATGTTCTCTATTCCTATAATTGACAGACCAAACAAATCATGATGTATAGGTTATACATACAAGGGCGTAAACACTTATTCGGAATCATATGAGATTTTGGGATCAATTTCGCGGATGTAGCGATAATATCAGCTGTAATTAAATTAGTTAAATTACTTAATTTTAGGCTTTCTTAAGAAGTCTACTAAAGCCTGTAATCCTAAAACATAGCTTTTCGCGCCAAAGCCACTAATTTGCCCAACTGCTACTGGTGCAATATAGGAATGATGACGAAATTCTTCCCGACGATATATATTGCTCAAATGTACTTCTACAGTTGGTATATTTACTCCGGCGATCGCGTCTCGTAGTGCTACACTCGTGTGAGTATAGGCTCCAGCATTAATAATGATGCCATGATGTTTAAATAAAGCATCGTGAATGGCATCTACTAGAACGCCTTCATGGTTAGACTGCACGGCAGAAATTTTAGCTGACAAAGCACGTCCTTCTTCAACTAGCAGACGATTAATGTCATCTAAATTAAGTGAGCCATAAATTTCTGGTTCGCGAGTTCCCAGTAAATTCAGGTTCGGTCCGTGCAGTACTAAAATGCTGAAAGAAGGTGAATTTCCTTCCTGAGCATTTGAGCTACCTACCACGGCCAGAACGCTCGTTTACAGGAATTGGAATTAATTCAGCTTCCGGTTCAGCTGAAGGCCCTAAAAGAGCATCAATCAGCTTGCGTGTTAATTCCTTAAGCTTTTCGAGGACTTTTTCGATATAATCCATTAAACTGAACGCTCCTGAGTACTAACTCAAATGTCAACTATCGGTTACGGAGAAACTGATGTAAAAACAGTACCGTTGGTTGAGAAATTGGTTGATACCAAACCCCTCTGAATGGGGAGCAAGTGATTATTGATAACTACGAACTCTCCCTTCATTATTTTAGGTTATCACATTAGCCACAGATAGGGCGGCATCTAAGTTCTTTAGAAGGATTTTGTCAGCAGTGATTATCAACCGATGGTTGAAAAGCAATAGTCCGAAAGTATGAGAACATCCAGACTAGTAAAGATTTTGGCAAGCAAACTGCATCAGGTTGTTTCAGTTTTCTTTTTAGATTTAGTACCGGAAGTCTTGGATTTAGTCGTGGAAGTTTTTGATTTGGTGGTTTTGCGAGTTGATTTACCTTTAGGTGCTTTCTGGGCTAATAACTTCAAGGCTGTTTCTAAAGTTATGGTTTCTGGAGTTTCACCTTCTGGAATGCCGACATTTGTTTTGCCGTGCTTGATATAAACTCCATAAGGACCATCATAAATGTTTACGGCATCATTACTGTCTGGATGAGAACCCAATTCCCGCAATGGTTGCTTGGCTTTACTTTTGCTACCACGTCCTTTTTTGGGTTCGGATAATAATTCTAAGGCTCTTTCTAAGGTGATACTCAATACATCATCACCGGCTTTTAAGGAACGGTAATCTTTGGCATCTTTAAGATTATGAACCACATAAGGGCCGAAACGTCCCAAATTAGCTTGGATGCTAGCTTTTGTTTCTGGATGCTCTCCTAATTTTCTGGGAAGCGAAAGTAAACCAACAGCCATTTCCACCGTTACGTCTTCTGGCTTGACATTTTTAGGCAGGGATGCTTGTTTTGGTTTCGGATTTTCTTCGGATTTCTCACCCAATTGAACGTAGGGACCGTAGGGACCAATCAACATAAAAATTGGCTGAGCAGTTTCTGGATGGATACCGACTTGATCGGGACCTTCGGTTTTCTGCTTGAGTAATTTCTCGACTTGTTTGGGATCGAGGTCAGCTGGAGTCAAATCTCTGGGAATCGAAGCTGTAACTGTCTCATCACCATTTTCGGCTTCTAAATAAGCGCCAAATTTACCAATACGAATTTTGACATCTGGGATGTTCAAGTCCACAGTTCTTGATGTTAATACATCAATGATTTTTTCTTGTTCCCTAACCAAGGTATCCAAACCTTTTTCACCTAGATAAAACTGTTTGAGATAAGGTAGCCATTCAGCTTCCCCGGTAGAAATATCATCAAGAGTTTGCTCCATTCTTGATGTAAAGCTGGGGTCTACCACATCCGGAAAGTGGGTTTCTAGCAACTTGGTGACGGCAAAAGCTGTAAATGTGGGAATTAAAGCATTATTTGTTAATTGAGCATAGCCCTTATCAATGATGGTACCGATAATGCTCGCGTAGGTACTGGGACGACCAATTCCTTCACTTTCTAGGGTTTTCACCAAAGTTGCTTCGGTGTATCTGGCTGGTGGTTGGGTTTCGTGACCGACAGTTTCTAACTTTTGGCAATTAGGGCGATCGCCGACTTTTAAGTTTGGTAAAATGACTTCTTGATCTTCAAGGGCTGCTTCCGGGTCATCGGAACCTTCGACATAAGCTCTTAAAAATCCGGGAAAATCAATCCTTTTACCCGAAGAACGAAAACCTGCATCTTCTACCTGTAAATGCATGGTGATTTGGGTTTGTCTGGCATCTGCCATCTGACAAGCAACGGTACGCTTCCAAATTAAATCATACAGTTGCAGTTCTCTACCGCTCAAACCAGTTTCTTGAGGGGTACGAAAAGTGCTTCCAGCTGGACGAATCGCTTCGTGTGCTTCTTGCGCTCCCTTGGATTTTGTCGTGTATTGCCGGATTTGGGGAGACAGAAATTCTTTACCGTAAAGCTTTTGTACACAGTCTCTAGCAGCGGTAATTGCTTGTTCCGATAAATGTACCGAGTCGGTACGCATATAGGTAATATAACCTTGTTCGTAAAGGCTTTGAGCAACCCGCATCGTGTCCCGCGCCGAAAGCCGCAATTTACGGTTAGATTCTTGTTGCAGGGTGGAAGTTGTAAACGGAGGTGCTGGTTTGCGCGTTACCGGACGTTCCTCAAGATTTGTAACTTGCCAAGTTTTATTGTTTAACCGTTGTTTTAGAGCTTCAGCCTCTTCCTCGTTGAGCAGAACAACTTGACGACCTACAGTAATTTGCCCGCTTGTCGAGTCAAAATCACTACCAGTTGCTAATTTGGTTCCTGCTAAAGTTACCAACACGGAATTAAATGATTGCTCCTTATTTGCTTTGCTAGATGCAGGACTTAAAGTCGCTTTCAAATCCCAATAGCTACCGATATTAAAAGCACGACGTTGCTGTTCCCGCTGCACCAACAACCGCACCGCTACCGATTGTACCCTTCCAGCAGATAAACCCCAGGCGATTTTCTTCCACAACAAAGGTGAAAGGGTATAGCCCACGAGTCGGTCTAAAATCCGTCGCGTTTCTTGAGCGCGAACTAGTTGTTCATCTACATCACGGGTATTTTGCAGCGCTTTTTTAATCGCTTCAGAGGTAATCTCATGAAACACCATCCGCTTTGTGGGAACTTTTGGTTTGAGCAATTGGTATAAATGCCAACTAATGCTTTCCCCTTCTCGGTCTTCATCAGTAGCCAGAATTAGTTCCGTTGCTTCTTTTAGCGCTTCTTTTAGCTGAGTGACAATTTGTTTTTTGTTTTTGGGAACGACATATAACGGTTCAAAATTAGCTTCTACATTCACTCCCAACTGAGCCCATTGTTGTCCTTTGACAGCAGCGGGAATTTCACTGGCTGACTGCGGTAAGTCACGTACATGACCCATAGAAGCTTCTACTCGATAATCCGATGGCAAGTAGTTACGAATAGTTTTAGCTTTGGTTGGAGATTCGACAATAACGAGAGTTGACATGGAAGTTTCAAGAAAAAAATAGCGGCTTCGCTAAACAGTCATTTAGGGGACAATCAATAGGAAAATGTCAAGATATAATTTCACTACGGAGCAAGCAATAACTGTTAGATTAACTGCTTGACCCGATTGAAAGCCTTAATATCTTCCCGAAAGACAATGGAAATGCCGACTCTAGGTAAGATTATTCAAATTGGTTGATCGAGAAAGGCAGTCCTGTTCAATCTTTAACTTATATTGGGCATAATTGGCGACTACCATTTTTATTCATTGCAATTTTTCCCAAGGAATTGGCATGGCGATAGGCGATGATCAAATACTTACCAAGTAAGAATAACAAGGTTTTTTGACAAGCATATTTTACAATTTTTTACATAAAAACGTTTTTTAATGGGTAATTAGTAATTAAATCCGTGGAATCCCTTTCAATCCGTGGTCAGAAATTATCGATAATATAGTAAAAACTGATACTTGTTTTGATATGGCGTAGTTTGGGGAAAAAAGTTGTGATAAGATAATGCAGGAGAAGTACGTTCGGTAATTGTGTTCTTGTTATTAAGTAAAAGTCGCAAGCAGCTTTCCGGATGTCGCCTCTGCACGGTTGGATTCTGGAGAGTTTTATGTCAATCTACGTTGGAAATTTAGCATACGATGTTACTCAGGAAGACCTTACTAAGGTGTTTGCTGAGTACGGTGGTGTGAAGCGTGTTCAGTTACCTACCGATAGGGAAACTGGTAGAGCGCGAGGTTTTGGTTTTGTGGAAATGGAATCAGAAGCCGCAGAAAACGAAGCTATTCAAGCCTTGGATGGTGCCGAATGGATGGGTCGAGTTATGAAAGTTAACAAAGCCAGGCCGCGAGAAGACAGAGGCGGTGGTGGTGGCGGTGGCGGACGCTCCGGTGGCGGACGCTCCGGTGGGGGAAGCTGGGGTAGAGATAATAGCTATTAGGTATTATGCAAGTCTTAATATTTGATTGATTTTAATCATAGCTATACTGTAAACGGATAAAAACTTGAGTATCTGCGATATTCTAAGCGTAAGCTCATGCTTGGCTAACACTTCGTTGATAATGGCACTTTTAAACCGTTTTTAGTATTGCCTTAAGCTAAATATTATTTTTAAGTAGGGATATTTCACAAGTGGAATGTCCCTACTTATTATTTTGATTACCAGACTTAATGGTTCATGTGATTAATTTTGATAGTCCCTTGGTAGTGGGAGCGAGACGCTCCCAGATAGCCAATAGCGAGCTAGAAGTATGCCCTATGATGCGCTTCGCGTCACGCTTTGCCCTCCGGGTAGGCTACGCCAACGCACTAGGAATTACGAATTACCCGCCAGAATTAATCACATGAAGCACTAGTTCCCAGGCTGAGTCGGGCAGCCAGAGCAGCAAGAGTAAAATTAAAAGAAGAATTTTGGTTTATCGTCATCCCTAAGTGATGAATATTTGGGAAAAAACAATAGAATTAACACAGTTAGTATGAAAGTCGGTGGAGTCAAAACCTATATATCTCATGGATTTTGTTAATCTCGCATCCCAGTTAAATGCTGGAACGATAGTACCGGAAGGAATTGTAATAATCACCTTCTTAGGGGTTTTGATCGTAGATTTGATTTTAGGACGTTCGTCTTCGCGCTGGATTGGATATCTAGCAGTAGCAGGTTTACTTGCTTCTATCGTCGCGTTGTATTTTCAATGGGACAATATTAATCCCATCTCATTTCTTGGTGCGTTTAACGGCGATGACCTGAGTGTGATGTTTCGCGGTATTATTGCACTATCTGCGGCTGTCACCATTTTGATGTCAATTCGCTACGTTGAACAAAGTGGTACGGCATTAGCAGAATTTATTGCTATTTTGCTCACCGCTACTCTGGGAGCGATGTTTTTATCAGGGGCGAATGAGTTGGTGATGATTTTCATCTCCTTAGAAACCCTGAGTATCTCCTCTTATTTATTGACAGGTTATACCAAGCGTGACCCACGCTCAAATGAAGCCGCACTCAAATATTTATTGATTGGTGCTTCTAGTACGGCTGTATTTTTGTATGGCGTTTCTCTACTATACGGTTTATCCGGCGGACAAACTCAACTAAGCGCGATCGCCAATGGTATTGAAGCGGCAAACTTAGGTCAGTCTTTGGGTGTAGTGATTGCTTTGGTATTTGTAATTGCTGGTATTGGCTTTAAAATTTCTGCGGCACCTTTTCACCAATGGACACCGGATGTATATGAAGGCGCACCGACTCCGGTAATTGCGTTTTTATCTGTGGGTTCTAAAGCTGCGGGTTTTGCTTTGGCTATCCGGTTGCTAACATCAGTTTTCCCCCTCGTCGCTGGTGAGTGGAGATTTGTATTTACTGCTCTAGCGGTATTAAGCCTGATATTGGGTAATGTGGTCGCTCTTGCTCAAACCAGTATGAAGCGGATGCTAGCTTATTCATCCATTGCTCAAGCAGGGTTTGTGATGATTGGCTTGATTGCCGGTACACAAGCAGGATATTCGAGCATGATGTTTTACTTGCTAGTTTACCTGTTTATGAACTTATGTGGTTTTAGCTGCGTAATTTTGTTCTCCCTGCGGACGGGAACCGACCAAATTACCGAGTACTCTGGTTTATATCAGAAAGACCCACTTTTGACTTTAGGATTAAGTCTTTCTTTGCTTTCTTTGGGAGGTATTCCTCCTTTGGCTGGGTTCTTTGGTAAAATTTATCTGTTTTGGGCAGGTTGGCAAGCTGGTCTTTATGGATTAGTTTTACTGGGGTTAGTCACTAGTGTGGTTTCGATCTACTACTACATTCGTGTGGTTAAAATGATGGTAGTCAAGGAACCCCAAGAAATGTCCGATGCAGTCAAGAATTATCCCCCAATCAGTTGGAATTTACCTGGGTTAAGACCTTTGCAAGTTGGTTTGGTAGTAACTTTAATTGCTACTTCTATAGCCGGAATTCTATCAAATCCTTTATTTACATTGGCGAATAACTCTGTTGCGAACACTCCGATGTTGCAGCAATCGATGCTTGTTAATCCTCAAGTCAGTGTAGTTACAACTCAACAACCTTAATTGGTATTTACGTCTTCACTTGCTTTTTCAAGAAGCAGTTTGAAGATGATTTTTCGTGAATAAATAAGAGTTATTTTTGATCAACATCAAATGGCTGTTCGCAAATTGTGGACAGTCATTTTTGTAAGTATAGTGAGTTGGACAAAAATTAGAGAAGTCGGGTTTTTAGGATAAATATTCCGTAACATCACAAAATAGTCATAAAAACCCGACTTCTAGACAAAGATTAAAAAAATATTAAAATTGTTATCTGAGTACCTATTTTTTTAAGCTAATGAATTCTAAAATTTTCATTAAGTTAGGTTAAATTAACTTAACAGGCTGCTTACTACCCGTTTCGATGCGCTTTCGTTTTGTTTTTTGCTAACTAAGCAGTTTGAATAAGGAATATTAGAGATGAAAGAAGTTCTGGCACATATTGAGAAGAAGAAGCAAGAGTTTGCGAAGTTGGAATTTTTTGAATTTCTAGAAGATAAAAGTATTCCACCCAGACAAAGACTTGGTTTTGCACCTTGTTTTGTACCTTTTGTGATGGGATTTGGAGAGTTAAATCGATATGTTTGGCGAGATGAATCAACAAATGACCCAATTCAAGCTATCATCAATCAACATACCTATGAAGATGATGGTCATTGGATTTGGTTTTTAGAAGATTTGACAAAGTTAGGTTTCGATATGGCATCGACTTTTACAGATGCAACAAGATTTATTTGGAGTAAAGAAATTCAAGTTTCGCGACAAACATTTTATGAAATATATCGATGTACTTATAAGGCTGCTCCGATTCATAAATTAGTAGCAATAGAAGCAATAGAAGCAATAGCAGATATTTTCCTATCAACGACTACTTTGGTAGCTAAAGAATTAGAATTAACTTCTGGTATTGAATATAAATATTTCGGAATGCATCATTACTCAATTGATTCTAATCATAGTATGGATTCCGTTGAAAGTGTAGAATCTATTTCTAATATAAAGTTAGAAAAAGATGTAGAGGAAGAAGCTTTGGAATTAGTCAATGAAATGTTTGATTTGTTTACGATATTCGTTGATGTACTTGTGAAGTATGCCAAAAGATACGAGCTTGAAAGCTTATCAATATGATAGTGATTTTTATTGATGGCACAACTGCATCGGTATATCAATTATAAATTCAGTTCCCTCTCCCACTGTGGAATTACAAATTAATTGACCTTTGTGTTTATCAACAATAATTTGATAGCTAATTGATAAACCCAATCCCGTACCACTTCCTACAGGTTTAGTAGTAAAAAACGGGTCAAATATTCTCCGTTTTACTTTTTGTTCAATTCCAGAACCGTTATCTGAAATGCGAATTCTTGCTGTATTGGAATTGAGGATTTCTGTAACAATACGAATTATCAAATTTTCTCTTGTTTGATGGTTTGTTTGTGAATCTTCTAATGCATCGATGGCATTACTAAGAATATTCATAAACACTTGATTAAGTTGACCTGGATAACAACTAATTTGAGATAGTTGTCCATATTCTTTAATGATTTGGATTTCTGGACGACTATCTTTTGCTTTAAATCGGTGTTGCAAAATCATCAAAGTATTTTCTATTCCTTCATGGATATCCACGGTTTTTATTTCTGCTTCATCTAAGCGAGAGAAATTACGTAAACCTAAAATAATTGTACGAATACGTGAAGTTCCTATTTCTATTGATTTGAGAAGTTTGGGTAAATCTTCGATGATAAAATCTAAATCCATTTCTGAAGATTTTTTGGCAACAATAGAGTTATAATTTGTATTTTCTTGCTGATAAATAGCAATCAAATCGAGTAAATCTTTAACGTATTGATTAGCATGATTAATATTGCCATGAATAAAATTTACTGGATTATTAATTTCATGGGCAATTCCCGCTACCATTTGCCCTAAGCTTGACATTTTCTCAGTTTGAATCAAATGGGATTGGGTACTTTGTAAGTCTTGTAAAGCTTGTTTCAAAATTTGATTTTTATCACTAATTTCTTGGGTTCTCCGCGCAACTTTTTCCTCTAAGCTTTGATTGTAATGTTCCAAATCTTCTTTGGCTTCTACTAAATTATTATAAAGTATTGCATTTTTAAGGGAAATTGCAGCTTGATTAGTAATTAAATTCAGTAACTTTATGCGATTACGAGTAAATACTCCTGCTGTCAACTTATTTTCAAGATAAAGAATTCCAAATAATTTGCCTTGATTAATGATTGGGATACACAATATGCTTTTGGGTTTTTCGCTGAGTATATAGCTATCAGCAAGTAAAAAGTTTGGAATTGTAGTATCATCTATTCCTATGGTTTCCTTAGTGCGTTTGACGTAATTGATTAAACCTACTGGAACAGTTGTGCTAGATTCTAAGGGAATACATGGTAATTCTGTGAAAATGGAAGAGGTATTAGAATTACAACTAATTGCAGTAAGTTCTAAGTCTAATTTAGTATTTTTGTTTAATATTAAGGCAGATTTGGAAGCTCCTGCATTCTGGGTAATTACTTCCATTAATGTAGAAAGCAAATCTTCTAATTTTATTTGTTCGGAAAGTGCTTGAGAAGCTTTAATGACTGATTCTAAATCTAAATATGCGGAAATAGTACTGTTAGAACCAGAAATACTTTTACGATTACTAATTTCAGGTAGACGTGTAGCTTTACTTCCAGAAATTTTCTCCTGGGGATGAAAATCTGTTTCTTTGTGTAAAAGAATATGACTAAGTAATTGAGGATAGCGTTTTTGTAAATCCTTTACTTTAGCTTTTGCACCCCAACGAATATAACCATGATAAGCGTCATCAAGATAAGCTTTGGCTATTTTTTGTTTACCCCATTTCAAATAGAATTTAGCAGCAAGTTCGTTAGCTAATGCTTCTTCGTGGGTATATTCGTTTTCTTTAGCTCCACTAATAGCAAGTTCGTAACAATCTATTGCTTCAAGGTATTGATCTGTAACTCTATATAATTCGGCTTCTACCAGATAAAATTTATGTAAATAATTCATGGGAGCATAATACGCCCATTTTTTTAACTTTATCTGATTGGCTTCGACTAGGGTAAGTAAATTTTCTTGTTCTGATTCTCCCTGAGAATATAAGGCTAAAGCTGTTAAAGATTCATAAAAATGGAAGTTAGGGATTGAGATAAATCCTGCTCCACCAGCTAAATATAGTTTTGCTTGGGTAGCATTTTCTTGAGCTTGTTCGTATGCTTCAAACCAATAGCAAAGAATCAGTTTATGTAAATATAAGTAGTGAAGTCCTGATATATCTTTTGCTTCGATCATTGAAGCTATTGATTGGTTTTCATTGTAAGCTTCACCTGATAAAATACAAGGATTTTCGTTTTTTGATTGTAAATTGTGAACTGATTGCTGAAATATTTTACAGCAGTTAGATGTAGTCGATTGTTTTAATGTTTCTAAAGTATTAATATAATTTTGTGTTTGTTGTTCTATTGCCGTAAGTTCTTGACCCATAAAATAGTAATGTTGACAAATCTCTTTTGCAGAATAGCCAACAAAATCTAAACTGCCAATTTCTAATGCTGTTTGATAAGCATCGAGTAACAGCGGTAAAGTTTCTTTAATATGTGACTTTCCATGAACAATAAAAGCACCAAGAACGTAAAATGTTCTAGTTTTTATATTTTTGTCATCAGATTTTTTTACTAGATTTAAAGCCAATTTACCAAATTTGTCAGCAGTTTCAATATCATCCATAATACTGTTTAATAGGATTGCATAACATCCATAGTAAAATGCCGATAAATAACTACTACCATATTGAACGGATAGATTAATTTGTGACAAAACAATCAGTGAAAATAATTGCTGATCTGCTATATAGGTAGGTGGAATCATGCTAGAAGCAATACGCATGATTGCCAGTTTATTTGCATCGGTGATTGCAGGTAGATTTGTTAATTCTTCAATACTTCTATCTCCAATAATTGCAGCAGTTTTTTTAAGTTCTTTTTGAATATCTTCCTGACTAGGTTGTTCGGGAAAAGTAACTCCAAACTCTTTTAATATTTCACGGGTTATACTAATTGCTTTTACAAGTTTATTTTGAGATGTATAAACTTGAATTTTAATTTCATAAACTTTTACTTTTTCTAATAGTGTTTTAGCTTGTGTCAACACTACTTCTATAAACTCTTCTGAAGCCGGAAAATCACTTATTAGATATGTAACCTCTGCTAGGGCTTCATATAACCCCAAAGTTAGCTCATATTCCGTTTCCCAACAATTTGAAACAAGTAGTTCTCTCCCAACAGTTAAATACTTTAATGCTTCTTGATAAGCTGTTGATGAGATAGCACTTCTTCCAGCAATTAAGTTCATTTTTGCTAACTCGTTGCGTTCTTGCTGAACGTCGATTAATTCCAAAGCTTTATTGAACTGATTGACAATTTCAAAAATATCTTTTTCCCAAGATGTAGCAGAAGTTTTATTTAATAACAATTCTCCTATTTTTAAATGAATTTGCTGTTTTTCTGATTCGGGAATTAAAGAATAAGCAGCTTGTTGAACTCGGTCATGTATAAATTTGAATTGACTTGCGTTACAATGACCTAATGATATTTGATTATCGCCATAGGCGCTAGCGCCATCAAAAATTAATGCTGTTGTTGGATCATCTTGATTTGATGAATCATTTTTTTTATCAATAGGTAAAATTAATCCTTCTATTACAGAATCCCACAACTCTGTTATCGTATCGTTTGGATGGGTTTCATTGATTGTGGAAAGAGTTTGTAAGTCAAATTTATTGCCTATGCAGGCAGCAAATTTGAGTATTTTTTGATTATATGTTGGTAGCCTTTTGATTTGAAGTGCTAGAAATTCCACGACATCATCTGTAAGAGCTAATTTTCTTACATTTGCAACATCGCATTCCCAATGACCAATTTGATAGTTGAATTTAATTGCTTTATCTTTGTATAAACTCTTGAGGAATTGGTGAATAAAAAACGGATTTCCTTTAGTTTTAGCAAATATTGCTTGTGTTAATGCAATAACACTATCTACTTCACATTTAAGAGTTTCAGCGATTAAAATACCTATATCATTTTGGTCTAAAGGTTCTAAATTTATAGAACTGATTTTTACACTTGTTTTCGCAATTTCTCCGATTGTAAAATAAAGTGGATGGGTAATGGAAACTTCGTTGTCTCTGTAAGACCCAATTAATAGTAAAGCATTTTGATTTTGATTCTGATTTGTATTTGTGGATGTAAAGTTAGGTATTTTAATGCCTAAATTATTCCGCTGTGTTTGTAGATTATTGACAATATGATTCTCACTCATTAATAGCTGGATAAAGCTCAAAGAAACCGCATCTGCCCATTGTAAATCATCTAAAAATATAACTAAAGGATGTTTTCTAATTGCAAAAATTTGAATGAATTTATGAAATAAAAAATTCAACCTATTTTGAGCCGCAATCCCAGATAATTCTGTGGCTTTAGGCTGCGGTCCAATAATCAATTCTAATGCGGGAATTAAATTAATTATTACTTGGGCTTGGTCGCCTAAAACAGAGAGAATAGAAGCTTTCCATTGTTTAATTTGGGTATCGTTTTCACTTAATAATTGTTCAATTAAATTCTCTAAAGCTTTAACCCATCCTAAAAAGGGAATATTCTGTTGTAATTGATGAAATTTTCCTTGAATAAAGTAACCTTTTTCTCTAATAACAGGTTTGTAAATTTCATTTACCACGGCGGTTTTACCCATTCCAGAATCACCTTTTACCAGAACCATCTCTACACCTTTAACTATTTCTGATTTTTCTAGATGATGTTGGTGATGATTAATAACTCTATCGAAGGCAGCAAGTAATTCTTGGACTTCTATTTCTCGACCGTAAAGTTTTTCAGGTATTATAAAATGGTTGGAAATATCTTTTGTTGCTAACTCGAAAGTTTCTATAATTTGGTGATTTTCTTTATTATTTAGTAAATTATTCAAGCATAATTCTAAATCGTGTTTTAATCCCAAGGCACTTTGATAACGGTCTTCGGCATTTTTTGCCATCAATTTACAAATAATATTAGATATAATCTCAGAAGCTTTCGAGCTAATAATTTTCTCAATTGGTGGATGTTTAGAAATGTGGGAGTAAATCAAATCTAAGGGATTTTGATGATTGAAAGGTAACTCTCCAGTTAGCAATTCAAAATAAGTTACACCAAGAGAATAATAATCACTACGATAGTCAATACCCCGGTTCATTCTGCCAGTTTGTTCCGGGGAGATATAAGCTAACGTCCCTTCTATAATGCCAGGATTGGTAAGAAATTGAATTTCTTTAGATAAAACAGAAGCGATACTAAAATCAGTTATTTTTACTTGTTTAGTAATAGGATTAATTAAAATATTGTCCGGTTTAATGTCTTTATGAATTATATGATGATGATGTAATTGCTCAAGAGCTGATGCTATTTTGATGGCTATATCGAGAAAATAATTGAGAAAATCAGGAGTTTGACGTATTTTTTGGTAATTCCAACTATCCATTTCATCTGCAAGGGAAATTCCACCAAAGTCTTCCATTACAAAAGCATAGCTTGTGCCATATTTTTCTAAACTGTAAGATTTGATGATACCAGGTACATCTAAATTTTGAGTGATAAAATACTGATGTCGGAACTGGATGATTTGTTGGGAAGTGGGATGTTCAATTCCCATAAGTTTAATAATCACGGGTTTTTGGTCTTTTCGTCTAACTCCCCTGTAAACAATAGTTTGGCTGCTTGAATAAATTTGCTCAATGATGCTATAGCCACAAATTGCGGGAAATATATCTGATGATAAAATCATTTTTTCTCGTTTTTTTGATTTAAAGTACATTCTTAGTTCTATTGTTCCCGTCAAGTTAGTTGCATCATCATCACTTAATAGAAAAAAACATTAAAATATCTTATTTGGATAACAAAAATATTTATTAAGTATTATTACTTATTATTTTTTTGCAAAATAAAAAAGCCCGTTTAACCAGGCTAAGAATTGAACATAGATTTTAGGTTTAAACTTTTGTTATTTCATTTTTTGTTTGATATAAGCGACTACTTGGGTTAACTGTTTTTTCAAACCGTCTATTTCTGCTTGCATTTTTGCCATTTGTTCGTTGAGTGTATGTATTTCAGCGTCGGAATTAGAATATTCAGCAGATGTCGTTCCATTAGTTCCATTAGTTCCATTCGATACATTCGTATTTGCAGCAGCAGCAGCGACGGGTAGCATTCGAGGTTGCTTCGCTTTGGCCATTGCTGCTTTAATTGAGCTAATTAGCTGTTTTTGGTCAAAAGGCTTGTTGAGAAATTCAAAATGTTCAAACGGTTCAGAAATTTTTTCTGTAACTTCCTCCTTACGTCCTGACATTACAACTAAAGGGGTTTTTCTTAAATCTGGTTGTGACTGAATTTCTTGGTAAACTTCCCATCCGCTCATTTTTGGTAATAGGAAATCCAGCATAATCAAACTAAATTTTTCCTTACGGATTAATTTAAGTCCCTCTAAACCGTCTTTTGCTTCTAGTACCTGAAAGTTCCCTGGAGGTAGCATTTCTCGTACTTTTACCCTGACTACTGTAGTGTCATCAATAACTAAAATTTTATTATTTGCCACAATGATTCGCTCTAAAAGATAATTTAGGTTTAAATAGCGTTTTCGCCGAGAACACATACTAGAGTTCTCCCACTATATCCAAAATATATATTGATTGGGGGAGAGTATTTCCCGCGAAAATAGCAATTATATAGGTGTTATATAAAACATGACAATCTGGTTATTACTGGTTTAATTTATAGATTTCTTCAAAGTCTATTTTTGATTGTTGATCGGGGTATAATGCTGTAAGCTAATTGCGTGACAAAGCTACTCATTCTTACTGATTTGGGTAATTTTTTCGCGCCATACGTTCTATTACATCACTCAAACTTCCAGCTTGCAATTCTATTTGTTTGTGTTCAAGCCATTCAATTGCTGTTTGAGTCAAAGTCATTGTAAACCTGCGCTTAGTTTCGGAATAAATCTTTTTTCTAGCCATGTTGCTTTGGTGAAGCTGTCATATATAATATGAGTGTAACAACATTTGAAGGTCGAGTCAAATGCAATTAGTCGAAAAGCATATTATCCGACGACAGCACAGATTTTGGTCATATTGCGATTACTTAGCTTTACAATCAAAGCATCTTTACAATGCAGCTAACTATGTACAACGTCAATATTTTTTTAAAACTAAAAAGTATTACAACTCAATCGATATCTACCATGAAACAAAAACCTTAGAAGCTTACCGATACTTACCAACTAAGGTGAGTAAGCAGATTGTACGTAGAATTTCTGAAGCCTGGAAAGGTTGGTTAGCTGCGTTAAAAGATTGGTTTAAAAATCCTGAGAAATATCTTGGTAAACCTAAAATGCCTGGGTATAAACATAAAGAACATGGCAGAAATATTGTTATTTATCCAATAGATGCCTTATCAAAATCTGCTCTAACCAAAGGAGTTATTAAGCTTTCTCAAGCTAAAATTGAAATTCCCACTAAAGCAAAAAATATAAATCAAGTCAGAATTGTTCCTAAACTTAATCACTATGTTATTGAAGTTGTCTATACAGTTGATCAGACTGTTAAATCAACAGGTAAATATGCCGCAGGTATAGATTTAGGGCTTAATAATTTAATGGCTATAACATCCAATCATCCAGCTATAAAGCCTTTGTTGATTAATGGTAGACCGTTGAAAAGTATTAACCAATTCTTCAATAAAAGAGTAGCTGCATCCCAATCAATTGAAGCTTGGAAACAGATTAAAGAACTCAACACTAAGCGTGATAGAAGAATTGATAATTACCTCCATACTGTTAGTCGTAGAGTAATTATTTGGTGTCAATCAAACAGCGTTGGTCAAATAATTATAGGCAACAACCAGGGGTGGAAGCAAGACATCAATATTGGTAAGAAGAATAATCAAGCTTTTACCAAAATTCCTCATACAAAACTGATTAATTTGCTAACGTACAAAGCGCAACTAGCTGGCATTGAAGTCGTTTTAACAGAAGAGAGTTATACCAGTAAAGCTAGTGCTTTGGACAACGATACGTTACCTAGCTACAAAGCAAAATCTGATATTAAACCTGTGTTTAGTGGCAAACGTGTAAAGCGTGGTTTATATAAGACATCCACAGGTAAAACAATCAATGCTGACACCAATGGAAGTCTAAATATAGCAAGAAAAGTAATCCCAAACTTTATGAATGGGATAGAGGCACTGCCGTTTGTGCCTGTAGTTTTGGGACTTTGGACTAAAACTACAAACGTAAATGTCTAGCTTTGTCTATATATGTATAGCTAGGCATAGACATTTACGAACGGTTTGGGAATCAATGAAGTATGAATTTTAAATGTAGAGACGTGTTAGATCGCGTCTCCCAAGGTTTTCAAAATCACGCAAAATCATTTTCATACATTTTTTCAGCAAGGATGGGCAGGGATGCCCATCTTACAAGAGCTTCATAATATAATGCTGTAACTGTTAACCGTTAACTGATAATTCCCATTATTTAAAGATGTTGTCTATGACTTCTTCAAAAGCTTCTCTTAGATCGGAAATTACGGCAATGCCAACTTGGTTACGTCGCCCTATTGGTAAAGCCAGCGAAATCTCCACGGTTCAGCAGATTGTTAAACAGCGGCAAATTCACACAATTTGTGAAGAAGGACGTTGCCCGAATCGGGGAGAGTGTTATTCACAAAAAACTGCCAGCTTCCTGTTAATGGGTCCCACTTGCACCAGGTCATGTGCGTTTTGTCAAGTAGATAAAGGTCATGCACCAATGGCTTTAGATGCGGAAGAACCATTAAAAGTAGCGAAAGCGGTACAGCTTTTAGGATTACGCTATGTAGTCTTAACTTCTGTCGCTCGCGATGATTTATCTGACGGAGGTGCGAGTTGGTTTGTCAAAACAATAGAAAATATTCGTCAACTCAATGGTGAAACTCAAATTGAGGTACTCACACCAGATTTTTACGGACAAACGCAGCCGATTAAAGTAATTGTCGATGCAAAACCAGCCTGCTACAACCATAATATCGAGACAGTGCGACGCTTACAAAGTCCCGTGCGCCGAGGAGCAAAGTACGATCGCTCTTTACGAGTATTGCAAATAGTTAAACAAATTGACTCTACCATACCGACTAAATCGGGCTTGATGTTGGGACACGGTGAAACAGTCGAAGAACTCATCGAGACGATGAAAGATTTGCGTAATGTAAAGTGCGATCGCCTGACAATCGGTCAATATATGCGACCATCCTTAGACCATTTACCCGTGCAAAAATATTGGACACCACAAGAGTTTGAGGAATTGGCTACAATAGCACGTCAGTTAGGATTTTCTCATGTCCGCTCCGGTCCTTTAGTTCGTAGTTCGTACCATGCGGCTGTCGAATAGTCAACTATCTATAGTATTTATCTTGACAAAAAATTAGAGTATTGGCGAGTTTTAAGCATTTTATGAAAATCTTTCTAACGAATTTGGCGAAAAACGACATCTTTTTGGTATTTGTTGAGAAGTCCTTAAATTTAGGAGAACGATTATGGCTAAAGTTGGTGTAGATGTTGCTCAAACGGATGCTAAAGCACCTTTCCCTTTCCGCACGTTAGTTAGCGCTATTCTGCTGGCTGGAAACATTTTAGTAGCGGCAATTTACTTTCACGTTATTAATCCGTAATTCACGAAAACTGCAATTGCTTGATATTTAGACTCGATTTGAGATCAAATGGGAGTAGTTGTTTGTAGTAAGAACTTTAGTCTTTAAATTAGGGGCTAGAGCGACTTACTACGAACTTTGAGTAATTTTCATTCAGTCCACCACGTTAGTTATGACAGGTTCGTAGTTGCATTAGCGAAGCGGCTGCTTAGCAGCTTTTAGCGCTGTAAATTAAGGGCGCGCATTCCAACTACAAGCCATCATAATTAATCTGGTGGACTATTAGTACTTGACCAAAGTCAGCGGTACTCCGCCGTGCAATGGCGGGCAGTAAGCTGACCGGCGGCCGGCGTTCCCCGGTCAATTTTTATTTTTTCCCTGGTTTATTTTCTGTTTTAGGAACAGGTGGTATTGAATCATGCACATCCTCAGTTAATGGACGTATTGGATCTAATGTACTACGAAATAAAAGCGAATTGTCATGTCTGCCTTAATCAAGTCGGAAGTTTGCCGCTTGATGTAAGATTTTGAACTTGTGATAATTGCCAAACTAGGCACGACAGGGATATTAACGCAAGCATTAACCTCTCTTGTGAGGGACTACGGATTTTGACACGCCAGTTGCCTCAAGTCGGGAAACCCGCCCATGGCACTGGCTCCTCTGGAACGGGGGATAAAGCGATGAAGTGTGCAGAGCGGGGGGTTTCCCCCATGAACAACTTCATCAAGAAGCCTGTCGCCCAGATGTAAGTCGCAGTAAGGGAGGACGCAAAAAATCCACTCGAAGCTTTCTGTTGGGCAGGAAGCAAAGCGGTGTACGCGAAGCGTCACTGTAGGTAGTTCACTAATTAAGTGAATTTGATAATTGATTGAATTTAATTAACAACTTAAGTAAGAAGTTGTAAGAAGTTGAGAAATACTTTTAATTACTTTAATTACTTTAAATAATTACTTGAAACAATTAAATCAAAAAGACTAAATTACTATAAATATAAAATATCAATTAAAATTCATCAAATAAAAATAAATGAGAATAATTATCAAATTTAATATTTAGTATAGACTTGAGCCAAGGTATCATAAATTAACTCAATAGCGAATAAAAAATGACAGAGAGATAAGGATGTATCTTCTGCCATCAATTAAAAAGTTGAATTATATGGAAAATTTTCTTCAGTAAAATCTAGGAAAGCCTGTGTTAATTCGAGCAGAAGAATGTTAGTTACTAGCAGATTGAACAAATCCTAAAGTTAAGCTATCCTTAGCCAAGAAGTGAGATAAATGATAGGCACGCTCTTCAGTTTTGAGAAGAATTTGCTCGTATAAATGCCGTGTAGCTCTATCACCCAAACTCTCAGCCTGAGAAGCTTGACGACGAATTACACCAATCATAGCTTGCTCTGCACTCAAGTCATTTTCGATCATTTGACGGCAAGAATAGATACCATCGGATTCTGGTTCAAAGCAGCATAATTCGGCTAATTTACTGAAAGAAGCAGCAGGTACACCACCAAGTCCGTTCAATCGTTCTCCAATTTCATGGACATGACCTTGCACTTCTTCATAGCAATCGCTGAAAAAGTCGTGTAGTGAATAGAATTCGGAACCTTCTACAACGAAATGATGTTTTTGGTACTGTATGTATAGGGCTTGAAAACTCGCTAAGACAACGTTAAAACCTTCACAAACTGGCTCTGTAACGCTCTTGTCAAGTAACACTGGATTATCATAAACCTGACCAAAATTTTGTAATAAAGTTTGTGTGTTAGCCATTGTTCTCCTCGCTTATTATCGCTGATTTGCTAATTACTTCGTTTTTATATCTTAACACCATAAAAATCAAATGATGTCTGTAAAATATTACAGATTTTTGAGTTTTTAACTCAATTTTTACTAGTTACAAACATATTTTTCTCACCTTATTGACATCTTTTTTTGCTTAATTGAGTTAATTGAGTTTGCCATTTTATCTAAAGCCTGCACTTGAAAGCTTATAGCTGCAAAATCACTTAGGATTTAGGCAAGCAATGCAAGAACATTCAAATCAACGAATCTGATAAGTACATTTAAATAAAAGTACTTACAGATAAGATTTGAGTAAACTTACTTAAAAATAGCGAGTATTTTTGTTTTAACAAGCCAAATTGGCAGATTTTTCCGGAAAAGGGAGTAGGTAATGGGTAATTAAATCCGTGAAATCACTGCAATCCCTTTTAATGCCTGGTCGCTAATGGGTAACTGTCAACTGTCAACTGATAAAAAATTTTTATTTTTTTTCAAAAGTTACTGAGAAATCTTTGCATTTAATTTATAATGGTTTGAGAGAAACTGAGTTGCAAAGTTGAATGCAATGCATTGTAAACAACTACTGCAAGTTTATTGCACTTTGAGGGTACCTATCTTGAAATCGTTTGATTTGCAGTCACAGACAAAACACGTTGTTGAGGTGAATTGGGCAGACCGTTGGCAAGTCTATAAAAGGTTGGAGGAATTACACATTCCTTGTTCGTGTAGTCCTAATCAACCTTTAACAGTTGAAATTGCTAATACCGCTGCTGCGATTCAACTTTGGAGTGTGATGCGGCAATTAAATGCTTCCCGCCAAGAGCTAATCATTACTCTTAAGGAATGTTTTAATTATCGTCCGAGACATCTGTAATTAGACAATTAGAGGGTCATCTGGGTGTAAATCCTTGCTCCCGTTTTAGCTTTGGATCAGTTGTTGATTGTTATACAAAATTGGTTAAATAATCATGGGAAAATCTCAGTGTAGTGAAGTGTCAGAATTTTGTCTTGAAGGGCGATTTTTAGATTTTGTAATCAAGGATGGTTACAAGCTCAAAGGTTTACTATTAGCGACTTCTGAAGGCGAACGCTATATTAAATTAGCTAAACATTTAAGAATTGCTTTCGATTTACGTTTACCCCCTGGCACTTGGTTACAGGTCGTAGGTGAAAGAAGATATGATACCAAAACGGGTGAAGTCAAATTAAAAGCCGAACGAGTTATGGCTGCTCGTAGATCAGTGGAAATCCCAGAAGAAGTACAGACTATCCCGACAGAGAAGCCGAAAGAGAAATCAGTTAAAAAAAATATATTAGTGTGTCAAAAATCTAGCTGTATGAAGCGCGGTGGTCAAAAGCTGTGTCAAGCTTTAGCAGCTTCGATCAGCGAACGTGGTTTAGAAGACCAAGTTGCGATTAAAGGTACGGGCTGCATGAAAAATTGTAAAGCAGGACCCAACTTGATCATGCCAGATAAAACTCGCTACAGCAAAATTCAGGCAGAACAAGTATCTACTTTGATGGACAAACATTTTGGTCTTAAAGAAGGAGTAGAAATACCCGTATCAGAAGTAGTTAATGTTAATACTTTGTAAACTGGACAACATTTAATGCAATAATTTACTAACTGACTTGCAGTTAAAGGTTTTAATATACCTGTTTTTTTTTTGATAAGTATTTTCAACTACGGGATTTACAAAGAATCGGGTTTCTTTGAATATCTGTATTGCCACACAAGTATCATAGAAATCCGACTTCTAGTTGAATAATGTGTATTTAGCTAGGAACAAACATCGCGATCGCAAAAAAACAAGTTAGCAAAATATTCACGGATGGCAGACCAATATGATGCTATAAACCAATACATTCAAGTTATTTGGGAAAATTAAAACTACCAAATCTTAATCAAATTCAACTCAAACCCCGGTAAAACATCTTCACCAGAGACAGTTTGGGGTGAATTCAATATTTCTACTTCTTTTCCTGGTCGATAAATTTCTACTATTTTATTTTTGGGGTCAATTAACCAACCCAAGCGAACTCCATTGTCAATATATTCTGCCATTTTATTTTGCAGCTTTTTGAGCGAGTCACTACTCGAACGTAACTCTACAACAAAATCCGGTGCAAGTGGTGAAAACTCTTCTTCTCGTTGTTTTTGGGTTAATTCATCCCATTTTTGATTACTTACCCAAGAAGCATCGGGAGAATACACAGCACCATTAGGTAAGGTAAAACCAGTAGAAGAATCAAAACTAATTCCTAAATTAGTATTATCATTCCATAACCATAGTAAAGCGGTGATACTAGAATTTTTCTTTCCCGTCCAAGGATAAGTCGGTGCCATAATAATAACTTCTCCGGTAGATGCACGTTCAAGCTGCAAATCTTCATTTGCTGAACATAGTTCTTTAAACCCTTGAGTATCTAATTTAGGAATATTTAACGCGATTGAATTCATAATTAACTCCTAGCTTGAAAATTGGTAATTGGGAATTGGGAATTGGTAATTGGTATTTTCCTAACTCCTAACTCCTCACTCCTCACTCCTCACTCCTAACTCCTAACTCCTCACTCCTAACTTAATCACCTTCCCACCAACTTATCTCTTAAATGCTTGATTCTATCTCTAAATTTTGCCGCTTCTTCAAATTGGAGATTTTTAGCAGCTTCTTTCATCTGGGTTTCTAATTTATTAATTAATTGCGGAATATTTTCTAAAGGTATTTCATCAACGTGTTCGTCTACCACTTGCAAATCTTGTGAATTTAAGCGTCGTGACACTTCTAAGAAAGATAAAATTGCATTGCTGGATTTCTTCTTGACGATTGACTTCGGGGTAATATTGTGCATCTTATTATGTGCCATTTGAATACCTCGACGACGCTCGGTTTCGTCGATCGCCTTTATCATACTATCGGTCATTTTATCGCCGTATAAAATGGCTTGTCCTTTGACATGACGTGCAGCTCTACCAATAGTTTGAATTAAAGAACGCTCAGCACGCAAAAATCCTTCTTTGTCAGCATCTAAAATCGCTACTAAAGAAACTTCCGGTAAATCCAAACCTTCTCTTAACAAGTTAACCCCAACTAATACATCAAACACACCATCGCGCAAGTCTTGAATAATTTCAATTCTTTGAATCGAATTAATCTCGGAATGCAGATATCTAACACGAATGCCGCTATCTTCTAAATATTCCGTTAAATCCTCAGCCATTCGCTTGGTTAAGGTAGTAATCAACACTCTTTCGTTGAGGTCTACTCGATCTTTAATTTCGCCTAATAAATCATCAATTTGACCTTCAGTAGGACGTACAATCACTTCTGGGTCAATTACTCCAGTTGGTCTAATAATTTGCTCAGCAATATTATCTTCAGAAATTTCTAATTCCCAATTACCAGGAGTTGCGGAAACAAATATACATTGATTAACTTTTTCCCAAAATTCTTCGGCTTTTAAAGGACGATTATCAGCAGCACTAGGAAGCCGAAAACCATGCTCAATTAAAACCTTTTTTCGCGCTTGGTCGCCATTATACATCCCGCGAATTTGAGGAATAGTAACGTGAGATTCATCGATCACCAACATCCAATCTTTGGGGAAATAATCAATTAAACATTCTGGTGGTTCCCCTGGTTTCCTCCCTGCAAGGTGACGCGAATAGTTTTCTACACCGTTACAATAACCAACTTCGCGCAACATTTCCAAATCATAGCGACAACGTTGGTCTATACGTTGGGCTTCTAATAACTTGCCATCTGCTTCCAATTCTGCTTTACGGGCTTTTAATTCTGCTTCAATATCCGCACAAGCTACTTCTAACCTATCTTGCGGTGTGACAAAATGACGCGCAGGGTAAATATTTACTGCTGTCAAACTTTGCAGAATTTCACCCGTAACCGGATCAATGTAACGAATAGCGTCTATTTCATCACCGAAAAATTCAATACGAATAATTCTATCTTCGTATGCCGGACCAATTTCTAAAACATCACCGCGAACCCGAAACTTTCCTCGACCCATTTCTATATCGTTACGGCTGTATTGAACTGATACTAAGTCTCTAAGTATTTCCCGCTGGTCTACTGACCTCCCCACTTGAAATGGAATTGCAGCATTTAAATATTCCGAAGGCATTCCCAAACCGTAAATGCAACTAATTGAAGCAACAACTATTACATCTTTACGTTCAAATAAAGACCTGGTTGCGGAATGTCGCAACATATCAATTTCATCATTAATTTGAGCCGTTTTTTCTATATAAGTATCGGTAACGGGAATATAAGCTTCTGGTTGATAATAATCGTAGTAACTGATAAAATATTCCACCGCGTTTTCGGGGAAAAACTCCCGTAACTCATTACAAAGCTGTGCGGCGAGAGTTTTATTATGCGCCAAAACAAGAGTCGGTTTACCTATTTTCTCAATCACCCTTGCGATCGTGTGAGTTTTTCCCGTACCAGTTGCACCCAAAAGGGTCTGATAACGGTTTCCTGCTTCAATAGTTTCCACAAGCTGCTTAATTGCTTTAGGCTGGTCACCTGTGGGTTCAAAAGGGGCTTTTACCAGAAAATTTTTCATACAGCTTGCAAAAACTTTAACCTATTTAATGGTAACGAATAGTGCCGCCTGGCGAACTGAAAATGGCAATTTAAAGAAGACAATTTATATACATTAATGTTTACAATACTTTACAATTAAGTTTGACTTATGTGTCAGTTTTAAAGATACTTATATCTGTACAAGGTTTTTTAAAGTTACACTTAATAAATAAAAGTAAATTTTTAATTTACCGTCATCATAGTCAAATTTATTTGTTAGAGGCATAAAATTATGACCGTCAGCAGTAATGGTAGACAAGCCAGTACTAGACAAAGACGAATCAAAACTGGATTGGAAACCAGTACAAAATTAGAAAATATAAAAGGTGAAAACGTGAGTACAGATAATCAAAATAACAATACTGATAAGGTTGTAAAAGCAGATGCTGCAAAAGAAGAAGTAACCGGAACCCTTGCGATTTCTGGGAATCGTCCTATTACCAGCAGCGACTTAAATATTGCAGGTACAATGATGGTTTCCGGGGAACGTCCCATTAGCAGCAGCGATTTGCAAATTGTTGATACCGTAAATATCATGGGAATTCGTCCCATTGGGGCAAACAAGATGCAATACTCCGAGACAATGAATTTATCTGGAATTCGTCCTATTGCTAAGAGCGATTTGGTGGTTTCACAAACTTATTCTGTTATGGGTAATCGTCCGGTTGCATCCAACGAAGTTGATGATAGTTACTCTTTGATGGGCTTTTTAGATTAGATTTAAAATCATTAGAAGTCTGGTTTTTACTAGCCTACTGTACACCAGACAATGGTTATAAAAAACCCGACTTCTCGAAACTCACCAGACAATGATTAGAAGTCTGGTTTTTACTAGCCTACTGTACACCAGACAATGGTTATAAAAAACCCGACTTCTCAGAACTGATGGTGCGATTAAAAAAATTCCCTCCGCTAAATTAAAGGAAGGGGTTTCAAGTGATGGGAATATTAATTAACTTATGTTAAGAAGCTTTGGGTATATCTTGTGCGGGACGTTGACTGTTGCGGATACCCTCGATGGCTTCCTTATAGCTTTTAGCTTTAAAAACGGCGGAACCTGCAACAATTGCATTTGCACCAGCTTCCAAGACTTGCCAGGTATTGTTGACTTTTAGTCCACCATCAACTTCAATCCACGGATCAAGTCCGCGTTCGTCACACATTTGACGCAGCTTGCGGATTTTGGGTAAAACTCCAGGAATGAAGCTTTGACCACCAAAACCGGGGTTAACGCTCATGATCAGCACCAAATCGCATAAATCCAGACAGTACTCAATCATATCCAAAGAAGTACCGGGGTTTAATACAACTCCTGCCTTTTTACCAAGTTCCTTGATTTGTCCTAAAGTGCGATGCAAGTGAGGAGAAGCATTATGCTCGCAATGAACGTAAATGTGATCTGCTCCGGCTTTGGCAAAATCCTCTACATACTTTTCAGGTTCCACAATCATCAAGTGGACATCCAGAGGCTTTTGAGTTACCGGACGAAGCGCCTCCACTATCAGAGGACCAATCGTTATATTAGGTACAAAACGACCATCCATTACGTCAACGTGAATCCAATCGGCTCCGGCTTCGTCTACAGCACGAACTTCGTCACCAAGACGACTAAAATCTGCTGATAGGATGGATGGAGCGATCACAACGGGTTTTTTAGATTGTTTATTGGTCATGGCTAGTGGGTCTTTAAGCGTCCTCTTCTGTAATCATTGTAACAAAATATTGAGATTTATCTCATGAAAAATTGGAAATTAGACAATGGGAGATGGGAATTGGGAATTGGGAATTGGTAATTGGTAATTGGTAATTGGTAATTGGGGATTGGTAACTCCGAACAACTAACAACCATCAACCAACAACCATCAACTAACAACTAACAACCAACAACTAACAACCAACAACTACTTTTTTATGAAAAAACTAATCTGGGTGATTTTGGGTTGTGGTGCTTCTTGCTTGAGCTTGCCGGTATTTGCTTTGACTACTTCTATTAGTAGCGAAGGTATTGATGCTTTGAGGTTACATAAACCACCATATAATTTATCTGGTAGAAAAATTGCTCTTGGTCAAGTGGAAATTGGTCGTCCTGGTCAATTTGGAGTAGATAAATCTGTTTCTAAAAATCGTTCTGTGTCTTTGGCTGGTGTTTTTCAGGGTAATCAACCCGCTAAGTCTGATAAAGGAGTTGACCCTCATGCCTATAATGTTGCTGGTGTAATGGTCAGCAATGATAAAGGGTTTCGGGGGATTGCTCCAGGAGCGCGTCTCTATTCCTCTGCTGTTGGTTCTATCAAGGGTATGGGTCAACCCGAAGAATGTTTATCGACGCAACATATTGCTTTGCAAAATGGTAATGATGTACGCGCTATTAACTTTAGCTTTGGTGAACCTTTAAGCCGCGACCCTAGACCGGAACCAGTTTTGGATGGTAAAGCTTTACTTACATTATGTGTTGATTGGTCTAGTCGGGTTCATAATGTTTTATATACTATTGCAGGTAATCAGGGTAAGGGTGGTATTCCCATCCCTACAGATAATTTTAATGGAATTAACGTTGCTTTTTCCTCTCGTCGAGAAAATATTTTTAGAAAACTTGACGTTTCTAATTTGGTAGCTATTAATCAGTCAATGAGCGCACGCTTAGCTGGTAAGGAACTTAATTTAGGTCCGCGTCGTACCATCAGCATTGTGGCACCTGGGAATAATATTCGCTTGCTCAATCCTAATGGACAAATTAAAAAGGTCACGGGTACGAGTTTTGCCGCACCTCACGTTACAGCCACTGTGGCTTTATTGCAAGAATTTAGTGATACGATGTTAAGAAAATCCCTAAAATCACCTGCTCCCCAACAACTTGCTTGGAGTCTTGATGCTCGCCGTCATCAAGTAATGAAAGCTGTTTTACTCAATTCAGCGGAGAAGATTAAAGATGATGGAAATGGTTTGAAGTTGGGGATGACTCGTACTTTAATTGATAAGCAGAATCAAGACTGGTTAGGTTCTGATGCTTACAAAGACGAAGCAATTCCTTTACATAATCAGATGGGAACCGGACATTTAAATGCTTTTCGTGCTTACCAACAGTTTAGCGCTCGACAATGGAGTCCATCCCAAGCAGTACCTGCTATTGGCTGGGATTATCGCACAATTTTAACCGGAACATCTGCGGATTATACTTTAGCAAAACCTTTACAAAAAGGCAGTTTTGTGTCTATTACTTTAACTTGGGATAGGTTAGTAGAACTCGAAGATCAAAACAAAAACGGTAAATATGATAAAGGGGAAAATTTTCGCGATCGCGGTTTGAATAATCTCGATTTGCATTTAGTAAAAGCCGATAGTCAAAATTCCAACAATGGCAGTACTTGCGCTTCTGTTAGTCAAGTTGATAGCGTGGAGCATATTTTCTGTGAGATACCAGAAGATGGTAATTATAAAATTAGCGTCAAGTTTAAAGACAGCATCAACGAACCAACTCAACCTTATGCTTTGGCTTGGTGGACTCCTTAAACAGTTAACAGTTGACAGTTATCAGTTAACAATAAACTTTTGGTGTTACTAAGTATGTATCCTAAAAAAAACACGACTTCTGTGATGATCGCGTATATGTCGGGTTTTTATCAGCATGAAAGTGGTGTTACGGATGTTTATCCTAAAAACCCGACTTCTGCAAATAGTCAAATCAATTTAACATTTATTAACATTCTGCCCAAGTCAGAAGAAATTTAAGCAGGGTTGTGTTATATCTCAACTTGAAACTCTGTGCAATCTGTAATATCTAAACTTTTATAATCACTTCCTGCTTCTTCACAGAAACTTAATACTAAAATAAAATAAGTATAAAGTAACACTTTGAATTCTAAAAAACCCGGATAAGGAATTCATTCCAATGGAATCTTATGTGTGGAATTTAATTCGCTCCTCCTTCACTCAATTATTTTATCCGGAGTGACGAAATGTTATTCGCTAAATCTAATATATCTACTGATGTTCAGACGTTCATCGAAAAATTAGCACGACTTGATCTCGGACCAATTGCCTATAGACTTATGTATTGTAACGAAGACAAATGGAATATTCAACAAACAAACCAAGCGATTTTACAATATCTAATGTTTTTGTTGTTGATTTATCTTTACCCTAACGGTGAACTTGTACCGAATGAAGAAATTGACCGGGTATGGCATTACCACATTCTTGATACTATCAAATACGCTGAAGATTGCGAAATGCTATTTGGTCGATTTATCCATCATTTTCCTTACTTTGGCAAGCGGGGGAAAACGGATCAAGATAATCTACAAAAAACTTTCGAGCAAACCCAAGTACTTTTTCAAGAACACTTTGGAATCAACATGGAAATCACAAACAAAAAGAGCATTGCATCTGATTGTCAACCTATTGGTAAGATAACACAACTTGTTCGACCGCGTGTAGATATCGGTGAAATTTTTACTGCCGGGTATCGATAGAGCGATATTTGATTTTTGAAAACCTGTAAGTATATTTTGTGTTCCCTATCTCGACTAGTTATAATTGCTGCAACAACCGCAGTTCAAACTGTTATTTTGAAACTACGGTCAGGTTAAATAAAAATTAAACCGGACTCCTGTAAACTAGCGGAAATTACCGTTAATTATCATGGAAGGGTCAAAATTTTGCCAACTTGCTTTTAGCGAACCGTTATCTAGATACGCCTTCAAAGTTAAACTGTCTCCATTGGAATCTAAACTACTCGAAGCATTCAAGGTAAAATCAATGTTACTGTAAGCGTGGATGGTTTGATCGGGAATCATATTTTTGATAGTCGGAGCGTGTTTAATACCATTGATAATAACAGTTACAATGGTCATAGTTTGAGAATCGTTCCAACCATACCAATGATGATTTTTTGCAACCCATTCTAATGTTAAGGTGCTTGCCGAATGAGGTATTTTTTGAAGTAGCGCTTCTTTAAGAATCGGATTTCCATCAATTTTGATATTGGAATAAATGTTACATTGTTTATCCCAAGAATCGATAACCGCAAGCAAAAAATCTATTTCTATACTTTCATGAGCGGGAAGTCCAGCGAAAGTAATTACTTTTGTATATTCTGTTTCTTTTGTTAGTTGTGTTTGAGTTGTAAGGCTGAACAATTTATCACCTTTAAAGATTAAGTAAGGAATAGGGAACAACAATAATGGACGAATAATCAATCTTGAAGTACTTTAATATTGGTTTGCCAAGTTGAAGGTAATATTGTCAAATTGGAGTTGATTTCTCCGAGAAAATAGTTCAACTGCAAGCAAACTCCTTTAGCTGTATCATCTACTTTCCATATAGACGCACCAATATTAGCTCCTGTTAATAAATGCAAACGCCGAATAAACTCGTTTCCTGTATTTCCAGCCGCAACATTGCATCCGTAAAGCAACAAATTGGGTACAGACCAAGTTTTCAATTGAGAAGCATAATGTTTGAGATTAAATAAGTTAAAATTACTCTTTCCTAAATATAAGCAACCAGGAGAACCGTTAGAAATAATATGAAGACTTTTGAGACGGTTACATTTATTTAAAGTTTGAGTAATTTGTTCAACTTCATGATAATTGGATCGAATAAGAATTATCTGTGAACAAGGTAATAAAGCTTGAACTAAACTCTGAAAGTCTTCCACAGCATCGTCAATAAAAACTAAAGTACGGACGGTGTTAAAGCTGACTTTCTGCTCATTATACATAAAATATTGTTGAGAGTTACTGTTTAAATTTAAAAATCATCTGATTCACAATTTCTGATTATTGAGTTGAAAATACTGTTTTCTGCAACTAAAAAATCTAGATGATTATCTATATTTTAATACTGCTAATTCTGGTTGGATTGATGTATATTCATTGGTAGTCCAAATCCCAACTCCTACTTTTGTATTTGTTCCTTGCGTGCTGGCCAAAGTAGAGATTTTTGCGCCGGTTGTTTTGTACAAACGTAAAATAAACTTTTTGCCAATCTCCTCAGCACCTAGGTTAGATCCGTATAAGAAAATGTTCTTAACTGACCACTTTTTTAATTGATAAGCATAATAATTAAAGTTATGGACAGATAAACTACTATTACCTAAATACAAACAACCCGGTGAACCTTGGGAAATAATATGAATATCCCCAAGTGGAAAGTTTTTCTGCACTGCATAAGTAATTTGGTCAATTTCTTGCTTATCCGGTCTTAATATTATCACCTCCGCTTGAGGCATTATATCTTGTGATATACGCTCTTCTAATATATGAAAATCTTTAATAGATGGGTCTATAACAACTAAAGTAGGAACTCTATTATCACTCATTGTTTGATAGTTATGCTCTGATAAAGTTTCGGAGTCTTCCTAATGGAATGGTATTAATTACCGCAGTTTTATTGCAGAAATTTATATCAAAAAATATACTTCCGCAAATAGCATTGACTAGAGAATATGTGAGTCAAAGCAAATACTTTGAATGATAAAAAAATAGATGCATAGCCCCGATATTTTAAGTCGCTGTAAGTGCATTTTTATGTATGACCCTGATGATTCAAGTTGTTATAAGTGTGAGAAAAGATGCATGACCCTGATGCCAAATACCTCTATCAGTGTATTCCAACTGTGTATACCTTGAATAAGGAAAACTGCTTTATAGGCAGAAAGCAGATTACACGCTCATATTGTTAAGCAGTATTTCCTATTTGTCAGCAGGGAAAAGTTAAGTAAAAGGTAGTTATTGTAGTAATAAATATACTGAAAAACTAGCTTCTATTTTACTTTAGCGAAAAGAAAAAATATTGAGGTTAAAGGTTGAAGGTCAAAGGTTGAAGGTTAATTCTTACTATCAACTATCAACTATCATTCAATAGCTTGTAGTAATTCTTGAGCTTCTGTTAATTCCCTTTGCATACCTAGAGTTTCAAAATCTTTTATCGCTTCATTTGCCCAACGTTTGGCTATATTTGAATTACCAAGTTTTTCTTCTAAACGAGCTAAAGAACGCTTTGTATATGCTCTACTACATTTATCTTGATTGTTTTCTGCTATTTGTAAAAGTTCTGTTAAATAATTTTGCGCTTGATTTAATTTTCCCTGTTTGATTGCAATATCTGCTAAAAAATCTTTAGCAAGAAAACTCGCACGTTTCCAATTAATTAACTGAGCTTGCTCGAATATTTGTTTAAATAATGCTTTACTTGCTTGATAATTTCCAGTTTTATAATTAATCTCGCCTTGATAATACAAAATATGTAGGGATAAGCCTGTCGCACTCAAGGGATTAATCTGAGAATTATTTGAATTATCTAATAAATTTTGAGCTTCATTTAACCAATCTATTGCTCTAACAAATTGCTGCTTTTGAATATGCCATACACCAATATGAATCGCTAAATCAACTTGCATATCCAATGTTAAATGCTCGTGCAATTCCCAAGCTTGAATGAATAAATTATCAGCTACATTTAAATGCTCTTCTTGCCCCATCAAGGTAAGCTTCCAAGCGCGATCGCCAAGCATTTCAGCGGCGATCGCCAAGTCTTGACGAGAAATAGCTGCTTGAGCGAGCCATTCCAACCATAATAGCGGTCCTTCCCAATCAGTTAAACGATTTTGCCGGTAAGCGAGGGAATATGTATAGCATTTCACATTCCGCCAAAGTTGACACAAATCGCTGTAACGGTCATGTTTAATACACCATTCAATTATTTCTGTCAAGTTATCCCATTCTTGGTGCAAATGTTGATAATCTTGCCATTCTCGCCAATCTTTAGCTCCGTGTTGTTGAGCAAACTCTAAATACCAGTTTACCCAACGCTCGCGAGCATTCTTTTCAAACTCAGGATTGCAAAACATTTCTCCGCTCGCGTATTCGCGAGTTAAAGGTAACATCCCGTAACGTTCTTGACGATAATTAATCAAGGAAAGTTGTTGCAATTTAGCTAAACCATCTGCGGCTTTCAAGGTATTATCTACCCCAGCAACTATTCGTAATGCTGACGTTATTGGTGGTTTAGCAAATAGTGACAATGCCATTAAAAAGTAGTAAGCCGGTTGTCCCTTCAATGGCTGCACGGAACTGTCGAAATAAAATCGGCAGAAATCTCCTCGATCGGGTATCAAACAAGAAGTAACATTATCGAAGCTGTAACCAGCATTTAACTGTCCAATGGCGTAGATGATTGCGGCGGGAATTCCCCCTGTGGTTTGATATAGCTGGACATATTGCTTTAAACTCAAGTCTACTTGTTTCTCGGCTGCTTTTTGTTGAATTAATATTAAAGCTTCGGTTTGAGTCAAAGATGATAAACGAACTGCATTGAAAGGGGTTTTTTCTCGACTAGTAATTAAAGCTTTTACTGTTGGTGGAAGTTCGTATAAAAAGCTTAGTACTTGTTGTTGTTCTTCTAAAGTATCTAAGTTATCAATAATTAGTAAAGTCCTCATATTTGCCAAGCATTTGTAGATTTGCTCGTAGGCTTGTTCAAAACTTGCGGGAGGAGAATGATCAAAGTTAATTGTGCGGATTATACTTGTAAAAATATCCCTTAAAGTTTTTTCTCTTCTTAAGCGCGGTAAAATTCCTCTAGAGGTGAAAAATTCAGTTTTTGCAGAAGTAAAAACGATTAATTCAAAAGTTGGAATATCTTCTGTTAAGG
Source organism: Plectonema cf. radiosum LEGE 06105 (assembly GCF_015207665.1). Taxonomy (GTDB): domain Bacteria; phylum Cyanobacteriota; class Cyanobacteriia; order Cyanobacteriales; family Nostocaceae; genus Rivularia; species Rivularia radiosa_A. The sequence goes on from NZ_JADEWL010000002.1 coordinate 86,645, forward strand.
ACTTTTCTAAATCAATATCTTTACTAGCTTGCAAACAACGGTAAGCAATATCCAAAGCTAAAGTAGTTTTTCCCACACCTCCGATTCCTTCGATGTTTACACAAGGAGTTAAACTTTCAAAAGAAAGTAGTTCTAAGAGTCTTTTCGCTTCAGCTTTCCGACCGATTAATTTTGTATAATCTCGTGATGGTAGATTGTGATATACGGGTTGAGGTATTTCTGGAAACTTCAGGTTGTTAACAAAAGTTTCTTTTGCGATTAATTCCTTAGCAATTATTTTTCCTTTTTCTGCCTGATAAACCTGCTGTTCAAGAATTGCTTTAAAATTAGTTTTGTTAATTTTTTTTTCTAAAGCTTGCGACAACCGTTTCCACAGTTTTGGCCCAACGTCATTTTTGATATATTCCTCCGTATAACCACCTTCCGCAGCAATTTGGTTGTATTTTTGACCTTTCCAGGAACCACCTAAAACTAAAACCTCTATATTAGAAAGATGCTTGCCTGTTTTAGCCATAAACAGGCTGGACACAAGCATTAAAACTTCTTGAAAGGAAATATTGTTACTTGGAGAGCTATGATTTTTATCGCTCATTGCACCACAAAATTAAAGGAGTAGGTTAATAAAATAGTTTACATAATATTTGTTTACTATTAATTGCCTGTATCTATAGGATATTATATGATATGATTGTCAAGTCTGTAATCTAGATAACTTTTATTATTTTATAGATTTAAGTTGCAAAAATTGAATAAATAATTGAGAAGAATATTCTGTTGCCAAAACTGTAACCACCCAAGTATTCTCCAATTTTAGATGTCATAGTCAGAGTAAATTGGGATGGTGAGAATTGTAGTCATATGAAGCGAAAATTAAGCAACGCTCAGCAAAACTTTTTACAAAGACGTTACGCGGTGAGTTTAGGAAGACGTTATGTTCTAGCTGCTGCGGGCGTAATGCTTATGGGTGTGATTGGATGCTCTCAATTAAATAATACTAGTAACAGCGCTCTTGCTGAATCACCTTTACCGCAATCGGAATTACCAGTGTCAGATAAAGCTGCATCGCTGGAGACAAAATTAGTGTCCGCGAATACTAAATTTGGCTTCAATTTATTTGAGCAATTGTTAGTTAAAGATAATCACAAAAATATATTTGTTTCACCTTCAAGCATAGCTCTTGCTCTAGCCATGACTTACAACGGGGCTAGTGGTAGTACTCAACAAGCAATGGCTAAAGCACTAGAATTGCAAGGAATAAATCTTCAACAGATAAATTCCGATTATGTACAATTAAAAGCTAGTTTAGAAAACCCCGACCCCCAAGTAACATTAAATATAGCTAATTCATTATGGGTGGATAAAAATGCTAGCTTGAGACCAGATTTTATTCAGAGAAATCAAGATTTTTATCAAGCTAAGGTGACAAATTTAGATTTTGGGGATACACAAGCACCTAATACAATTAACAATTGGGTTCAAGAAAATACCCAAGGTAAAATCGAAAAAATTGTCGATAAAATCGACCCAAATCAAGTCCTATTTTTGCTGAATGCAATTTACTTTAAAGGTAGTTGGACAAAGGAATTTAAATCAGAAAAAACAGCCGAATTTCCGTTTTATCTCTCGTCAGGAGAGGAGAAAAAACATCCGATGATGTCGCAATCGGGTGATTATAGATATTACGAAAACGAACAATTTCAAGCCGTGAGTTTACCTTATGGTGAAAATGGTAGAATCAGCTTTTACATATTTTTACCCAAAGAAAATTCTAGTTTGAATTCTTTTTACCAAAACTTGAATGCAGAAAATTGGCAAAAATGGATATCTCAGTTTGGTAAGCGAGAAGGATTTGTGCGTTTACCCCGCTTTAAAATGGACTATGAAGCGACATTAAATGATGCACTTTCGGCTTTAGGAATGGCAGAAGCATTTAGCGATGGTGCTAATTTTTCTTCCATGGGAAATAACCTTAAAATTACCGAAGTTAAGCATAAAACTTTTTTAGAAGTGAATGAAGAAGGAACCGTTGCGGCTGCAACAACCTCAGTGGGAATTGCATTGTTGTCAGCCCAACTACCTACAGAACAACCATTTGAGATGATTGTTAACCGTCCCTTTTTCTGTGCTATTCGAGATAATCAAACCCAAAGCGTCTTATTTATGGGTTCAATTGTAGAACCACTTACTTAATTAGTTAAAAAGCTAAAAAATCAACAATTCATATTTTAATTAAGCAGTGGGAGGAGATGTTTTTGGTGCAGCTACATCAATGGAAGGGACGCTAATTTCCGAATTAGTGTCCTCTGTTTGTTCTGTTTTTTTGTAATGACAATCTTCATTTTTTTCTACAGTAAAATCATCGCGATCGCTCTTAGTAATGGAAGGACGTACAGCATTTAAAGCCGTTTTAATTACAACAGCACTGGGAACCGCTACAACTACACCTAAAAGCCCACCAATTCTAGCTCCCGTCAGTACAGAAATTAACACCCAAGCGGGATTTAAGCCTGTAAAACTACCTAGAATCCGTGGAGCAATGATATTTTCCAGTATTTGTTGAACGATTACAGCAGCCAATAATGCTCTCATTCCAATCCAGAAATCTTGCAGTGCGACCAAAGATGTGGTCAGAGCAATCCCTACAGAGCCACCAAAGGGAATTAACGCCATAATCCCGATAGTCAAGCCAAAAAGCAAACCAAAAGGTACTTTCAGCCATAAAAACGTCGGAATTAAAGCTGATGCCATACAAACGGATAAAATTATTTGAGTGATAAAGAAATTTTGAAAGCTAAGACGTACTGTTTCCGAAAACGGTTTACTAAATCGATCCGGAAGCCAGCCAATCAAGCTTTGCCAAAGTTCTGCTCCATGTTGTAGCAAATAAAACGTTAAAACCATAGTCAAGACAATATCAAGCAAGCTCGTTACCGTGACCACCGCTAAATTCAAAACCTGCCCGGCTATAGCTTGTAATTGTCCTTTAACACGGTCATTAATCTGGACTACTAAAGCATCCAGATTGATTGGTAAACCTAAATTATCAGCTTTTTCGTTGAGCATCATTAGCTGATAACGTCCCGAATCAATCAATTCCGGTAAACGAGCTACCAATTGCTGAGCTTGAGTAAGCGCTAAAGGTACAAGTGTGACACCTAATGCCAATAAAATCGATAAACTCAGTAAAAATACTAAAATTGCAATAGGTTCACGTTTTAGACCTTGACGCTCCATCCAGGTTACGGGATAGTTGAGCAGAAACGCTAATACCGAAGCTCCGGCTAAAATCACTATCAACGAGTGGAAGTAATCAAAAATTACTGAAAACGCCCAGCCATTAATTACTAACAGTGGAGCAAAAACGGCGATCGCGCCGATTCGCGCTATTGGTGTTAAGCTTTGCCACCAGTTAAGGAGCTTAAGTTTATGCATAAAAAAAGCCGATTGCCGTTAACTAATTAAGTCTTCGATTGTAAGCTTATTATCCCCGACTACAGACCAATCATTCATCCTCCTAGTTTAGGATTTTACTCAGACTAATGAAGCATTTTAAATCTATTTCTAATTCCAGTATTTCTGATTCAAGCAAACTAAAAACAGAAGATATTTCTCTAATGGGAATGCTGATATACCTAATTCCGGTGATTGGTTTTTTTCCTTCCCTATGGACGCTTTATCGAGGTGAAGCAAGCCGAGAACAATTAAGAACTTGCCGTTTGTCAATTACATTAGCATTAACTTGGATAATCGGGTACATACTTTTAGGAACTGGAGCTTCAAGTTCGGATTTTTTTGCTTTGCGTTTGTATATTCTTAACAGCTTTGTGACCAGCAGTTATTTTGTGGTCAGCGTATGGTTAATTATTCGCACAGTCCAAGGTAAGTCTCAAAGATTACCGGCATTTAGCCAGTTTGCGGAAAAATTCTTAGTACGTGAACGACTACTTAAGAAGACGCAAGGCAGAAAGGGCAAAAGCTTATAATAAAAGCAATTTAGCTGATGCAATCAATGTCTAGATATTTATATTTCTTGAAATAAAAACATTTGTTGTCAAGCCGTCTTGCACTAGGATTATCAATGACTTTACAGCCAAATTTAGTATCAAGTTGCCATACTTCTATTAAACATCTCCGGATTAACTAAAAAAATAGGAGAAATACTGCTATAAGTGTTGTGGTTGACACGAAAGTTGTGTCGTTAGCACTGATAATTAAGAGTTAGCTATTATGGGTTGATTCGTCCGATACGAATGCAAAACAGAAATTTGAATTTTTATCAATAAGTGTGAGGAAGTCAGTGACCATTCAAAGAACTTCGGCGCAAGACAGCCATTCTGCGTCCCCTCCCAACTCAAATGACAAAAAAGAAAATAAACCTAAATCGGGAAAGTGGTTGTGGTTCTGGGTTGGGATGAGTGGTATTGCGATGATATCGGCTACGGCAGGAGCGCTTTTAGCAGTTTCCTTGAGCGGTAGTCCTTTCATGCAAGCCAATCTTAGCCCCGATGAAGCCGCTGTATTCGAGAAAGATAGTATTGCTGGGGGTGGACTACGGTTTTCCGAATTAACTCGTCCGGTAAATGTTTTAATTATGGGAATGAGCGTACTTCCCGACGATGTAGAAAATCCTCCATCTGAAGTTAGAGATTTAGGATACTTACCTCAAGTAAATTCTTTTAATGGTCTTGCTGATGTGATGCTGCTGGTCAAATTCGATCCTCAGACCAAAAAGTTGACCATGCTTTCCATACCCAGAGATACTCGTACTGAAGTAGAAGGATATGGGATAAAAAAAATCAATTCCTCTAACGCTTTGGGTGGTCCAGCTTTAAGTGCTAAAAGCGCGAGTAACCTTTTAGGAGGAGTTGCAATCGACCGCTACGTAAGGATTAATGTTCTGGGAGTAGGTAAGCTAATCGATGCTTTGGGAGGAGTAACGGTAAACGTTCCCGAAGATTTAAAGTATCAAGATGATTCTCAGCATTTATACATCAATTTAAAAGCAGGTAAACAGCATTTAGATGGTGACAAAGCGCTCCAGCTTTTACGCTTTCGTAATGATGGTAGGGGAGATATTGGTCGGATTCAACGTCAGCAAGTGCTGCTGCGAGCATTAATGGATGAAGCCCTCAACCCTGCAACGTTAACGCAATTACCTCAAATTCTTAACGTAGTCAAAGAAAATATTGATACTAACTTGAAAGTAGAAGAATTGTTAGCGCTGGTTGGTTTTGGAGTCAGAACCAATCGTTCTAATATGCAAATGTTAATGGTACCCGGTCGATTTAGCAGTCCTAGCGAGTATACTGCTAGCTACTGGATACCAGACCCTGAGCGTATAAGTGCTATGATGGCTCAGCACTTTGGTATAGAAACTGATAATCAATTTCAATCTGCTGAACCAGCATCTTTACGAATTGCGATTCAAAATCGTACTGGCAGCGATAATATTCGTTTCCAACGCTTGACTAGAAAATTACAAAAAGCTGGTTATACTAACACTTACGTCACAAAAAGCTGGACTCAACCTTTACAATCAACCCACATTGTTGCTCAACAGGGAGACGAAACCAGCGCTGAATCAATTCGTAGTCTCCTAGGATTTGGAGAAGTGCGAGTCGAAAGTACTGGTAGTCTTGATTCCGATATTACGATTCAGTTGGGTGAAGATTGGTTGAAAGAATCGGATGCTCCGGAATCTTCTAATGATATACCATTGTTATAAGTCGCTAAATAAATGGCAACTGGCAGAACAGATACTTCAAGTTATTATCTCTGCAATAATCAGGCCATTCTAGTTGTTCAATAATTAAAAATGATCTGTTTTTACTTCCGTCAAACTCTAGTTTGACGGAGAGCATTCAAAAAACATGATGATTCAATTCGACTGTGACGAAAATTCTAAAATCCAATCCTCTAAAATCGGATTTACTAATTCTGGAGCTTCATCCTGGGGACAATGACCTACCCCTTCTAAAGGGATAAACTTGGTTACTTGGGGAAACTCAGCCAGCTTTCTACCTAACTCTATTGGTTCCCAAGGATCTGCTGTCCCCCATAAAATAATCGCCGGACAAGGTAGGATTGGTAACAAGTCTTCTGCTAGGGGACCCCTTGAATAAGCAGTAAACGCTAAAAATACGGCTGCTGCACCTGGATCTTTGGCTGGAGCCATTAAAATATCGACTAATTCGTCAGTAACAGCTAAACCCAAAGGATAAGCTTGCAGCAGAATCGAACGCACGGTTTTGGGTTTAGCAATTTGATTAAAAAAGAATTCGCCAATAGGCTTGACAGAAAGTATTCTTTGCAGTATTGGCGCTCCCATACGCCGATAATAAGGCAACTCTGCTTGTTTACGTTCGTGCAAAAGTCGTAGAGAACAGTTAAGCAACGCTATACCCAATGCAATTTCTGGGTTATCGACTGCGGCTTGCATTGCGACTATACAACCGATGGAATTTCCTACCAAAAAAGCAGATTCACCCACAACTTGACGGCAAAAATCAGCTATCAACTGTCCCCAAGTTTCAAATGTATAAGCAATTTCTTCATTGGGTTTGGGTTTGGCTGAAGCCCCAAAACCAATCAAATCAACAGCATAAACACGACAATTTTCTGCTAACACAGGGATATTTTTTCGCCAATGTCCCCAAGAAGCCCCAAAGCCATGTATCAAAACAACGGCAGAGCCGGTAGTTCCCTGAGTTTGATAGCAAATGGGAAAACCTTGCCACATCCAGGTTTGTGTTGAACTAGATACCAGGGTAGAAATAGAAGTATTCATGGAATTTTATATGTAAAAATAAAAGTAAAAGCAAAATAATATTACATTTGAGGTTTTAATCCTCTAACCCCCAGGAATTTAGGGGAGTTTGTCGATTGCCTAAATATTTAGTCAGAGTCTGTGATATAGGAGGGAGCAGAGAACAGGGAACGGTTTTGAAAGTCTTCGAGGGTAAGAATTTTACGATTTTTCTTGCCCTAAACTACCCGGCTACCGCTATATCAAGCAGCTACTGCAAACTTTGTTTCTAAAAGCAAGTCTAGAAACATCTTTTGTGCTTGTAAACCGAAATAATTAACTGATAATTCCGATTCTAGGGATTCTAGTATTTTTACATTTAATGCTGTAAGGGGATAAACTTCGGTTAAGAAAATTTATTTACCAAGGCAAGGCGCAAAAAACACAAAAGTAGACAGCTAAATATGACTTATTTTGCCGGATGTTTGTATTGTGGCTCAGACAGCGAGCTTGAGCGAGATGCTCATACTACCATCCATCATTTATATTTTGCCAGACTACTAGAAGCTTGTCTTGGATATCAAAAATCTAGTTGAGATTTTGTTAATACATAGAAGGGAATAGCTGTATAACTGAGCAGTAAATATAAATATATAAATATTTTTGCTTGGCTACTTATTGGATGTCTTACCTCTAAATTATTTTCAGTATTTTTTCTGATGTCAATTCAAGTATTTGTAAGATAGCTAATCAATTAATCAATCACGGTTAATTTCAAATAAATGGTTTCTAAACACAATAAATAGCTCAATATTTAATGTATTAAATAGCAAAATACGGCTGAAAAACTGCTTTGTAGATGGATTATATTGATTATGGCAATTTTAAACTGCTTAGAAGAAAAAATCTCATCTTAGTTAATGAATATAAAAAAATCTCAAAATTACTAAAAATAATGCAAGACGATATTTCCAGATTTATTCAGTAGTTTTACAATTTACGACAATTAACGGTGAACTATAGAATTATTGCATATCAGTTAAGCATCTACACAAAGGGTGGCTTGAAATTGGACGCGGCAAGCCCACATGAAAAATGTGTTTTGCTGTTCCCAGTTCCTTCCAGCAACCAAAAATATGAGTGTACTAGAGACAATGGATACCCCCGTAGGAAAATACGCACCTGATTTTGAACTGCCAGGAATTGATAATCAAGTACACCATCTAAGACGTTATTTAGAAAGATTCCGTGCAGTTGGCGTAATTTCGATGTGCAACCGCTGCCCCTATGTAGAGTTCTATATAGACAAACTCAAACAACTACAGGCAGAATTTGGTCCACAAGGCTTTACGCTGATTGGAGTCAATGGCAACATTGCCCAAAATGACCCCAAGGAAAGCTTTGACAACATGAAAGCTTTTGCAAGACTTAATCAATTAAATTTCCCTTATTTATGGGATTCAACTCAAGACGTAACTCGTAGCTTTGGTGCCACTAACACACCAATGGCATTTTTAATTGACCAAGATGGTATTGTGCGTTACAAAGGTCAAGTGGACAGTACCGCTCAGCAACCAGGTTCAGCAGAAAAAGCTTATCTAAAGAATGCAGTTGTTGCTTTATTAAAACAACAAGAAATCCGTGTCGCCGAGACAGAAGCTCTAGGTAGTAGTTTGGTATGGCGAAACTAGAGACAGATAGTCATTCTACTGATATCTTAAATGGTACGGCAAATACAAATTTTGGATAAAGCTTAACTTCATGGGAACAGGTTACCGACGGGTTTTACTGAAACTGAGCGGTGAAGCCTTAATGGGCAGTATGGGCTACGGAATTGACCCCGAGGTGGTTAATTCCATAGCTTCAGAAGTAAAAGAGGTTGTAGCCACTGGCGTTCAGCTTGCCATAGTCGTAGGAGGCGGAAATATATTTCGCGGGATGAAAGCTGCTTCGGCGGGTATGGATAGGGCCACCGCTGACTATATCGGCATGATTGCAACAGTGATGAATGCCATGACTTTGCAAGAATCCCTCGAACGAATAGGTGTACAGACGCGCCTACAAACCGCGATCGCTATGCAAGAAGTAGCCGAACCATATATACGTCGTAAAGCCATCCGTCATTTAGAATTAGGACGGGTGGTGATTTTTGGCGCGGGTTCTGGTAATCCCTTCTTTACAACTGATACGACAGCTGCTTTAAGAGCAGCTGAAATCGATGCGGAAGTGATTTTTAAAGCGACTAAAGTAGATGGAGTATACGATTGCGATCCACATACTAACAGCAACGCCAAGCGTTACAAATCACTAACATACGCACACGTTTTAAATAATGAATTGCGAGTAATGGATAGTACTGCGATCGCCTTATGTAAAGAAAACAATATCCCTATTCTTGTCTTTGACTTGAATACGCGGGGTAATATCCACCGCGCAGTTATGGGAGAATCTATTGGCACCATTGTGGGAGGTTCTTGTGAAATTAGCTGATGCTGAGAGTACAATGCAAAAGACCGTTGAAGCTACTCAACGTTCTTTTAATACGATTCGCACTGGTCGGGCTAATTCAAGTCTACTAGATAAGGTTATGGTTGAATATTATGGTGTAGATACAGCTTTAAAGTCTTTAGCGAATATCAGTACACCTGATGCTACTACCATCACAATCCAGCCCTATGATCAAAGCAGCTTGAATTCAATCGCAAAAGCGATTTCTCTTTCCGATGTGGGTTTAACTCCTAATAACGATGGTTCTACCATTAGGCTGAATATTCCGCCTTTGACTACCGAACGTCGTAAAGAATTTGTCAAACTCGCTTCTAAGTATGCCGAAGAAGGGCGCGTTGCTATTCGCAATATTCGCCGAGATGCTTTAGATTCGATTCGCAAGCAGGAAAAGAATGCTGAAATTTCTGAAGATGAATCGCGAGATTTGCAGGACGAAGTGCAAAAGTTGACAAATAAGTACACAGCAAAAATAGACGATTTGTTTGCAGATAAAGAAAAAGAAATCACAACTGTTTAAGATTGTGAATTGAAACGCCGCAGAGTTGGAAGTTTTTAACCATATAGTTATGAGTTAACTTCTAGCTCTGGGCTTTTTATTGGAAATATCGAATCTAACAAACTCAAAAGATTGTTTTTTCTCACACCGCGATGGCGAATACTAAGTAATTTTCTCAAACAGATATGGCAGTATTCATCTCAAATTTACTCAAACTTAATCAAATACCTGGAATATTTTACAAAAAGTTTTTAATTAATTTCCTCGGTTAATTGTAATTTATTAGCGGTTATGCAAGCTCTAAGTATTAAAATCGATAATTACAGAATTCGGGTTTTTATGAGGATTTTCTGATATTACGGATATTTATATCGTAAAAACCCAACTTCTTACCCCACGAAAAATTCAGGTGAAAATATAATGTAAAGTCAAATACATATAAGTAAATTAAAATGATGCAAGCAAAATTATGGAATTTAAAAATTTATCCTTAATAGTTATATTTACGGATGAACATAGTTAGTTAAGAATAAATATTCAGATAAATAGAAATAAGATAACTGTAAGTAAAATTTTTACGAACTAAGTCGTAAAATCGGTAACAGTTTAGTTTGATAAGCCCGTCACTCTTATACACGATATATTGAGGAGCAAAAGTTTAATTATATGTACGATTGCATCATCGTCGGCGCAGGTCCTGCTGGTGGCACAGCTGCATACCATTTAGCAAAACAAGGACGTTCGGTACTTGTATTGGAAAAGGAATCCCTACCGAGGTATAAACCCTGCGGTGGTGGAGTCTCCCCTGCGATCGCTTCATGGTTTGACTTCGATTTTAGTCCTGTAATTTCTCTCAAGGTAGACACCATCCGGTTTACCTGGAAAAAAGGAGACCCTGTAGAAAGCAAAATCCAAACCATTGAACCAGTATGGATGGTACAGCGAGATGTTTTTGACCATTTCCTAGTGCAGCAAGCGCAGAATCTTGGTGCGGAACTCAAAGACGGTACTGAAGTAAAATCAATTGAGTTCAAAAGCGACTTTTGGCAAGTAAATACAGCAAATGGTACATTTTCGGCACGCTACCTGATTGCAGCAGACGGTGCAGCCGGACCAATGTCAAAATGGCTCGGTTTCAAAGAACCCAAGCGCCGTTTAGCAGCAGCTTTGGAAGCACCTGCTACATCTGGACAAGAGAAGTCTAAGATTCAGTTTGAATTCGGCACAATTAAAAACGGCTACATTTGGAGCTTCCCAAAAGCAGATGGTCTTTCTATTGGGGCTGCAAGTTTCCTTGGTGGAGAACCTGATAATTTCACGAAAATTTTTCAGGATTGCAGTTCGATGTTGGGGGTGGATGTGAATGCTTGCAAAGAGTACAGTCACCCTTTGTGTTTGTGGAATGGAAATAAAACACTCCACACCCAAAACGCTGTCTTAGCTGGAGAAGCAGCTTGTGTAGTTGACCCCATGACAGCAGAAGGGATTCGTCCCTCAATTTTTAGTGGAATGAAAGCCGCTGAAGCTGTCAATAAAGCTTTGGGTGGCGATATTAACGCCCTAGAGCAATATACTGAAGTCATGACCGAAGAATGGGGCGCTGATATGGCTTGGGCGCAAAAGCTTGCAGGCGCATTCTATCGTTTCCCTGGTGTTGGTTACAAAGCGGGTGTAAAACGTCCTACTGGTAGCCAAATTATGGGTCAAATTCTCTGCGGACAATTACGTTATGGTGACGTTGTAGGCCGCGCTCTCAAGCGTTTGGTTCCCTTCGGATAATTGGCATGAGAGAAGTCGGGTTTTTATCAGGTTTGTGTGAGATTACGATATTGATCATAAAAACCCGACTTCTTTACAAATCTGGGATGAGAAGTCGGGTTTTTTGCCTAAGTCTTAACTAAATTTATTCATTAAAAAATATAAAGCTGCTGTGGCGATCGCCATACAAAATATTCCCGCAACACCTGCTAGCGGTTTTTGATTTTTACCTGTAATCCACTCAGATGTTTTACCAGTGTAATTAATTAAACCAAGGGTATCAATAGTTGCTATTGACCACACCCAACCCGCATGCAGTCCCCAAGCTAAACCCAGACTGCCATTATCGGCAAATCTTGCTAAGACTAAGACCATTCCCATTAACCACAGTCCCGGTAGTTGGGGAGTTGTTTCGCGTTGCTCCCAAACTAAATGTAGCAATGCAAAAATTAAGCTGGAAATTACTGCTGCGGTTAAAACGGAATAATCTTGTTCGAGTTGACTGAACAGAAAACCTCGAAATACCAGTTCTTCAATTCCACCCACTAATAGCCCTACCAACATAATCGAAAATAATGTGGATGGTACGGATTTTAGATTTGATTGTTCTAAGCTGCATAAACCTAAAGACAACTGACAACCAAATACAAAAGCTAAACTTACCACTGCTAAGCTAAAACCTGAAAATAGTGAATATAAAATTGACAAATTTCCGTTCCAACCATAACTTGAAAAAGATTTATCAGTAAGCCAACTAGTCAACAGTAGGACAAAGGGAACTAGTAAATAAAGAGAAACTAATAAAGGAATTTTTTGTTCGGGTTGCAAAGGTTGCTGCGGTTTCCAATCCAGTACTTTTGTCAAAATCAATCCAATCGGTAACCAACATCCTATCCAAATAAGAAAAAAAGCCACTACCACAACTAAAGAAGGCGCATCTTTCCACTGGGACACGAAGTTGTTGGTTAATGGCTCAAATAAGGCTATCAAAATAAACGAAAGAAACACAACGGACTAATCTAATCGCTTTCAAGATGTTTTTTATTCCTGAATAAAAAAGAAAAAGTGGCTGAAAATATCGAGTGTTTAGAAAAGAGAAGCATTAATTGCATCAATACTTCTCTACTGAGTGCTTTACGACTCGCAATTGAATCGCTTTACCTTTCTTTACTCAATTTTATGCCAAAAAAATTTCCGAGTAATCTAGTCGTTTAGGCACATTTAGCTTGATAAAAACTAATTAAAAATTTGCCAAAACAACTCATTTTCTACGATTGCACGGACAAGTTATCAAAAATTGTCTTCAAACTTATCCTCAACATAAGAAAAATTTACTCTTCTTCTTCTTCTTCTTCTTCTTCTTCTTCAACAGAATCTTCGTCAACTTCTTTGTTATCGCTGTCAACTTGAATTAAGTGAATATGTTTGTATCCCAACTTAATTTCAAACTCATCACCGGATTTTAAACCCATTGCTTTGGTATATGTAGCACCAATCACAATTTGACCGTTTTGATGAACGCTAACTCTATAAGTCGGTTCGCGACCTCGACCATCTTTTGGTGTTTCCGGACTCAAGGGAATTCCCCTAGCCGATAACAACGCGTCGTAAAAATCTGTGAGGTTAACTCTTACCTGACCATTCTTAGTAGTAGTGTAATAACCGCACTGCTTTGCTCTTTCTCGTCTTGGTAAAGTAGACAATTCTTTGACTTTTGCAAGCAGTGTTTTTCCTGTTAATGGCGCTGTTGCTGTTTCACTCATTACACTCAAATTTTCCTTAATCTGTGCTTTCGCGATCAATAATGCGGTTTTATGCCTGAACTAAAGGCAATTTTTAAACATCCGAACATCAAGCTTCTTCGGACTTTCAACTGAACTTCAATTCCTGCTTATATAATTCCCTGAGTCAATTTTTGTGGTATTCCACAATATTTTACTCATAAATTACGGTCTTTACGGGAATTAATTTTGGCTATTTTACACAGTTTTAGCCGATGTTTACAATCAGGGATGAAAAATTTTTCTCTCACCAACTTTAAACCAAGCTAATTAACTGTAATTTGCTTTGACAAAACACACAAGTCTACTACTACAAAAAGTTGCAAACTCAAAAATGTAGCAGGCATTTTATTTTCAGCCAAAGTCTTTTAAACCTGAAGAGTTGTAGGATTTTCCCTAACATTACTCTGTGGCTCTAGACTGCATAGTATTAGCTAAGGGATTACAAGCATATACCCTTGAAGACAGCCAATAGAGACAAAAAAAATTATGTCTCTAGATTACGAAGAAACAAAGCTATAGTTACCGCGCTTGTGCGGCAATTTATTATGGTTTTGTTACCTCGTAATTTTATATTAAATACTAACATGGACTAATAATAGCAAAATAATTGTTTAAGTTTTAATTATTTTTGCTGTTATGCTTTTATCTATTGTTCTGTCCTTAAGGGGCTAACTGTTGCTCCAATAATTTTCTCAAAATTCATTTAAGTTTGAGAAGCTGTTTAAAGGTTTCATAGTTACATATCCCACTTTCACCGAATATTCCTTTATCGGTAACACTGGCTAATATACAAAGCGCATGACAAGCAAATCCAATATCAGATATATTAATCAATTGCTTCAAGTCTTCTATATAATCTTGAAATCGATTGGGGTATAAGTAAAATCAAGATTTCTGCCAATTCAACCGTTAAGAATGGTGCGATTGTCCGATAATAAAGCAGTTATCGCCAATTGGTATCTTTCAAGAAATCTTATTTGTGCTATTCAGGTTTTGTGAAGAATGCTCTTGAAATCAGGGCTGACTCGCAGAAACTCTCTGTTAAAGTTTGTCTAAAAGTAAACTTATATTAATGGATCTGGTTGATAATTTTTTTGCTATGGTTGTCAGAGTTGGAAGGGGTTGGGCGTTTTGTGAGAGAATTTTTATTAAGATTCTCTTTTATAATTAGTCATTGTTAAACAGCTATTTAAACTTGGTCAACAAGGAGATATAAAAATTCGATTTGATTCCTGTTAGCCCTACGGGTGGCAAGGTCATAATTACTTAATAAGGGTGAGATAATAGGGAACAGGGAACAGGGAACATCAAAAAGTCCTACTTTGCATCCCGAATTTTCCTAAAACTCACATATTACTCTTATAAATCCTCCTTGTTATAAAGTGCTGTATTCACAACAATTTTCTTTAATGGGCAAGAACAGTTAAAGTCGGAACACGAGGTAAAATGCAAGTTAATTTTCAAGTTATTCGGCAAAATCAAAATACATCTCCTACTGTACAAACTTACCTTTTGGATGTAGAAGAGGGCAATACAATCCTTGATTGTCTCAATCGGATCAAATGGGAGCAAGATGGGACTTTAGCATTTCGTAAAAATTGCCGCAATACAATTTGCGGTAGTTGTGCTATGAGGATTAATGGACGTTCCGCTTTAGCTTGTAAGGAAAATATTGGCAGCGAAATAGCTAGATTTGCTTCACTTGTATCCTCGGTAAATCAAGCAAATTCTATCCCTGAAATCGCGATCGCGCCATTGGGTAATATGCCTGTACTAAAAGATTTAATTGTTGATATGAAAGGTTTTTGGAACAGCTTAGAAACTGTTTCTCCTTACGTCAGCACTGCTGCAAGAAAAGTACCACTACGAGAGTTTTTACAAACACCAGAAGAAAGACAACAGTTAGAGGAAACTGGTAACTGTATCATGTGCGGTGCTTGTTATTCCGAGTGCAATGCATTGGAGGTAAATCCAGATTTTGTCGGGCCTCATGCCCTTGCGAAAGCTTATCGAATGGTGGAAGACAAGCGCGACAATGAAAAGCAAAGTCGTCTAGAACAATATAACGAAGGAACAAAAGGAGTTTGGGGTTGTACTCGTTGCTATTACTGCAATAGCGTTTGTCCGATGGGTGTCGCACCTTTAGATCAAATTAGTAAAATTAAGCAATCTCTTTTGGAAACCAAACAAGCAAGCGATAGTCGTTCAATTCGCCACCGCAAGGTATTGATAGAGTTGGTAAAAGAAGGTGGTTGGATTGATGAGAGACAATTTGGTTTACAGGTTATCGGGAATTACTTTAAAGATATTAAAGGTTTGCTAAGTATTGCTCCTCTAGGTTTGAAAATGATGGCTAGAGGTAAATTTCCTTTGACTTTTGAACCTTCCCAAGGAACTATGCAGGTGCGTTCTTTGATAGAAGCGGTGGAACGAGAAAAGGTTAATAAAGATTAAGATTTTGATACTTCTTCGCTTATGACGGGAGCAAGCTAAACCTATGTGCCACTTTTCCCATGGGAGTTTTTAATGTATGAGTAACAAAAAACTAATAGTTACAATTTATATGCCGATTTTTTTACTTAGTTTTAATAAAATTAACAAAAAAATGAATTGAATCAAAATTTTTCACATATTCTTTAGGAAAATTTTAAGTTTATGTACCAATCGGACAGGCGACAATGAAGAAAAGCATCTAATGGTAGTCAATCAGTTCTCATAAAGGTTACAATTGTTTACAATCTCAAAAAATCAGAAATGTTGAATTAATTACTTTTTATCTAACTCTAGGTACTTGTAAAGCATGGTTAAAATCTGCAAATATTAGCAATTAATAATCATAAATATAAAAGTACTCTTGTATGCAAAATTTCTAGAGTGCCAGATTTGCACTTTGAACTACCTGGGTTTTCTACTTTTTGTGAGATGTACCCGGTCTAGGAATTTATTTAATTGTGAACTTATCGCCAAAATTCATTTTCACCACCCTTTATGCCTAGTGCTATGAAGACCGCTCAGACACCTAAAGACCTCGTGCGGACTTATCTGCGTGAAATTGGTCGCGTACCACTTTTAACTCACGAGGAAGAAATACTTTACGGCAAGCAGGTACATAATGCCACAGTCTTGCAATCGGTAAGAGAATCTCTTGCTGTGGAATTAAAACGTCAACCGAGCTTAGAAGAATGGGCCTCATGTGCCAAGTTAAAGCCATCTGAATTAGAAGAAACAATAGAAAAAGGCGAAATAGCTAAACGCAAAATGGTAGAAGCCAATTTGCGGCTTGTGGTTTCGGTGGCTAAAAAATATATAAAACGTAATGTTGATTTACTTGACTTGATTCAGGAAGGTAGTATAGGAATGCAACGGGGTGTGGAAAAGTTTGACCCGACAAAAGGTTATAGATTTTCTACTTATGCTTATTGGTGGATTCGTCAAGCAATTACCCGCGCAATTGCCGAAAAAGGTCGTACTATTCGTCTGCCCATTCATATTACCGAAAAGTTAAATAAAATTAAGAAAGCACAGCGTCAACTATCTCAAAAATTAGGACGTGCTGCGACAGTTTCTGAATTGGCACAAGAGTTGGAGTTAACTCCCAAGCAGGTACGAGAGTATTTAGAAAAGGCAAGGGTTCCTTTATCTTTGGATTTGCGTTTGGGAGATAATTACGATACAGAGTTAGGAGAAATGTTAGAAGACCCAAATGCTTCTCCAGAAGATTTTGTGATGCAATCTTCATTATCCTACGAATTAGAGTGCTTAATTTCAGAACTTACTCCCCAGCAGCAACAGGTTATTACCTTGCGGTTTGGTTTAAATGATGGAAAAGCAATGACACTTGTGAAAATAGGTGAACAGCTTAATATTAGTCGCGAACGAGTACGGCAAATTGAGCGAGAAGCTCTAAATAAACTTCGCAAGTCGAAAGGTGATATGGATGAATATTTGGCTAGTTAAAAATATTAATAGTTATACTTGGTATAAGTAGCTAATTTATGACTATTTGAAAAGGGGAAAATGTGGGGGAACTGATCAAACAGACCCACTAGTTTCCTCTTGATTTTTTGATCACCTTTAAACTTTAACTTCCTGTATTTATCTATTGGGTGAGAAAATACCCGCTCTTGGTACGGTTACAACGACTTTCATCCCATAACATATTCGTTACATTAATACCACGCAGAAAAATTCCAAGTATTCTAAGTTTCAAAAGCTACGCAGCATCTCAAGCAAAAGTTATTTATTATACTAGTGGTAATAAAAATATTAAAATATAAGGAGAAAAAGCATGAGTAACCCATCCAATAATAGAGTTTCCGAGTTTTTTAATAGCGAATCCCAGACTTCTAATTCATTGTGGCAGTATGTTAGCTCTTTAAGTCCTGAAACAATTACCCAATTATCCAAACCTTCTTCTTCTGAAGTTTTTGGGGTAATAGAGCGCAATATTATCGGACTTTTGGGAAGTTTACCCTCAGAACCCTTTCATGTCAATATTACGACTAACCGCGAAAATTTAGGTAAGCTTTTAGCATCAGCAATGATTAGTGGTTATTTCTTACGCAATGCAGAACAAAGGATGAACTTTGAAATTGCCTTGCAAGATAGTGAAGTTAATGAACAAACTAATCGCGATCGCGATTAGTATTTGATTAGTATTTAAAAGTGAATGTTGTGAATGCACAATTATTAGGTAAAGCTTGTGTACAGAGGGCGCGCCATATTTCACAAAAACGTTACTATATAAAGAGCGAATTTTTCCTTGCTTATTAAGGTTTGACGATCAAAACCGAGCAATGAGCATCTTCTGTCACTTGAGAGCTAACGGAACCTTGAACAATTCGCTTCATTCCCGTCAATCCACGACTGCCAATTACAATTAGATCGGCTTGATAAATATTCGCAAGGCGAGTGATTTCTTCTGCTGGGTCACCCATTACCAATTCTAAATCACTTTTAACAGGTAATTGCTGCTGATAGGATTCTAGTTGTTTTTCTATCTGTAAATAAGAAATTTCAGATATATTTTGAGGATGGTCTGCGGCTAACTGCATTTCTGATTGGGGTGGAGGAAAGACATGACATAAAACGACTTTACTCTCTTTTTCCATTACCAATTGCCCTAAAAACTCAATTATTCGTTCGGTCATTTCCGAACCATCCAAAGCTGCCACAATTGTTTTTAGCACTGATGAGTATCTCCCGCAAATAAGCCCCTAACAAAATGAACAGTTAGAAATCTAGGGCTACGTAAACCCTTTATGCTTATTTATTTATTATTTACTTATAATTAATTAATTAAAATTAATAATAAATAAACATTTTTAGATTTCTAACCTTTAGATTTTAGTTTGACCTGCTAAATTAACTTTTATCAAAATTAGCAGAAAAAATTAATAATTAGCTAATCAGAAACAGCAGATTGTGAGACAAGGTAACAAAAGGACTATGGTATTAGGAAACAGAGAAGCAACAGAAAGAATTTAAGAGTTATGAATTTATTTTTCATAATTATTAACCTTTGATTTTTGACCTTGAACCTTTAACCTTCTTGTACTCGTCGTCTTACCGACTCAGCATGGGATGGTAAACCCTCTGCGGTGGCTAGTAAATCGATTGCATCAGCGACTTTACCCAATGCAGTTTGCGAGTACTGAATAATACTAGAGTGTTTTAAGAAAGTTTCTACTCCTAATGCTGAAGCATATCTAGCTGCGCCAGAAGTAGGTAAAGTATGATTTGGTCCAGCTAAGTAATCTCCTACGGCTTCTGGTGTAGAATGACCTAAAAATATTGCCCCAGCATGACGAATCAAAGGTAATAATTTCCAAGGGTCGGATACTTCTAACTCTAAATGTTCCGGGGCAAACTCGTTAGATAATTCGGCGGCTACTTCCAAGGACTCTACTATCACTACTAAGCCGTAGTGAGCTATAGCTTTTTCTGTATTCAACCGTTTTGGATGGTCAACTAGTTGCCTTTCTAATGCCACCTGCACGTCTTTAGCTAAACTAGCATCGGTAGTTATTAATATTGCTGCTGCTAATGGATCGTGTTCTGCTTGGGCTAATAAGTCTGTTGCAACGTGTACGGGATTTGCTGTGTTATCGGCAATAATTAGTACTTCACTCGGGCCAGCTAATGAATCAATTCCAACCGTTCCGTAAACTAACTTTTTCGCCAAGGTGACGTAAATGTTTCCCGGACCAGTAATGACATTCACTTTGGGAATCGTTTGAGTTCCATAAGCTAAAGCGGCGATTGCTTGCGCCCCTCCAACACGATAAATTTCTTCGATTCCGGCTTCTCGTGCAGCGACTAATACTGCTGGATTAATTCCTTTTTCACCTCCTGGGGGTGTCACCATAACCCGACGCGGAACTCCTGCCACTTTGGCTGGAATGGCGTTCATCAATACGGTACTTGGGTATGAAGCCCGGCCACCTGGTACGTATAAACCCGCAATGTCTACGGGAGTATATCTTTTACCTAAAACAATTTCATCTTCACCGAAATTTACCCAGCTTTTGGGAACTCGTTGTCGATGAAATGTTTCTATATTGTCGCAAGCCAACTTGATTGCTTCTAACAAATCCTTGGAGGTATTTTCGTAAGCTGCATCGATTTCCGACTTACTTACTCGTAATTCTTCAGAGTTAAGGATTTGTCCATCAAATTCGGCAGTGTAATGTAATACTGCTTTATCACCTTGGCGCTTCACCGCTTGCAGTACTTCCCGCACCGTTGCTTCTTTGTGAAGCACCTGTTCGTCATTAGTGCGATCGCAGATACGTTGCAATTCTGCTATAACGTCTGCCTGCTGATTAATAATTCGCAGCATGGAGTAAGGACTATGCTTTCCTAGAGACAATTCGGGGATTTGAGGAATGGGAGTATTGCTTTTTGCCTAGCCTAGATGTAGGCAAAGTACGCGCTCTCTCTCCTCTAGCTTAACCTGTATTTTTTTAATACTCCCACGCTTGATGGTGGGATGAAAAATAATTTAAGACGGCAACTCCTGGTGTTTATCCTACCTAGGCTTGGATTGACTCTAGCGAGGTCAAGTTTTTTGAACTTTTTAGGGAAGGCAATTTGTAAATACTTCCCTAGAATATCTCTAACTTTAACCGATTGCCAGTGGTGAGGGCTGCCTGTGTACATCCACTTTTATTCCCCTCCCTTTTCAAAACATTGTATGGACTAAGTATAATTTTTGCTTATTTTCTAGCTTACTAACTATTATTAGTACAGACACAATATAATATTAAGCCTCTACATTTAAATTACCAAACTATTTTTAATTTATAGCTTTTATTTGCCGAGAATATCTACTGTTTACGATCCGGACTTATATCCAATAATTTTAATCAACACATAGTAACAGATGGTATAGATTAGACAATTTTGTGTATGTATTGTATATGGAATTTAATTTTAACTTATTTCTGACTGGGAATGCACGTTTTTAGATTTTGGATTAAAAGAGTTAGGAGTGAGGAGTGAGGAGTGAGGAGTGAGGAGTGAGGAGTTAGTGCTTATCAACTGTCAACTGTCCACTGTCAACTGTCCCAAAACTTGTTGATTGGTATGAAATGGGACTTGAGAAAAATTACACATCAGACCATACTTCATGGTCGTGACTAAATGCTGCAAAAAAAATTAAATTATATGGATAGCATCAAAAAACCGTCTGATAAAGCAATTCCTAGCTGTGCCTGGAGTCGTGCTATTGGTTTGGGTTGGGAACAGCCTTATACCGTTCGTAAAGCTAGTAATATTGATGATGGTCCTTGGCAGGGAATGCCCTTGGGTGGTTTTGGTGCTGGTTGTATTGGTCGTTCTTCACGGGGAGATTTTAACTTATGGCATATCGATGGTGGGGAACATACTTGGAAAAATATCCCCAGTTGTCAGTTTAGCGTTTTTGAAAGTAGTAATCATCAAGATATTACTTATGCATTATCTACTGAACCGAGTAATGATGGTACTTTGTCGGCATGGCAGTTTTATCCTCAATCTGAATCCGCAGCGGATTCTACCGGAACTTATCATGCTTTATATCCTCGCAGTTGGTTTATATACGAAAATGTATTTCAAGCACAGTTAAGCTGCCAGCAATTTTCCCCGATTTGGGCTGATAATTATCAAGAATCTAGTTACCCGGTAGCGGTGTTTGTTTGGAATGCTCATAATCCTACAAATGCGCCGATTACTCTGAGTATTATGCTGACATGGCAAAATATGGTGGGGTGGTTTACTAATACTGTGAAGTCACCTGAAGTGCAAATGCGGGATGATGGTAGTCCGGTTTATGATTATCAACCGAATATAGGCGAAAGTAAAGATAATTTTAATCAGTTAATTACAAATTCTCAATATATTGGTTGTGTATTAGATCGAGTGGGTATTGTTGAACCAGCTGAAGGTGAAGGTACTTGGTGTATTGCTACTTCAAAACATCCGAAAGTTGAAATATTTCATCATACTCGATGGAATCCAACCAGTACTGGTGAAGATATTTGGCGAAGTTTTGCTGAAAATGGTTCTTTGGCTAATATTACTGATGAAACTCCTGCTATTCAAAACGAACAAATAGCCGCTGCAATCGCGGTGCGTTTTACTCTTGAACCGGGAGAAACTCTCTCCATTCCTTTTGCGATCGCGTGGGATTTTCCAGTCACAGAATTTGCATCTGGAATTATCTATAAGCGCAGGTATACGGATTTTTTTGGCGTTAATGGTAAGAATGCTCTGAATATCGCGATTACTGCTCTTGAAGAATATCAAAGTTGGCTTGATCAAATTCAAGTTTGGCAACAGCCAATTATTCAACGTCAAGATTTGCCAGATTGGTTCAAAATGGCTTTGTTTAACGAACTTTATGACCTTACTGCTGGGGGTACTTTGTGGAGTACGGCTTCCACTCGTGACTCGTTTGGTCAGTTTGCTGTACTTGAGTGTTTGGACTATCGTTGGTACGAAAGTTTGGATGTACGGCTTTATGGTTCTTTTGGTTTACTAATATTGTTTCCGGAATTGGAAAAAGCAGTAATTCGCGCTTTTGCTAGAGCAATTTCCGACAGTGATGAAAATACTCGTGTAATCGGCTACTACTATACTATTGGTGCAGAAAGCCCTCTAGCAGTTCGCAAAGTAGCCGGTGCAACACCCCACGATTTGGGCGCACCCAATGAACACGTTTGGGAAAAGACAAATTATACTAGCTATCAAGATTGTAACCAGTGGAAAGATTTAGGTTGTGATTTTGTGTTACAGGTATACCGTGATTTTATTTATACAGGTAGTACGGATATCAAATTTCTTGGGGATTGCTGGAATGCGATTGTGGAAACTTTAAACTATCTCAAAGCCTTTGATCAAGATGGAGATGGGATTCCCGAAAATTCCGGCGCACCAGACCAAACCTTTGACGATTGGCGGTTACAGGGTGTAAGTGCTTACTGTGGGGGTTTATGGTTAGCAGCTTTAGAAGCGGCGATCGCCATTAGCGAAGTTTTATCAAGTCAGTCGGTACAAATCGAGAATTTAGCCGCGCAAAAAGCAGTTTACCAAAATTGGTTAGAAAAATCTCGTCCTGTTTATCAAGAAAAGCTATGGAACGGAAAGTTCTACCGTCTTGATAGTGAAAGCGGTTCGGAAGTAGTAATGGCTGACCAATTATGCGGACAATTTTACGCTCGTTTATTACAGCTACCAGATATTGTACCGAACGAATGTACGATTACAGCTTTAAATACTGTTTACGATGCTTGTTTCCTCAAATTTCACGAAGGTAAATTTGGTGCCGCTAACGGTTTGCGTCTCGATGGTTCTCCTGAAAACCCCGATGCAACTCATCCCTTAGAAGTTTGGACAGGAATCAACTTTGGTATTGCTGCTTTTTTAGTACAGATGGGAATGAAGTCAGAAGCATTTAAGTTGACAGAAGCTGTAGTAAATCAAATTTACGAAAACGGTTTGCAGTTCCGCACTCCCGAAGCCATTACAGCGGTTGGTACATTCCGCGCTTGTGTTTACCTTAGAGCTATGGCAATTTGGGGAATTTATTTGATGCTAGATTAACTAAGCAGGATAAGGGGATAAGGGGACAAGGGGATAGGTTAGGAGTTAGTTGACCTTTGACCTTTGACCTTTGACCTTTTATTCATCAAATCTTGATGTTTAAAAAGCAAATGAGATTAACTTTAACGATAACCACAACTAATAACTCGGACTATATGTTCACGTTGAACAAGTTTTGTAGCGAAAAACTCGACTATAAGAAATGCTTTTGATCAAAAAACTGATAATTATCGTATTTTTAACAATAATTTCTATGCTAAAAGTATCTCATTGTAAATTATTTACTAATTAGAGTTTGTACTTAAAACTACATAATCATCTACTTAACAGAATTAACACATAATCAACACTAAATCAAGGTGGAAGTAAAACTTTGATAAAGTATAAGATGTTTATGGACGCTAAGGGCTGAAATTTAATAAGAATGCATTTAATGGTAATCAATAGTCTGCTAAAGTAATAACTTGGGTTTGGCTAAAAAAATGTTTTACTTTCAACTTTTACTTGACGAAAATACACTAAATATTTATATAAGCAAGATGAATGAATAATTAGTAATCATTAATACGGGTGCAAAGAGCTAATTCAGTGGTTAATAATCAGGATAAAGCCTTATATTAAAAGTATTTAAAGCTCTTTTCAACTACCGCTACAAGATTTAACTAGAGTCAATAAAATTACCATTACTCAGAGATTAAACAATGGACTCGTACCCACAGTTGGGAGTTCAGAAAGCGGACGTTGAGATAAACAATACTCCATCCCTGATTGCTTCATCTGCTATTGACAAGCTTTGGAAGCAAATGGTTGGGGATAGTAATTTGACATCTGAGTTTAACCAAGCTTGGATTTGTCGTGAGTTTAAATTAGGTGATGAACTTACTCAGTACAATTGCAAGCAGCATTCAGCAGTTAGCGGTGGTGTTGTTTATTTAGTTTGTCGGGGAAAAGTCCGCTTACTGGCTTTTGATACATCTTTAAAAAAGGAAGTTTCAATTCAATTGCTCAATCCAAATCAAATTTTTGGAGGAGATAATGCATTTTGCGGTGATTTTGCAGAATATCGAGCTGTTGCATCTAGTAGCGGAATTATAGCGCAAATTTCTTTACAGGATCTTGATACTTGGTTACAGCGTTATCCGACTTTGCACGATTATTTCTCGGAAGCGAGTAAATCACGTCAAAAATTGATTTTTTTCAAGACACTGACTCAATTGCGTTCAGCGAAACTACCTTTATCACAAAATACCCCAATTCTACAAAAATTACTTCCTTATTTTCTCAACATCGAAATTACTGCTGGTTTACATTTGACAACATCATCTCCATCGGAGGGTCGTTTTTGGCTTGTTAGCGGGGAAATTGGCAGCATTTCGGGGAAAGAAAGGTTGCCGATTATCGGTGAGAGTTGGGGATATCCTCATCTGATTCCAGAGGATTTGATATCTTTAACGGATTTATCGCTATTTTATCTACCGAAAGAACACTTTGATTTAGTAGCGGAGATTATACCGGAGCTAAGAAGTCAAAAGGAAGCTGAGGAAGAAGATGTAAATAACGAAGCTGAGGAAAAAAACAATCAAGTTGAGTCGGAATTTGAGCATGTTGCTGGGGAAGAAGATGATAATTGGACTGAGTATATAAGATTCAAGAATCAACATCCTCCGCGCCGGTGGTTTCGGACTTACCCTTTTATTCAACAGCAAAGTTCATCGGATTGCGGTGCAGCAAGTCTGGCAATGATTAGTCAATTTTGGGGTAAACGTTTTAGTCTGAATACTCTACGTTCAATAGCACGCATCAACTGTATGGGTGCGGAGTTTAGCGATTTAGCTAATGCGGCTCAAAGCATCGGATATCAAGCTTTAGCAGTACGAGGTGCTGTGAGCGAGCTAGAGTCTCATAAATTACCTTGGATAGCCCATTACCAGGGTAATCACTACATTGTTGTGTGGTTAATCAAGGGTAAAAGTGTGTTAATTTCAGACCCAGCGATAAATAAACGATGGCTTTCTCGTTCAGAATTTGAAGCAAAGTTTACGGGATATGCTTTACTTTTATCTCCAACAGAGCGTTTTTACGAACGCAAGAGCGAAGCAATCTCGTTGACGTTGAGTCGCTTGGTGCAATCTTTTAGGGATTATCGGCTTGTATTGGCAAAAATAGTGATTATTTCGATGCTATTACCACTTTTGGGTATAGTTCCAGCGATATTAGCCCAAAGTGTAATAGATGCAGTCGTAACCCTCAAAAACTTTGATTCTAACTTTGATTATATAAATATTTTTGCCCTTGGGTTTCTTGTATTCGGATTGGGGCGTATCGCTTTAACATCAATCCGTCGTTGTTTGGTTGATTATTTATCTAATCGCTTGGATTTAACTTTGATTGGTAATTCGATCGGTCATACCTTGAATTTACCATTATCTTTTTTTGCATCTCGCAGAGTAGGAGACATTCTCAGCCAAATTCAAGAAAATCCTAAAATTCACCGTTTTTTAACTCGTCAAGCCATAACTACCATTTTGGATGGATTAATGACGGTTATTTACTTTGGGCTGATGGCTTATTACAGTTGGGAACTCACTTCAGTGGTGGTGGGTTTTATTTTGCTGATGATGGGTTTGAGTACCGTAACAAATCTATTTTTGCAAAATTTGCAGCGGGAATATTCTTTTAACTTTGCTGCTCAAAACTCTGCAATCTCAGAAATGATTACTGGTATTGTCACAATTAAGGCTAACGCTGCGGAGAATGCTTTGCGATCGCGCTGGGAAGAACGTTTTACCCAGACAATGGAGATACGTCAACAAGGTCAAAAAATCACTAATAGTTTACAGTTTGCAACTAGTTTGATTAATCATTTGGGGAATACCACGGTGTTGTGGTACGGCACCCACATGGTAATAAATGCTCAAATTTCCATAGGGGAATTTATCGCTTTTAATATGCTGATCGGTAATACCATAAACCCAATGTTGGCATTGGTAAAACTGTGGGATGAATTCCTGGAAGTATTAGTTTCTGTTGAAAGGCTTGACGATATTTTAGCTACTCCATCCATAGAAAATCCGCAAAAACCTTTAACATTACTACCTTCAATTCGCGGTGAAGTGGATTTTGAGAATGTGAGTTTTGGCGGCACTCAAGAACAACCGGGCGATATTATACAAAATATCTCTTTTCATGTCAAACCCGGACAAACTATCGGCATTGTGGGAGCGGATGATTCTGGTAAAAGCACTTTGGTTAAGTTGCTTACTGGTTTGTACCATCCCGATAGCGGACGTATTTTGATTGATGGACACGATATGCAAAAGTTGTGTCCCTATTCTTTGCGGAGTCAATTAGGTGTAGTACCGCAAGAATTTTTCCTGTTTTCTGGAACCATCCGAGAAAATATCACTTTGTACAATCGAGAATTTAGCCTTGAAGAAGTTAAAAATGCCGCGAAATCGGCAGGAGCGCAGGCTTTTATCGAGGAACTACCTTTTGGTTACAACACCATCATTGGAGAAGCAGGAATAAAACTGAACGGGTTACAGCAGCAAAAAATAGCTGTTGCTCGGGCTTTAATCAAGAATCCCCGCATTTTAATTGTGGATGAAGTTAGCAGTTCGGTTGATTATGCTTTCGAGTATCAGTTTCAACCAAATTTAGCTGGCTTTGATGCTGCTTTTATTAATACTTCATCCACATTTCGCACCACCTTTATCGTGACTCGGAATCTTAGTAGCATCCTAAATGCTGATACTATTTTACTTCTCGACCGAGGTGTTTTAGTAGACCAAGGCACTCATGAAGAGTTAATGAGAAAAAATATAGTTTATCCCAGGTTAATACAACAGCAATTAAACATTTAATCTTACTCATAGCAACTATTTACTTGCAGCGCTATATGCAAATCTTTTGCAAATAAAAATTTTCATAAGAGAGGTTAAAAAGGCTTTAGTTTTTTGATAATTACGTAAAATTAAGCGGGCATAAATAGCTATCTTTATACTACACTGACATTTCGATTAAGTGTATTTTATGATGTTATATGAAAACTTTATATTTAATTTGATAGATAATACCAATAAACTGTATTGGTTGCAACTATTCATCCCGCTTCATTGCTGGCAATTGGAATAAACTTCATCATAAATTTAAAAACCCTGACAATATAAGTAAGACAGTAAAACCCTTTATTTGTAAAGCTTTTAGCTCAAATTTTTCGACAGTAAATCAAAAGATAGCTGACAAACAGGACTTAATTAGATGGCTAATTGTTGCTAATTACAATACGATATATATTTGATAAGTTTCAGTCACTTAGATAAAAATAATTACAACCAAAAAAATTAAAAATAAAGAAAAATTACGACATTAACATCCTAATTTTGTAGGGGGTCACACCCCTCATTAAATAATAGATAAGGGACAAAATCTAAACTTGCACAATACTTAAGTATTCGTATAATTATATTAAGTAGATTTAGTTGGTGAAACTGATTTCCTAGACAGATGACATTTCAGAAAAAAAATAGTATAAATACTAATGTGTTATCAACAATTAAAGATGAAGAATTATTGTTTGCTATACTAAAAATAAGAAATTTCACATAAATACTCCTAAAGTAAAATAGTTTCTATTTATACAAAATATTATCAGGGTCGAAGAATTATATTAGGAGTTTAGGAAATTGGAAAAAGCCGAAATTGCATCTACCAAGTACTAACTTAGATTTTTTATTACCAGTCATCTGAAATGACTCTAAGTAATTCTTTGAAGCATGGTAGTACTATTGCCAACCTACTGCCACTGAAATTTATCTATTTCAGTAGTCGTAAGCATCCGTTCCGATGGCAGGAAAGTCGGCTTTTTAGTCAAAGGTTAAATTAATGAAAAGGATCATCAGGTTAAATGCAGTCGAAATTTTATGCCAATCGGGCATTATTGTAGGGATGAACCAGCATAGTTTGCACAAGAGCGAACATTTAGCTCCCCAGAAATTGATAGTATCGGGGATGAATTTTGCCTCACGAACAGAGGCTTTTGTAAATACGGCAAATACAAAATGTAATACATTACTTGCATTTAAAGCAGCAATTGCAAAAACACGATTCTTTCGTACATTTTCTTCTTGCCTAGTTAAAGTTCAAATCAAACTGGCACTTCTAAGGAATGACGGTGGTAACTTCATGTATAGAAAGGTCATTTCTACCTACGAAGATGCAGAAAATAAAAGGAAAATTAGCTCCCGTCTTATCAAGTTGAATGGCGATGGTGGGACAAAAACTGATTAATTACATGGCGTGGGACAAACAAACTGTTTTATCGAAAAGGAATAATACAGTTGATGCATTCATTATCAGTCATCAGATTTTTGTCCGGATGCTCCTTTAACAACTCAAAGCGATTTTCGACTATCTCAAGCAAATCACAGTCTAGAGGCTAATTTACTTAATTCGAGACAACTAACACCATGAATCAAGACCTTTCTGGCATTAGTGGCAATTTAGATAAGACAATACATTCAGAACAATTCGACCAAGTAGTTGAGGCAATTCTAGCGGGTAAGTATTCGTGGGCTTGTGTTTTGATGCTGCGTTTTGCTGGCTATAATCCTCTACATTACATCCCCTACCGGACTTACAATAGATTGATTAAAGAACATTCTCCTAAAAAGTCGCCGGTACTCCGCCGTGCAACGGCGGAGCCTGCGCCCACCGGCGTTCCCCGCTCAAACCTACAATGTAATGAAAATATAAACATAGCCAAGCAGAATCATCACAAAAGGAAAGATGGCAATATGTCGCCAAGTTGTTTAAATAAAATCAAAGACTTGGCTTATCTTGAGGTTGTTGGTAAACAGAAGACAGAAATTCGTGGCGGCTCTAATATTGACAGATGGCTTGAAACTCAAGTCCGCGAATATCAATCGATGAAATCTGATTTTCACCCAGAAGAAAAGCGGGATTTACAGTTTAATTTTTGCGAATTCAATTAACTAAGCCGTCAGAAATCAAACAGTGTTGAGAAAACATACTCGGTTTTGCCAACTCTTAATTCATGACCTGTCATCGGATTATTATCCGTATGGCGGGTTTTACTTTTACTTATTACACACTTCTATAAGTGAGGCATTTACTCCATAAAATTTCTAGAGCTTAAACTAGAGCTTGAACTTTTTTTGCTTTTTTGTGTAGGGTTCTATATTGTAGCACTTTTATTTTAAAATTCCAAGAATAAATATCAAAATATCAAAAAAAATTTTAATCACCTTTGTTTGTGAGGTGAGAAGTCGGGTTTTTCGGATAAATATTTGTAATATCGAGCATTTGAAAACCCGACTTCTGTATTAAGTAGCTAAGCGTAATTAAATCTAAGATCAAACCTCACCCCTTCCCTTCCCCTCTCCGATGCCTTGAACAGGGGTGGCTAAGAGAGGGGTGAGGTTTTATATTTAATTTGACTCACTTATTTACGAATTTATCAAGTAATCTTTTTTGTCATGATTTCTATTTTAATTACGAGTATCTACAGATAGATATTTATTCATAATTACTTTTAAATAAATCTGCCAAAATGGCAAATATTATTCTCTTTGATACATTAAATTATAAATAACAACAATAACAGTAATTGAAAAAAGTTTATTTGTGAGGTGAAAAGCAATGATTAATTATTAAAGTACAAACAATTTGATTGAGCAGGCAATCCAAAAACGGGGCATATAAATAAATTAGTTGATATTTATAGTTTATCGTTGCGAATGGTGGTTCTTTTTTCCAGGAAGATTAAGCGAATAAATTAGAGCGGTGAATTTCTCCAATCTAATTTAATTAAGGTTTTACCTCCCCCTACTAAACCTTTAACAATTGCAAAACTTCTTTATAACTAAAGCTCATAAAATTTGAAATTTATTGGCTTAAGGAAAAATGAATAAGTAACGGTAAAAATATTTTTATCCCTAAGAAATTTATGTATATATTGCTAGTGTAATTATGCTTTTAATCGATTAATTTTCGGTAAATATACTGACAATCTATCCTATTCATGACTGGAGGCTAAGAAAAATAATTAGCTTCCAGTTTTTTTGCGATATTCTCTACATATCTGACAAATTTTCAGTTATTTAAGATAATCCCTATTTAGAAATTTTTCGGTATTTTCTACAGTTGATATTTTTTGACTTTGAGATACAAATTTGAGAGAAGCTATTTTTATTGCAGTTATTCACCAAGTTATTGAGGAGTAAATTGATAAAATGAAACATCTGATACAGGATATAAAGCCATGATCGAAGAATATATTTATTTTGAATTATTTAGGCTATTAAAAATTAAGTATTTATACTCTGAATAATAAAAATAATCTCTAACAGATATATTTTGATCAAAAATCAGAAAAAATCTTGGATAACACGAAATTAGATTAGTATATCAATTTGATTTTTTATAGATAATTTATAGTTTTTTGTCAAAGCGATAATTGTATTTTATAATAGTTTTTTAGAGAAAATAATCATGAATAAGCATTTACAAATTATTCTAGAACCCGACGAAATTATCAATTTTATCAAAAGCAAAATCAAATTAAAAGAAATATGTATTAATATTGCATCTCAAAAGATAATTGAAAAAGTTGCGCGAGAAAAAGGCATAAACGTGACAACAGAAGAAATTGAAATTGAAGCAAATCGTCAGCGCAGAGAAAAGCGTTTAGAAAAAGCTAGCGATACAGTTAGGTGGCTTGAACAAGAAATGCTAACCCCATTAGATTGGGAAGTGGGAATTCGCAACCGTTTACTCAGTCAAAAGTTAGCTTCAGCATTATTTGACAAAGAAGTAGAACAGTTTTTTTTACACAATCGCTTGGAATTTGAACAAGTTGCTCTGTATCAATTTGTGGTGAAAGATGAAAAGCTAGCTCAGGAACTATACTATCAAATTGAAGAAGGTGAAATCTCTTTTTACCAAGCCGCTCGTATTCACGATATCGATAAAAACCGTAGATATAAATGTGGATATGAAGGAAAGGTATATCGATGGGCTGTCTTACCAGAAATTGTAGCCCTTGTATTTAATGCACCACTCAAACAGTTGATTGGTCCGATAAAAACCGAATATGGGTACCATTTATTTATAGTTGAAGATTATATCCCCGCAGAGCTAACACCCGAACGATACGAAGAAATTCTTAATCGTATGTTCGGGCAGTGGTTAAATACTCAATTGAATTATACTTATCATAGTTTTGAACTGAGCAATTTGTAAACTAGTTCAGTTGATAATGCTAGTAATATCCTATCTGCTTGAGCCTTCCATAATTAAGAATGGAGTTGCTAACAATACCTGTTCTTTCCTCAAGAGTTAGATTACTAGATGTGGTTCTCAGTGCAGACAAAAATACATTATCTTCTGCTAATTGATCCATAGTTTGCAAAATAAATTTTTTACTTTGTAATTTATTGTTGAAATTAAATCCAGTAGCTGGAATCTTTAATTTATTAGCAGTGGAAACGGTAATCAACGTTAGTGTCATACACCCCCCATATTTTTTTGAGTTTACAGGGTAATTTTCACAAACAGTATCTATCAATTTACTTAAAACTTGTTTACGAGAAACTGGTTGAGAAGGATTTCTTTGAGCATAGACGCTAGTTGGTAACATTACACTAGATGAAATTGCAACTGGAAGAATAAATAGAGTTAATTTACGGGTAAGTTTTGAAAAGTTCATAGCTTGGTTAATATTATTCGTGGGTTAGTAATGTTTAGTTTTCTAGAAGCGACAATTGACTTGACAAGAAATATTTTCCCGTTGTTGATTTGCACCGAAAAAAGTGACACTATGGACTGTTCCACTAGGAATCATAAAACCTTTTCTTGTCCAATCAATATGGATTCGTGTGAGTTGAGTTTTTTTACCGTTGATGTTAATAAAAGCTGAAATTTGACAGTCTTGATTTGCGGTACGATTTACTTGAATTGTGATTTTTTTGGGAATTTTACGGTTTTTCAAACCATTGATTTCCATGACTACTTTGTTTCCGGAAACTGATTGATTTGCAATTCCGAAAGCTGGAACTTCAAATGTTTCTAAACCTTCAATCCGACCGTTTGCGAGTATCCAGTAGGGGTATACAGGTTGAGATGTTTTGAGGGAGCAATCTGGATTGATTCGTACACCATAATGAACCACATTGCGGTTGTCACTTTTACTGACGAAGAAAATACTATTGAGATTATTTGCGTAGGCAGGAAGCGAAGGTAATGTCAGCGCGATCGCACTTGTAATTGAGAAAATTTGCGCTAGTTTGATTTGGGGTTTGGATATAAATTTGAACATAATTTTAATGACTTATTTCCTTATTGTGCGGTTTTAGTTTTTCCAGCAATCGCAAGTCCAATTCCCAGAACACCAGATATTCCTGCAACTGCAAAAGAGGTGTTAACTCCAGTTTGTATTCCCTCTAGTTTTTGCTTGTTAAATTCATCCAAACCTATAATTTTACTGACAGTTTTATTAAAATCACCTCGGTTTGCTAACTCCTGCTCAAATTGCAGTTTCTGGATGAAAAATCCACCTCCAAAAATTGCCGATATAATTGCGATCGCAAACAAAACTCCTCCAGAAACAGTTAGCATTTGTTTCATTGGTTTGACTCCTAATATTTTTAGTCAAATATAATTACTCAGGAAAAGTGAAGAGAAAGTAATTAGCCCGATTATCGAGCTAATTATAAATATGCTGAATGCTTACGGAAATTTGAAAATTAGATGTCAGATATAAATAAAACCTCAGTATATCGAAGTTTAATTAGCAATTGTAATGATGACAAGTTCCGTAATTGGGATGAATAGGTGCAACGGTCGCAGGTGCAGAATTGTTGCTTGGTCTTGAGTTGTCATGTATTATGTAATGCTCTTGTGCTTGTTGAGGAGAACTATTTCCACCAGCGCTCATCATTAAGCCTAATAAAAGCAAACCCGCTGCCATTTGTTTTTGTTTAACTTCTTGTTGTTGCTTGATATAAGCTTGTTTTTGTTCGGGAGAAAGACTATTAAAATACTGTCTTCTTCTTGCTGCTTCTTCTAGTTGTTTTTGTGTTGCTGCTTTTCTTGCTGCTGCATATTCTGCTTGGATTCTGATTCTTTCTTCTTCACGTGCTTGACGTTGTTGAAATATCAATTCACGTTCCTTTTGTTGCATCTCAAATCTAATTTTTCTTTCCTGTTCTCTTTGTTCTTGTCTGATGCGTTGTTGTCTTCTTTTTTTGATTCTGTCTGCGGTACGGTCAACTCTATCAACTGTATCGACAATTTTGTCAAATAACCCAGCAGTGATAATTGGTTGTGAGTTTTGTTGATAATCTATTTGTTGATTTAATAACGATGTATTTTGGTATTTTGATGCGGCTAAAACGGGGTTAGCATTAGCAATAATAATTAAGAAAAGTCCGAGTTTGGGAAATAATTTCTTCATAGTTGTGCAGTTTTTGAAATTCCAATTATCAAAGGAAACTTACTTTTGTTGTTCCCTGTCCTTGATACCTTATATACGTAGTCGATTTACTGTGTGCTGCAAAAAATTGAAAATATTTTTAGAAATAATCTGAAGTAAATTAAAAGACAATATTGCTAACAATGTCACAAAATTAAATTTCGGTTTGGGATGGTGATGCTAATTGAGATTGATAATCGCGAATATTTGCTGCTAATTCGCTTGCTTGTGATTGCTCTTGTGCTAATAATTGTTGTTCCGATTCGATTTGCGTTCGCACTGTTTGAAAGTTATTCGTAAGGTTCTTGGTATTGTTATCAGCCAGAACTAATTGATCGGCGACAAAGATAACCCTATTTCTAAATTGTTCATCCAGTAAAATACCTCCTGCACAGATAAAAGTAACTGCACTAGCTACGTTTTTGACATCTTCGGAATACTGATTA
Source organism: Plectonema cf. radiosum LEGE 06105 (assembly GCF_015207665.1). GTDB lineage: Bacteria > Cyanobacteriota > Cyanobacteriia > Cyanobacteriales > Nostocaceae > Rivularia > Rivularia radiosa_A. The sequence goes on from NZ_JADEWL010000002.1 coordinate 120,957, forward strand.
TTTTCGTTTAAACTGACGTTTGCAGCACCCATACAAGCAACAGCATCTTTATTTTGAAAGATGAAAGACTGAATTTTTTGGTTATATGTTTGTATACTGCTTTCTAATTCGTTTTCTCGTAGTCTGAGTTGGGAAATTTTTTGCTGTCTTCCAATCATTGTTTGTGATAGTAACTCTGATTGTTGTTCGATTTGTTTGATTTTCGAGTTAATGATTTGTCTTTGATTTTCTTGTTGTGTTGCTATATTGGCTTCGGTTTGTGCTGCTGGGGTAATAACTGAATCGTTTGGGTAGCTCGATGAGGTTTGACTGGTACAACTTATTAAGCCGATCAGGGAAACTGCTAAAATGAATTTTGTACGCAACATAGTTCCTCGTGAAGATTTAGGAGATTTAACCGATACTGCATATACGTACTGGAGTTTGGTGATGCTGCAAACGAGCCAACCTTACTTGAAATAATTACCATTAATCCTAAGCAGTGCGGTGGTCGCCCTTGTATCCGAGGGATGAGAATCCGAGTGTCAGATGTGCTTGATCTTTTTGCAGCAGGTCTTAGTGCAGCAGAGATATTAGAGGAGATGCCCGATCTGGAAGCAGATGATCTCAGAGCATCACTTATGTATGCTTCGCGGAAACTGAACCACCCGGTTTTAGTGGCATGACAATCTGGGTAGATGCACACTTGTCCCCGGCGATCGCGACTTGGATTACTAATGTGTTTGGATTTGAAGCAATAGCCTTACGCGACCTTGGGTTAAGAGATGCTAAAGACTCTGAAATTTTTGAAGCGGCTAAGGCTCAAGAAGCCATTGTGATGACTAAAGACAGTCAGGGTTCTCTCGTGACTTCGTAGATTTGGTAGATCGGCTGAGTGCGCCACCACAAATTATTTGGTTAACTTGTGGCAATACTTCTAATGCTAGGTTACGCGAAATTTTGGGTGAGACATTAGTAGAAATCAGCGGAGACTAGCTGTGCAGGCTAGCAAGACACAGCGGACGGTTGAAATCCGCTAGTACTTAGTTTGAGGTTATCTCGCTGCTACATTTTGCTGTTATCAAGAAAATATAATTTTAGCGATCGCGCCACAAATCTACACCAAACCCACCAGAATCGCGATCGCACCTAGTAGGGAATGGCTCAAAATCACACTATATATATTGCGGTATTTGGCGTAGTGGTATCCCCAGTACAAACCAATTACTAGGGTAAATACGAGGGTGGGGATATCTCTATAGATCAGGTGGACGTAGCTGTAAAGCAAGGTAGAAAGTAAAATATGTAACCAAGTTGCTAGTTTGGCTCTGGTGAAAATCCCGAACAAAAAGCCGCGATACAAAAATTCCTGGATCGGAGAAGAGATAATTACAAAAAATACATAAAAAGCCCAGGGATAAGCTGAGTTGTCCAGACGGGGACCGTTGATTGTGTAATACATTACCATTAACAGTCCTGATGCGAGAGTTGGTAGCGCGATCGCTTTGAGGGAGGTTTTTAAGTTTTGTGTGGTAAATCCTAGTTCAACGGGTGAGAATTTATACAGTTTGGTGATAATTAAAATTGCGATCGCGGCTAATATTAATAAATAAAATCGCCAGGAGAAAGGAGCAAGTTGTAAATAAACCAGTAAAACTGGCAAAATATATCCCAAAACAGAAATTAAAATAACTTTTTGTCGTTCTCGACGAATCAGTGGAGTTAACATTTTTATTCATCCCTAACGCGAAGGTCAATTAAACGCACAAGTAAAAAGAATATAGTTCCAAAGAAAATCACACAGGAAAACCAGGGTGTGAGGGGGTCGGTACTATTCATTCCAAATAAGCTATCGACGAGGGAAGTACCAAAAATACTTGCGAGTAATGTTAAAACTAAGCTAGTTGAAAAGAAGGTAAACAAAATTGGTTGATATTGTTTGGTTGCGTGTCTATTTATGCTGCTGAGAGTTGCTAAAGAAAGAGCAAAAATAATTGCGTATAGGAGAATATTTAACCCAGAAAACGTACCTTTGAATTCGGGGGAAAACAATAAGCTTTTAGTATGTTCAATGCTATAGAATTGAAAGGGAAGCCACAGAAGAATACCAAGTTCACAGATAATTAAATAGGTTAAATATCTGTTTTTATTAAAAATAGAATCTGGTACAAATAAAATTGTTGAAACTAGCGCAATAATATCAACACCGCTACTAATAATAGCAATAAAAATTAGTGCGTAAAATAGGCGTGTCACTGAAAATTTTTGTAGATTATTTCGCCAAGCTTCGTAGGAAGTTGCAATGCGTAATAGTCCTGGTAAACCTGGTACTTGGTTTTTGCTATGAATGCGGATAGCTGATTCTAACTCGGATTTTTTCAGCGTTAAATTGCCATTTTTATCAAATGCTGCTCGACTATCAAAAATATCTGGAGGAATATTTAATATTTGTGTCTGGGAAGTGTTCCAGTTTGAGTAAAGTTGCGAGAGTTGCTGTACATTAATTGTTGTCATCGCATCAACTTTAAACTCCATCAGCATAATACGATTACCTGTTAATTCAAAGAATAATGCTCCTAATGTGAAAAAAATAGTTACTAATTTCAAAACCACAAAGGGACGGCTTTTGACGCGAATCATGCAATGCATTCGGTAGGATGCAAACAAAGACAGCCACAAGAATAAAGAAGGATACACTATCAAGTGGGGGTAAAGTTGGGCATAAAATATTAAAGTATCCCCACTCTGAAACTCAGTTAATATACTCAAAGGAAGGCTAATTAATAGCGCGATCGCAATTATTCCCAAGACTATTTCCCACTTCCAAGACAATCTGCGTTCGGAAAACAATCGATTCCAAGTTAGTTCTTTGGCTAAAGGATTTGCAACGACTACCGGGAGCCAGCTTTTACCAGGTTCAAACTTCTGTTGTAACTTTTGTCGAGCTATATTCATCGCGGAAAATAAAGAATAATCCTTGACGAAAGCTGCGAGAAAATGCCGTAATAATTCTCTTGCAACCGCAGACTCCACCATTTCCCGCATCACAATACAGTAAGGTAAAGATAGCTCAGTTAGTTGGTTTGCTAATCCTAAACCATCACAGGAATTAAATATTGCTAACTGGAGTTTTTTCTGAATCGCTGCTGTTAATAAATCTTTTAATTCGCTAATTTGAATAATTCCTTGTGCGTCATAGGTATTAATCTGAATTTGACCAATTTTACCATTGCGATCGCTTTGGCTGTGTCCGGCAAAAAAGAAAATATGCCAACCTTGATTGTCTGTTAATTTCTGCTCTAATTCCTGTCGTGTCGGTTGCTTGAGAATATGAGGTTCTCCCCCATATTTTTGCAAGTTTTTAATAAATTCTTCTTCTTGAGCAAAGCCTAAATTTTCATCACCAAACACAACTAAAATTCTTGCTGTGGCTTTAAATTGTGGTGTTTGTTTTTGGGTTAATCGGCGAAAGTTGGTAGCACTAATCCCTACCTCAACCCCTCTATTTGTATATGCTGATAAAGTATCCCATTCTTGCCAAGGTAGTCCCCGCAATTGTCGATCTTCTGTCTGAACAATAATTTGTACTTCTTCTTTTTGAGTGATATTTTCCCGAAAATTTTCTAATACTTGACTGACACGCGGATCGGGTTTGCCGTTTTCATCAATCCAACCATCTTTTCCTAACCATTTATTTAATTCGCTTTTTAAAGAATTGGCTAATTCTGTGAGATTGACAACTCCAGACATCAGCTTGTCGCGATTTTTGGCAACCCGACGATTACCTTGCAAACCAATATAATACTGCCATTGTTTAAACTTATCTTCGAGGGGCTGAGGTAGGGGAGAAAGAAACGAAACGATTTCGATCATTTGTCCTTCTCGATCAAAAATTGCTAGAGTGACAGGCAAAACTTCTGCATGATTTATTTGTACCCTTCCACCAATTTTCAAGGAGATTTTAAATACCATTAGAACCTTTTAAGATATAAATCTACTCAGACATCAAGCAATAAAATATTCTCGGATCGATTCATCTTTGTAGCTTAACTCGATCCAAAAGTTTTCCTCTGGCGCTAATTCTAAAGGAATTGAGATTAAGCTAGCAATCTCATTTACGGTTTCGGTATAAATATCAGCTTCGTCGGGGACGCTGACTTGCATTCCCATTGGTAAATTCGTGCCTTCCGATTGTACAATCACCCTGACTAATACTAGTTCATCACTACTTTGAGAAACCCCAAGTTGAATATCAAATACTTGCCCTCCTAGTTGCAGCTTTTTGTGACAAGTAACGGTTTGCAAATCGCGCATTGAGGGTTCCCATCCTTCCTCGTAAATATGATTTAACCAGTTTTGTAAATAAATAATTTTTTTTTCGGCAAATTCTGTTGTTAAATTATCTATTTTTTCAAGACTACTAGAAGATATTTGTCGCTCGCTCAAATCATCAATAAAATCATCGATTGACATTAAATCTGCAACCCTAATTTCCCTATCCTCTGCTTGTTCCTGTAAAGCTGGTAAAAAACCCGTCAATATCGCGGTTTTCTCAGAATTCGTAATTTCCACAAACACATAACCAATACCAATTCCAGAACTCAGTTGTGACTGTGATAGAATCATACTTTGTTGTTCTGCCGCGATTAAACAGCATTCCAAATTACCTACCCATGCTATTTCCAACTCATTAGCTTCGCTCCACAAACGACTGGTAACATTCCATCTTTCTGGTTGATTCAAGTTAGTTTCAAACCCCAACAAACGTAGATAGTTATCAACCGCTAGTAACGCTAAAGTTTGCCGATAAATTCGTTTTTGCACATCTTGGACAAAAAACTGCGAAGCATAAACTTGAGCTTGACGACGAAAGGATGCGGGAATGGGAACAGGAATAGCTAGTTCTCGTAAATTCAACTTATCGTTCATATACATCTTCTCCAAACAGCCTTTGATTTGCTTTTAACCACTCTCGCATTAAAACTTCACATTTTCGACACCAATGAGACGTAATTGCACCACGACTTGAACCAATTTCTGTAGCGATTTCTTGCCATTCTTTTCCCGCAATCAGTCTTAAACGAGCTAGTAATTGACAGTTTGCTTTCGGGTTATTTTCTATTTGGCAATTTTTGAGTGTATGACTCGAATCATTAACAATCCATTCTACAAATGATTCCCAAGTATCGAGCAATAACTTGCCATCAACTGGTGAAGCAACTCGATCTAATGGATCGATTCCGGTGTCATCATCTTGCCATAAAGAAAGATTATAAGTGCGATCGCGATCGCGTTTTGCCGCACGAATTTCATCTATATACTGATTGTGCAGACTCCGATTAAACCAACCCAAAAACGAACCTCGCTCTGGGTTGTATCCTTGACAAAGCGATTTAGTCACATTGAACATAGTTTTATTAAGAGCTTCTTCATACAGAGTTTCTTCGTAAACATCCCCGACTGGTGGTCTCCAAATCCGTCCTGACTTAAGAACAGTTCGGAGTATTTTATTGAGAGCTTGACGATGTTCTCGGCTAGATGGTGAATGGTTACAAGCCTCCTGGATGAGTTGTTGTAAATCAAGGTTTAACTCGTCCATAAATTTAATTACACTCTAAATATCAGTGTAATTCAGTATACCATTCTTTAATGCAGTATAAATTAATTCTTTATTAAATAAGAATATAATTAGCATTACTTACTATCCATGTGAAATGAGTTAGCCAGAACAGATTCACATTTAATACCTATACGAAAGATAGTTAGGTGATGCTGCAAAAAATATCAATAAATAGTAAAAAATATTAAAAGTCGCGTATTACGGATTTCGATCTCCAACTTACTTTACTTGCCGTTCGGGCTGATGTAATTAAGTTAGCTCGTTACGGCACAAATTTAACTCATTACAAAAGATGCTACCCTGATATCAACAGTAGATGGGCTTAAATTATGTCGTCAGCCAAAGCTAAATTTATTGTAGCGCAATTTACACGATACAGAGATTTTTGGTAAACTAGTATACATTGATAAGTTTGCTTTTGCGGTCATCTGGCGATGGAAACCGATATTAGAAAGGGTCTTTTTCCTAAAGATTCCTATTGAATATTCGGACAAATTATATCGTTAGGCTTGTTAGATAAACTTTTCCATCGCGAAAGTAAGTTTTTTAATTCACCCTGCAATTTTAATAAATCATCAATCTGTTTATCAATTTGTAATATTTTCTCTTCTAGTTTGTGTTGAATCTGATCGCAAGGTGCTTCACCGCCATCGTAAATCTGGAGAATATCGGCGATTTCTTGCAAACTCAAGCCGAGCTGTTGAGCGCGTTTTATAAATGACAATCGACTAAATATATCTTCGGTGAAGTATCTAAAACCACCGTAGGTTCTTCCTGCTGATTTAATCAAACCTAGGCTTTCGTAATAGCGAATTGTCCCAATCGGAACTCCACTAAGTTTCTGCACTTTACCTATTAACAGTGCTTCATTTGTGTTGCTTAACATGATGACTCCTGTTACTGCGAGCCGAACAGTTCTCTGACAAGTATACAGTGAATAGTTTCAGAGTGATGTTTTCAACACAGTAAAAACTGTTGATTTTTGATATAACGCCTTTGAATACAACTTATTTATCATTTGGAAAATCTGGTAATTAAAATAACATGAAAGCCGTATCAAATACAATTAGTTCATATCGTTACACGGAAATATTTAATCATTCAAAACGTTTTATTGAAGGTTGGTATTGGGCTATTCCTTCGAGAAAGTTAAGAAAAGGACAGGTAAAGCCGGTTACTTTATTGGGTAGAGAATTAGTAATTTACCGCGATATTGAAGATCAATTAGTTTGCTTTGATGCTTATTGTCCCCATATGGGCGCTCATCTTGGAGAAGGTAAAGTTGAAGGTGGGGGATTGCGTTGTTTGTTTCATAATTGGAAGTTTGATCGCCAAGGTAATTGTGTTGATGTTCCTTGTTTGGGAACACCGCTTCCTTTGCAATTAAAAACTTGGCACGTTGCACAAAAGTACGGGATGATATGGGTTTGGACTGGTGAAACTCCTTTACAGCCTTTACCTTTTGTTCCAGAATTAGAGAACTTTGAATGCGATAGTATTTTGACTTCTCGGTTTTTAAAAAACTGCCATCCCAACGTATTAATGATTAATGCTATTGATGCTCATCACTTTAATACGGTTCATAATTTACCTGTAGAAATTGTTTTTCGTAAAGAACAACTCAACGAAAATGCGGTTATTTTTAGTAACGTTACATGGGGTGGTGAAGATTCGTTTTTGGTTAAATTAATTCGTCCTTTCTATAAAAAAGCGATTACTTATAGTATGTGTTATTGGTACGGAAGTATTGGTACAGTAACATTAGGTCCAGATTTTCTCCACTTTCATCTTATGTTTGCTTTACGTTTAATTGAAGATGGGAAAGCGGAAGGACAAACAATTTTAATAACTAAAAAACGTCGTTCAATTTTTGGTTGGTTGTTTAATAGAGTCGTGCTTTGGTTCACAAATAGAGTAGGTAACTATTTTGCGAAAGGGGATACCCAGATTTTTCAAACCATTAAATTTGATTTGAAAACACCAACCAAAGCAGATAATTCGATTTTGCAATTTATTCAAAATGTCGAAAAGCAAAAAGCTCTACGTTGGGGAAGTTGGGAAGCTGTAAACGAAGATGAAGAAAAAAAACAGCAAAAAAAAGCTGAGATGGTGAAATCGAAGGGAGAGCCCAATGATTAACAGGTTAAAAAAGGTTAAACCCGCATTTCTCACAAACAAGAAGGAATTTGGAGTGAGTAATGAGTATTGGGAAAATCAATCCATCACTCAACGCTTAGCACTTACTTGTGAAAAATCCAGGTAAAGGTTATTTTACCTGATTATGGCAAGCAGCAAAGAGAATATCTCAACTATTGAAACAATTGAGTTGAAAATTAATCTAATAATAAGAATTACGAGAAATACATTAGTCAAATTTTTAATCATGAAAAAAGTTTTGACAATTCGCTCGGTGCTTTTTAACTCGTTTCTAGTAGTTACTTTTGCTGCTTGTGGTGCAAATGACCAGAAAAAAGCTGAAATCTGTTCAAGTTTAAATTCGGAAATGTTTATACCGAAACAGGATTTTACACAATCTGAAAATGAACAGAATTCTGACCCAATGATTTTACCTGAAAATCCAAATTTTGACCAAGATTCTCATCCGATGGTTATTTCTACCTGTGAGGAGTGAAGAGTTAGGAGCTAGTACCACTGGAGTTATAATATAGTCGTTTTTTACCAACTCCAAAACTAAACAATAATCCATTTTTAAATTTGTTGGAAGAAGTGGTAGAAAGTGAGTATAATTCGTAATTCGTAATTCGTAATTAATGCCCCATAAATTGAATTTAGGGGCTTCGTGCATGGCATAATCCACGGATAAATCCGGGGGCTATGTCCTGACGGACACGCTACGCTAACGGACCTTAAAAATTTACCCGGTGAAGACTTTTTATTACCAGTCAATGTGTTCCAGAAGCTGAAAATTCCACCTTAATTTACACCGATATTACCTATAAGTATGAGATTTGGAATCAATTAGCCAAACCCTTTGTACATTAAACTGCACAGTATATTATTCATCAAGATATGCAAGCTTTAAAAATTCAGTGGGAAGTGATGCAAAAGTACGGTACCCAATTTGCAAGTATGGACGCTGACACTATTCATATTTTTGTCCTGGTCTATTCGCAATTATATCGCAGTAGGGAAAGACCCAAGAAACCTTCCTGATAAATTAGTAGAAGTAAAATTTTGGGTTTAGTAATTTGAGTATACACAAAAAAAGAAGTGGCGCAGCCACTTCCAAAAAAATTCCCAGGTAGAACCTGACAAAAAGTATAACTATTAAATTGCCTTGAAATCGTATAAATTGAAACTGATTTATCAATATGTTGGTTTTCTTTACATTCGTAATTCTTATAGCACTAACCGTTACAAATAGCAAGTAACCCTTTTTATCGCTAAAAAGAGTCGTGAGGATTGGTTATTAGACGGTATTGGTTTATTTTTTCAAGGAATTATAATACCTTGTGGACGAGCTTTTTTATCGTTTATCTGTGGATTAATTCTTTATTCATCTATTTGCTCCAAGAACTCTACTGGTATATTCTAGGCATCAGTTTAAGTTCAGCTTTGGATTTATGGCGACACAGTAGTTTTACTCTAAGACAGGATTCCTGCCTATATCGCTGTTTATCAACCTGGTTAATTTTACCCCAAGACCATGCTTGGCATCACTCTAAAGATTTTATTCCAGGAAACTACGGTGTAAATTTAAAGTTGTGGGATAAAATTCATCAAACTTATTATAAATCCGATAAAACGCCACATTCATTAGGTATTGATAGTTTCGTGTCTTTTAGTCAAAAATTATTTTTCCCCTTGCAACGACGACAACTACAGAAGTCGGGTTTTTAGGAAAAATATCTGTAATACCCAACAACCCTTATAAAAACCCGACTTCTCTGCTTACCAAAAATTAAAATTTTAAAGTTATTACAGGCACAAAATGTAAAGAAATTGTAGCCTCACTTATACATATCCGGATTTATACGTACCTTTAAAGGAATTGGTATTAGTACTCAATCTGGTAAATACCGTGAAAATGACTAAACTTTTATATTGCATTCCTGATATTGCGATCGCAAACAGTTAATTTATGACTTTAAGAAGTAGTATACTTGCATTTTTTCTTGCTGCTGTAATGCTGATGGGATTTCTTTATTTCCTGTGGATTTGTTATTCACCTGGAATTTTTAGCGTTGCTACTTTCATATTTTCTTTATACATTTTACCTTTATTAATCCACAAAATACACAACTTAATCAAAACTATAATATCCAAATCATCAAATTATATTATTAATTATGCGCTTAATTATCCAACTATTCGGTAAACTCATAGAATCCGCTAGCCGTGATTTTTATCAAGCTTTAGAAAACCCTGAATCCGCACAACAAAAAGTACGAAAAGAAATCTTAAAAAACTTGATTAAAAGCGATTATGGTAGATATTTGCGCGTCAAAACTATTGAAGATTGGCATCGTATTCCTATTGTGGAATATCATAATATTGAAAATTGGATTCACACCCAACAACAAGATAAAACTTATTTACTTACCTCAGAAAAAATCGTTTTTTATGAAAAAACTTCTGGAAGTCGTGGTGCGGCTAAATTTATTCCTTATACAAACTCTTTACGACGCTCTTTCAATCAAATGTTTTGCATATGGACGCACGATTTAATTAAGTATGGACCAAAATTTACCACTGGAAAACTGTATTTTTGTATTTCACCGCAATTAGCAGAAAATAAACCTTTTCCAAAACCCTCTGCTTGCAAATCTCTAAAAGACGACTCCGAATATTTAGATGGTTGGTTAAAATGGGTAATGAGTCAATTTTTAGTTTTCCCGTCTGGATTAAATAAAATATCTGATGCAGAAAAATTTAAACATCAACTTGCTCAGTCACTTTTAATTTCAGAAAATCTAGAAATAATCTCTATTTGGAGTCCAACTTTTCTTAAAGTCATCCTGGATTATATTCAAAATAACCGCAAGCAACTCGCTTTAGAACTGGCAACGAAAATGTCAGCCAAAAGACGTTTAATGTTGTTACAACCTCATTTATTTCAACAAGTATCTATAAATCAAAAATTAAGCCAAATCAACAGAGATAAAATAGCTTGGAATCTCTTATGGAGCGAACTAAAATTAATATCTTGTTGGGATAGCGCAAACGCTGCTGATGGTGCTGATTTTTTACGTTCTTTATTCCCTAACGTTTTGGTACAAGGAAAAGGACTTCTCGCAACAGAAGCACCGATGACTATTCCCTTGATTCCCGCAAAAGGATGCGTACCTTTACTCAATGAAGTGTTCTTCGAGTTCCTAGATGAAAGCGGATTTATTTATCAACTTCATGAATTAAAACAGGGAAAAATCTATGAAATTATAATTTCTCAAAAAGGAGGATTATATCGCTATCGTATCGGAGATAGAGTATGTTTTACCCATTCGTACCTAAATACACCTTGCCTAGAATTTGTCGGAAGACAAAAAGAAGTAAGCGATTTAGTTGGTGAAAAATTGCATTCCGAATTTGTTCGAGAGATTCTAGAAACTCTACCTTTAGAAGGAACTTGTTTTAAAAGTTTAGTACCCGTTAAATATCCGAAAGAACACTATATATTATTAATTGATACTGCAAAAATCAACCCTGCAAAAATAGCCTTACAACTAGAAGAATCCTTACAAAAATCATCTGATTATCATCGAGCCAGACTATTAGAACAATTACAACCAGTACAAGTTCTGGTATCTGCAAAAATTCCGCAAATTATCAGTTTATATAAAACTAATTCTGGGAAAAAATGGGGAGATTTGCAACAAGATATTCTTGCTACTCAACCGATTGAGAAAGAGTTGTTAATTGAGTTGGAACAAGCTTGTTTGGTTAATAATTAAATACAGAATCTCACCCTCAATTCCTGTGCTTAGTAAACATAAAACCTCACCCTCAATCCCTCTCCTTACTAAGGAGAGGGAAGTAAGAAGCAGAGTGAGGGTGATTTAGCGTAGCCTCATACAGAATTGGTATTAAGTAACAGTTAATTGTTTGTTTGCGATCGCCATTAATATATAAAATGAATATAAGCCGTACCATTACCCATAAATAATCAATGGTTGCTAATCCTCAATTCCAATACATGAGTCCCCAGGAATACCTGGAATGGGAAAAAACTCAGGAACTCCGTTATGAATATATTGACGGAGAAGTATTCGCAATGACGGGGGGAACAATACCCCATAACCGCGTTGCAGGAAACTTATACATTGATTTAAATGATTTTTTAACAGAAAAAGATTGTAGTGTTTACATATCAGATGTAAAAGTACAAGTATCGGAAGCAGGACCTTATCATTATCCTGATGTCATGGTAACTTGTGACGATCGCGATCGAGAAGCGATTGATATGGTTCGACATCCTTGTTTAATTGTAGAAGTGCTTTCCCCATCAACCGCAGCTTTTGATCGAGGTAAAAAATTTACTCGCTATCGTCAATCGGACACTTTAAAAGAATACGTTTTAATTGAATCCGATGAAATTGCTGTGGAATGTTTTCGTCGGAATAATGAAGGTTTATGGGTTTTACATACCTATGGGGAAGGAGATAGTTTAATCCTAGAAAGTGTCGGCATAACAATACCCATCGAAAAATTGTATCGACGAGTTAGATTTGATATGGGAGAAAAGAATTAAGACTCAGGTTCTCAACTTCAAAAAATTAACGCTAAAAACATATCGCAATCTGATGTCAATTCACGCTTAAAATAGAAAAGGTGCAATTTTTCTATCACAACTTTCATGCGTCGAGATTCGATTTTTTATAAACTATTTCAACAATCGCCAAATTTACTATTTGAGCTATTGACAAATCCACCAGAAAATGCAGATGAATACAGATTTGATTCAGTAGCAGTCAAAGAGCCAAAATTTGAAATCGACGGGGTGTTTTTGCCACCAGAAAATCAAACAGGAGTTGTGTATTTCGTAGAGGTGCAGTTTCAGCAGGATAAAAGGCTTTATGAACGAGTATTTGCGGAATCCCATTTATATTTTTATCGGAACCGAGAGAGATTTAATGACCTGCAAATAGTCATCATCTACCCATCCCGTAGCATCGAGCAAGATGAAATTCGTCCTTTTCGGAGTCTACTGAATGGAGACCAGGTAAATCGCATATATTTAGATGAGTTAGGTAATATTCGCTCTTTACCCCTGTGGGTAGCATTAATGGTTTTGACTACGATTGATGAGGAAGAAGCAACTCAGGAAGCCAGGTATTTACTTACAAGAAGTCAACAGGAAGCCCCTCAATCAGAAAATCGCGCCATAATGGAGTTAATCACCACAATAATGGTTTATAAATTTGAGGGTAAAAGCCAAAAAGAGGTAGAAGAAATGTTAGGAATTACACTTCAAGAGACAAGAGTTTATCGGGAAATTAAGGAAGAAGGACGTTCATTAGAAGCAAAGACACTCATCCTCCGTTTATTAACTCGAAGGGTAGGAGAACTACCTCAAGAGGTTAGATTATGTGTTGAATCTCTTTCTTTAGAACAGTTGGAAAATTTGGGGGAAGCTTTGCTTGATTTTCAGGGAATGTCTGATTTGGATGCTTGGTTGGAAGCAATCGCAGATAACAAGTAAGTTAATCAATTTTGGCTTTTCTGCCAATCATCCAACGCTGCAATGACAAAAGTTGATGCTGGGTGATTGAGCATTTGTCCTAATGCTTGAATACCACCAGTTTTTAAAGCGCTGAGAATGCGATCGCGCTTAGTTTTAATGACTTGCTAGAATCATCTTTAACTTGCTTGATTTTGGTTTTTCTGCCAATCTTCCAAAGCCGCGATCGCAAAAGTTGCTGCGGGGTGATTGAGCATTTGTCCTAATGCTTGAATACCACCAGTTTTTAATGCGCTGAGGATGCGATCGGATATAAAGAAGGTATAACCGTCTTTTTATCGTTCAGGTTGCGTAAGTCCTATAATATATACAAGAATTATTTTACCTAATATAAAAATATAATTTTATGCATTATCAAGTTTTCGTTCAGAGTCAAGATGAGCATCATTTTATTGCATCGGTTGTAGGAATACCGAATTTAACTGTTGAGGGGACAACGGAAGCCGAAGCTATTTCTAATGCAAAATCAGCCCTTGAAGCACAACTTATAAGAGGCAAATTTGTCTCGATAGAAGTAAATTCAGAAGTGGAAATAAATGTCCCACAAATTAAGTATGCGGGAATACTAGCAGATGACCCAACTTTTGATGATTTTATGGATAAGCTAGCTTTAATTCGTCAAGAATCTAATGCTTTAACAGATGAGTGATGACAATTTATATTTTTGATACAGACCATCTTAGTCTTTATGGACGTAATCACCCCAAGGTTATTGAAAATATTTTGACTGCTAAAGTGCAGTTAACAACAACAGCAATTAATCTCGAAGAACAGTTGAGAGGACGTTTAGCTCAAGTTGCCGAAGCTAAAGATGGAAGAACTAAGTCGATAGCTTATCGTTTTCTTGTTGATACGGTGATGTTATTATCCGAATTTACTATTCTTCAGTATGATGCAAAATCCGATGATATTTATGAATCATTGAAAGCGCAGCGTGTTCGGCTTGGGACTCAAGATTTACGCATTTCGTCGATTGTTTTATCTTGCGATGGTATTTTATTAACAAGAAACTTGCAGGACTTTGAAAAAGTACCCGGTTTGAAAATTCAAAATTGGTCGATTTAATTTTTGGTGAAACAATTTTGCTGCTGGGTGATTGAGCATTTGTCCTAATGCTTGGATTCCACCAGTTTTTCAAGCTCTGAAGATGCGCTCGCGCTTAGTTTTAATGACTTGCTACAATCATCTTTAACTTGCTTGATTTTGGCTTTTTTGCCAATCATCCAAAGCTGCGATCGCAAATGTGGCTGCGGGGTGATTGAGCATTTGTCCTAATGCTTGGATACCACCAGTTTTTAATGCGCTGAGTACCCTTTGACGGAGATTAGGATTCTTTTCAATACGTTGAATCGCTGTTGTTGCTACCTCCATTTTTTCGGTAGTTGTGTTTGTTGGGTAGGTTTGGGATAGTTGATTAAGTAGCTGTTGAAAACTGTCCAAACTTCAGCAGCTACTGCCGATAGTGCAGCGATGCATAAGGCTGTATTATTGTGTTTGTTGAGGGACATTTTAAATAAAAATTTATATTTACAGCATCAATCAATATGTAAATGATAAGTTGTAGCCCCACTTGCACAAGTTATTACTACCGTAAATTCTGCTGTCCATGCTGGAGTAAAGGAAAATCCGGCATCACTAGCATAAGAATCATCTTTACCTAATAGATTACCGTTTTTATCAAAAATATAAATATCTAAGTCAACTCCTGGTAAAGCATTTTGAACATAGATTTGATAAGTTATTCCTGCTCTGAATTGAAACTGGTAAGCATGTTTATCACCAGTGTTAATATTATCAGCAGCTATAAGTGCCATTAGTATGTCTCCTTATTTATTGTTTACGTATTTTGGATGAACTATTTTTTTTGAAGACTTAACTGTAATAGCTGTTTCCAAACATATTTTCGATCCACCTTACTTTTAAAATCTTAAATTCTACTTTTATACCATCAAGTTCAAACACTTTGTTCCTTGTGATAAAGAATAATTTAATCTCACGGTAAGATTAATATTATTGACATTTTTCTTCATAATATTCGATTACAGCTTCACCCAAGGCTTTAATTATAGGTGCTGCAATTGCAGGTTTTATTACATAAGCAAATGGTCCAGTTAGAGTGGCAAGTTCTAATGCAGTTATTTTTCCAAGAACAGTAGCTAAACCTATTCTTAATGCATGATCGCGAGCAATTTCCCAAGTCATTTCATATTCATATATATTTCCTATATGGAAACACATTGTAGTTTCTATCCCAATACAAGCAACTGTACCTGCTCCTGGAATTCCTGCTGCTGCAAACACAATTCCTATAGCTGTTGCTGTATATCCATTAACCCAGCTTGAAGCCTCTTGCCTCTGTGAATTTATCATTGCAAAATCCAGATTATTAATATTAGTAAATATTCCAATTATATCTAGTGCAAACTTTTTAATGTCGGCATAATGCGGTTGTCAAATGATTGATTGAGAGGTAAGCAAAAAGTAATACAAACAATTACCATATCTGCTGAAATAAAGCTTGTATCAACTGCATGATTAGTGGATTGCATAGTGCGTTAGACCGAAGCCATAAGTAGGAAGGCGCAATTAAATATAAAACCTTTGTAGGATTGGTTAGCGCAGCGTAACCCATGCAGAAGAAGACTTTGATACGTTACGGCTACACCTAACACATCCTACTTTTAATTAAACCTGGCTACTTAACGCACTCTAGTTGCTCAATTACCTCGTTCTAAATCTATCTACATCTTCTACTAAATTCATTTGCGTGTCGATTCATAGCATTCAAACTTCCTTGAGCAGAAGCTAAACTAGCTCTTCTGTTAAATTGAGTTGGAGAATTGTTAGCAGTATTCATCCATCTCAAATAATTATTTCTATTTAATTGCCATCTATTCCTCAACTCACCACAAGAAAGATTAGAAACTATTCTTTGATTATGGTAATCTCCTATTTTTTGAATATTGTCATATTCACGTTCTAATTTTCTTACTTCATCTAAATAAGGATTTGCTCTTGAAGGAGTAGCAAAAATAATAACCTGCAAACCAGAAAATAATACTCCAAGCATCAATAAGGCTACAGGCTTGTTAGATTGAAAATTCATAGTTTAACCTCATAAACTCTGTACAAACTTTAAATGGAAATTATGTCATGAACATTAAAATACAATCGAGAACTCGAAAGTCAGACTTGTGAATGTGATTTATACCTTCAAAACATAACTTTCAAGTAATCTCCTGTATCCTTTCACATTTCCATCATCCATGAATTTACTGTCAAGCTCCAGCACAAATCCGGATCAGTTACACCCCACTCTGTAGTGTTCCGCAAATGTACTTGTAGTCACGACATTAATCAGTGATAATGCGGAGCTTAAAATCATCGCCAAAGGGGCTAAGGCAAATCAGAGAGGCGCGGGAGTCACGAGAACTAGCCATTGACCGAGAAGAATGGCTGGAAGAGGCAAGTAATTTTATACCGCCAGTGAAAAATGGTAAAAATGTCGTTCCTGCAACTGTGTCGATTGGGACTTGGAAACGCTTTCTACGAGGTAAACCTGTTAAACCTTTATATTTCAAGGCTTTCTGTCAAGTTCTCAAACTAGACTGGGAGGAGGTTGTTGAGACTGAAGATGAAGTTGAAAGCGCGAAAAATAAAGATGAATCATCATCTATTTCAAAATATGATTGGAATGCTGCGCCTGATATATCAATTTTCTACGGTAGAAGTATAGAAAGAAACCAGTTAAAACAATGGCTAATTAAAGATAAATGTCGCTTGGTGACAATCTTGGCGATGGGTGGTGTGGGTAAAACTGCTTTGGCGAAAAAATTAGCGGAGGAGGTAAATGGGGAATTTGACTACATCATTTGGCGCAGTCTGCGAGAAGCTCCAACGGTAGAAAAAATAATTGCAGATGTGATTCGGTTTCTTTCCCAGCAGCAAGAAGTTGATTTACCGGAAACTTTAGGGGACAAAATCACACGACTTATCCACTATTTCAATACCTCCCGTTGTTTGCTGATTCTCGATAATGGGGAATCGATTTTGCAAAGTGCTTCCACAGATTGCGATCGCCAGGGTTATGAGGGTTATGGTGAGTTGTTTCGCAATGTGGGGGAATCTCAACATCAAAGTTGTTTGCTGTTGACTAGTCGCGAACAGTTTCCCGAAGTCGAACGATTAGCGGGGGAAAGCTTACCTATGCGGGTTTGGGAGTTGCAGGGGTTGGAGTCAGGAACGGAAATTTTGACTGCAAAGGGTATCAGTGGTTCACCCGAAGAGATTAAAGATTTGGTAAAGCATTATCACGGTAATCCTTTGGCTTTACAAATTGTCCCAGCGACGATTAAAAAGCTATTTAATGGCAATATTCGGGCTTTTTTGAATTCGGGTATCACGGTTTTTGATGATATTGATGATTTATTGACACAACAGTTTCAACGATTATCTAAACCAGAACAATCTTTGATGTATTGGTTAGCAATTCATCGTCAACCTGTGTGGGAAAGTGATTTAATTGAGGATGTTTTGGGTTTATCACCAAAGGAAGTTCGATCAGCTTTGAATTCTCTATCACGACGTTGTTTAATTCAATCTACCCATGAGGGTGTAACGCTACAAAATGTGGTGATGGAATATATCAGCGAGATATTGATTCGCAAGGTGATTCATGAATTGGAAAGTTGCGAATTAGATATATTGAAAACCCATGCAATAATTCAAGCTTCCGCACCAGATTTCATTCGCGAAAATCAAACCCAGATGCTATTAAAACCAGTAGTAGAATATTTATGCAAAAATCAGACGCAAAAGGTGATCGAACGAAAATTTCGTTTGATTGTTGAGAAGTTAAGAACAGAACAATTAGAAACACCCGTGGGATATGCGGGGGGAAATTTAATCAATCTTTTAATTCAACTACAAGTAAATTTAACTGGGTACGATTTTTCTCGTCTGCCGATTTCCCAAGCTTATTTACAGGGGGTGGAATTACCACAAGTAAATTTTAGCAATTGCAGTTTTGATAAAACTGTGTTTTCCCAATGTTTAAGTAGTATTTTCAGTGTCACATTTAGCCCCGATCAAAAATTACTTGCAACTGGGGGAATGGATGGACAAATTCGTTTGTGGAATGTCGCTGATGGTACGCAAATCTTAGCATGGCAAGCTCACGATGATTGGATTCGCTGCGTGGCTTTTAGTCCCGATGGTAAGTTGATTGCAAGCTGTGGTAATGACCATACAGTGAGAATTTGGGATAGTCAAACTACAAAATGTTTAAAAATATTGCGCGGTCATACTGACTGGGTGTGGTCGGTGTATTTTGTATTGGGTAAGCGTTTAATAATTAGTGCCAGTAGCGATCGCACTGCGAAAGTTTGGAGTCTGGATTTAGGGGTTTGCGTTTACACTTTCCACGAACCAGATCGAGAGGTTTGGTCTTTTGCGTTTAGTAATGATGGTAAAACTTTAGCCACAGGTGGTGCTGATTCCGTTAAATTATGGAATGTTTGGACAAATCAATGTATGAAAACGTTTGATGAAAGTTCTACACGGGTGCGGACTCTAGTGTTTAGTCCTGATGGTAAAATCTTGGTGGGAAGCAGCGATAATCAAAGTATTACAGCTTGGGATGTGAAGTCAGGAAAATGTTTGGGGAGTATAAAAACTGCACCCACTGGCGCGATTTGGGCTGTAAAATTTAGTCGAAATGGGGAAACGGTGATTAGTTGTGGAACCGATAAAATTCAACTTTGGAATTTGGAAAATGGGGAAGCGCAGATGACGTTACACGAACCATATCATCGTATTCGTTCTCTTGCTTATAGTTCCGATCAAAAAATGATTGCAGTGGGTAGCGATGACCAATTAGTTAGGTTGTGGGATACTCAAACAGGTAAACCCATCAGAACTTTGCAAGGTTATAGCAATCGAATTTGGACTGTAGCAGTTAGTCCGATTCCCAACAATGTAGAGACGTTATATATAACGTCTCCTTATCTAGCCAGTGGTAGCGACGATGGTAAAATCAGGTTGTGGAATGCAGTAACGGGAGAATGTTGTAAAATATTATCGGGACATAAAAGTAGAATTCGTCACGTTGCTTTTAGTCCAGATGGTAAATTACTCGCAAGTGCTAGTCACGATCGCACTATTAAAGTTTGGGATATAAATACAGCCACCTGTTTGAAAACTTTGCGTGGTCATACAGACTGGGTATGGTCGGTTATATTTACCCACGATAATCATACCTTGATTAGTGCTAGTGATGACCACACAATTCGATTATGGGATATAAACACCGAGCGATCGCAAATTTTAGGTAATTTAGAAACAGAATGGATGTGGGCGATCGCATCTCATTCCCACGGGAATATTATTGCCACAGCCGGAACAAATCAAGCCATCAATTTGTGGGATATCCACAAAGGTGTTTGTTTAACTAGCTTGAAAGGACATACCCACCGCATTCGAGCCATAACTTTTAATAGTTCTGGTAAATTTCTTGCTAGCAGTAGTGATGATTTCCAGATTAAATTATGGGAAGTAGAAACACAAAAATGCTTGCAAAATTTTTGGGGACATCAAGGGGAAATTCGCGCACTGACTTTTATACCTCCATCAGCCAATACACCATCTATTCTTGTTAGTGCCAGTGACGATCGCACCATTCGATTATGGGATACTCAAACAGGAAACTGCATTAAAATATTAACAGGTCATCAAGACCGTATTTGGTCAGTTTGTTACAGTCCCCAATTAGATGTCTTATTTAGCTGCGGTGAAGATGAAAGCATTAAATTATGGGATATTCGCGCTTTTAACTGTATAAAAACTCTCAGAATTCCTAAACCCTACGAAGGAATGAATATGAAAGGTACTTTTGGTTTAACAGAGGCAGCGCTGGAAACATTGCAGGTTTTGGGTGCTGTTTCAGGTACAACATAAAACCTCCAAACTTACAACAAAAAAGCAGAGAAATTCCCCTCTAAACAGAGCTAGCCTCACTTTTGTAATTCGACATTAAGCGTGCATAGCCACAATTTTATCTCTTTTTTCATATTCACAAACCCTTTAATTAATTAAAGTAATTAAATAAATATTACAACTTTCTTTAATTCTAATTACGAAAAATATATAAATGTAAATAGCTGTTGACAATATCTCTATTATCCTTTAAATGCTAGATTTGGAGACAGAACCTCATACCATATATTCTCAGTTCTCAAGCCTAGCATGGGGGGGTGATATCATGCTCAAGCTCAAAAAGCTGATGTCCCCTAATCTCTATAAAGCGTTGTTCAAGATATTTTTGCCAACCGTTACGGGTACCGATGTGGCTGGGATTTTCATATAATCCTAATTCAACTTCTTGCTCGGTGAGTCGGGCAAATTCTTCGTATTGTGGATATTGGGGGCTGACAAAGGTTTCTTTACGGTGCAAAATAGGCGGGTTTTTTCTCTTGGAGTAATCACCGCGAGCGATTCTGAAAGTTTTTAAGTCGATTACGATGCTTGCTTTTAATGTTGGATGGGCATCAGTGTCAAAGTCGGGGTAATATAGGTAAGATATTCGCGGTTGGTTGATGTGAAGTTTAACAATTGTTGTTTCTTCAGGTCTTCCAAATACACGACTGGCACAGCCTTCGTAGATTCGCAACAATGGTTCTAATTCTCCGAGTGCTGTAATGTGGACATAAAGAGCGTCTGGGGTTTGTTTACCAATCTTGCTTGTTTTGCAGGCTGCTTTGATAATTTTAGATTCCCCTAAGCTAAATAACTTTTCGTCGGCTACTTCACAAGCATCCCGATATGTCCCGAAAAAAGCTTTAATATCGTGGCGGATTTTTTCAGGTAGCTCTAAAAATCTGGGACGCTCTTCCTCAAACTGCACCAAGGCAAGATAAACTTGGATATCTAAAGAGCGACGGTAGGCGATCGCATCCCATTCAGCTTCGTCTGTTGCTTGCAATATTACTTTGAAAGCACGGCGAATACTGGCAAATTCGAGTAGTATGTTTTCTTCAACTTCTGGTTCTAATTCTCCTGGAACTGGTAGTCTGCCACGTTTGGTATAAAATTTGATCAGCGGTTCCAATTCCTGTTTGCAATCTTCATATTTTTTACTTGCAAGACGAATTCTCGGCGCAATTACCCCAGAACGATACCATTCGGCGCGAAAATTCTCTTTTTCTTGTTCGTCGCGAAATACAAAGTAAATGCCTAGGGCTACGGGTACAGCATCAACTTCTAAAGCACTATCAATGTATTTTTTGAGTTCTCCCTGTTCGTAATATTTCTGAAAGGTATTACGACTAGTTACGACACCATCCCCATAAGCTAGTTGATTTTTACTGCTAATGGAACTTACTAATACTTGAGCGGCAACTATTAATACTTTACTAGTTAGTTTCCAGGCATTTTGCAGACTTTCGAGGCGTTCTTCGGTATCTTCGATGACATTAAGAATATACCCTAAATTAACAACATCCGCAGAAATTAGAGGTGCATCGGGTTTATAATAAGGGTCCCAACCCGCGCTGTTAACCTCCATACTTGACAATCTTTTTACATCACCACCATGTCCGCATCCGTAATCAAAAAATGTCGTCTTTGTGTTAATTATTTCAAATTCCACTGCTAACCTTATCGGACGGGATAAGTCTGTACGGAAAATAGCTGCTCTGTGACGTTCAATAGCTAAGTCTTCCAACATAAGACAAATCCAAATCGCGATCGACAACCATTATCTCATAGAAGAGGTAATTGGTAATGGGTAATTGGTAATGGGTAATTAAATCAGTGAACAGTCAACAGTTATCAGTTATCACGGTTTCAGTCGGGGATTTAACCCCAACTGAAACACACCACCCAGGCGTTGTGGGGGACTCTGACTCCCAATTGATTTACAGTTTTTAACTGATAACTGATAACTGGTAACTGATAAC
>NZ_JADEWL010000274.1 GCF_015207665.1 Plectonema cf. radiosum LEGE 06105
TCCCCCCATCGCCCCATTACCCATTCCCTATTTAAAAATAGTAGTCGGCGCTACGGGTAAAATGGTATCGTCAAATCCTCCGACTTGATTGGTTCTCAAAACCCATAACCTAGCTTGTTGCTTGAGAAAAATTTTCGCGGTTTCGTCTTGCGCTCTTTTGGGTAATACGGTTCGCCAACTTCTGAGCATTTTGATTGCAGTTGTAATAATATTGTCGTTTTTATTATTAGTTCCAAATAAATCTTTGGCATTTTTTTGCCAGTCTCGTCGTACAATTCCCATCGGAACTAACTGTTTTTCCAAGCTGTTTCCTAAAGATATTAAATCGTTAAAATACTGAGTTTGTTTATCATTTGGATGCTTTTGTAACCATTCCCTAATCGTCGGATTTGACTCCACAAATCTTTGTATATCGTAAATTGTCGAGTAAAGCGCTTGATTGGAATCTTGAACACAGGAAGCTGTTGGTGTAATTAATGAGGCACCTGTTCCGTCACCAACCCGATACCGAGCCGTAATTTCTCTAAGTTCCTCGATCAATTCTGTTAAAGGAGACAATTTAACTCCATCAAAATCATAATCGGTAGTTATCGGCTCGTATTTCACCAAAATATCGCCTACTGGACGAGTACCTAACCAACCCGACCATAAAGAACCCATATAAGCAGCCCAAGTTAAACTACCAGAAATAACTGCTTCCGGATTATGACAGTAAACTTGATAGTAAATGATATCGAAGCGTAATTCATCGGTAATGCGATCGCGAACTACTTCTGCAATACCGTAGGAAAAGTGACCTGGAACCGGAAGCCAAGAGGCTGCTTCTGCTTTCTCTCCACCGATACCACCAAATAAATGTATTACTAAAGCCTTATCACCCAATTTCCATTGAGACAGAGCGTTTTCTGCATTTACTGCGTTTGGTGCGAGTAAAACTGTTTCATAATTACCTTTTTGTAATTTAATATTCCCCCACATTTCATACTTAAAATATTCAAGTATTTTTTGTTGTTTGACAATTACTTTTTGTGGCTCTACTTTTAATAAAGCGCGGGGTTCAATTGCTTGTACTACAAAGGTTTCCTCAACATTAGGCGCACCGTAAATATACCAGCCTTGGGAATTGACGGGTGATTTTTCGATATATTTATTACTCGAACGAGCAACCCCCCGTATGTCTTGCGGTACTTGCGGTATACAGAGAATTTCTTCGATTCCTCGCTCAAAGTTTTTAGTTGCTTTGTTGTAGTGACAAACTCGAAATAAATCGCCTTCTGAATCAATTCGGGCTAAAATCTTCACCAAAGCAAGGAAACGTCCGAGAATTTGTACAGGTTCACAGTCAATAATTAACTGCGTCTCTCCTATAGGATTGGTTTCTACTTCTGGCTGTAATAGCATAACGCAGACATCATCCATCGGTCTTGCACCTGCTAAAGATTCTAGAGGGTCAACGCCAGAACGTCCATCTAATCTAACGGGATGAACTTTACCTGCTTGATGACTTTTTTTGGCTTGCTTGGTAAAGTTAACATCAAAACTTACCCGTTTGACATATTCTTGCACCTTTTTATTATTACTCCACTTCAATTTGACGATTTTACCAACAAGGTGTGTATATGAATCGGGAGCATTTTGCACTTCAAATTCTACAAAACGTTGATGATTATTTTCTATAGGTAAAATTAACCGTCCGCTCCATTCTGCAACGGGTTGATAAAGTTGCCGATTAACTTTTCCATTAATGGGATAATAATCACTATGAAATAAAGGCGAATTACTATTTATTTTATAGTTTGATGATTTGGTTTGTACCGACTTGTTGGTAATCAATCGAGCAACTATAAAACCAATTGTCAGACAAACTACAAAAATAATTACATTCGTCATAATTTTTAATAATTTTTAATACTTGAGTAATTGAGTAAATTAATAAATTGTTACGCCATACTTTACTTTATTTAATTGATTTGAAAATATAAAAAATAGTGACTTGTATCATCTTAACGTGTAAGAGTTTATTCATTTATATATAATGCTTGATGTGACTAGATTGCTTTGGCTATGAGTCGAATTGTTTTAACCACCATTGGCTCTTTTGGGGATCTGCATCCCAAAGTTGCGATCGCGTTTGAGTTGCGTCATCGGGGTCACGATGTGGTATTTGCGACTCATAAAGAGTATCAGAACAAAATTGAAGCTCTAGGCTTTGAGTTTCATCAAATGCGCCCTGCTAACACCGCGCTCGCTGACCTTAGCCGTTAAATATTCCTGAGAAAAATAATCTGAGGAAATTGTGATACTTCCAGGATTAATGCGATCGCTTGACACCGCAAAAGCTGGATATGTCAACTACAACGACGAAATTGCGATACTTTCAAAATTAATGCGATCGCTGTTATTTAGGGCTATTACCACTCCTGACAGCTAAAAGTAATGGTCAGGCTATACTGAAAATAGTCCTCAGCCTTTAGAGAATAATGCCCCAAGAACTTGAAGCCGTATTTGATGGGACAGCCCTTCAGCTAGAAGTGCCCTTAAACCTAGCCGCAGGTACAAGGGTGCGAATTATCGTTGCCAGTGTTTTACCGGATGAAGTAAAACCACCTAAGACGTTTCTCAAAACTGCTCAGTCTTTGAAATTACAGGGTAAACCTGATTGGTCAGAAAAAATTGACCAATATTTATATGGGGAAACTCTTTCTGATCATGACTGAAGTCTTTTTAGATACTTCTTTTGCGATCGCATTATCTTCCGTTACCGATCAAAATCATGTACGGGCTGTCAAGCTTGCCAGTCAAATTGAGATCAATAAAACTAGTCTGGTGACAACTCAGGCAGTCTTGCTAGAAATAGGTAATGCGCTCTCTAAACAAAGATACAGAGTAGCGGCAATCCAACTTTTGGAATCCCTTGAAACTGATCCGAGTGTCGAAGTTATTTTATTAACCAATAGCTTATACGGATTAGCCT
Organism: Plectonema cf. radiosum LEGE 06105; assembly: GCF_015207665.1. Classification (GTDB taxonomy): domain Bacteria; phylum Cyanobacteriota; class Cyanobacteriia; order Cyanobacteriales; family Nostocaceae; genus Rivularia; species Rivularia radiosa_A. The sequence continues at coordinate 2,975 of NZ_JADEWL010000274.1, forward strand.
TCAATTTGTTTAAACAACGAAAAGACAAAGAATGGGGTTTAGTGGACTGTATATCATTCATTGTGATGCAAGATAGAGGAATCACTGATGCACTGACTGCCGATACCCATTTTCAGCAGGCAGGATTTCGAGCATTATTAAGGGTTTGTTACTGTAAGCTAAATTCTACCCATTGCTAGACAGATTTACTCCTAAATGTCCACATCTTGAATTAATTCATCAACATATTTTCTTAATCGTTCTTGCCAGTCAGGAACGGTTTTAAGTTTTTCCCTAACACCCGGCAAGACTTTAAACTGTACTGGGTTTTTATCAAAAGCTACTTTATTTTTAGGCACAAACTTTATTTTAGCCATTCTAGCAAATCTCATTAAAATCTGGTATACTAGATATTATACATCATTGTTAGGTCGAAACAATGTTACTTTCTGTCAAAGTTGAGCTAAAGCCAAACAACAAACAAGTTACGCAGTTTCTTAAGGCTTCAGGAGTTG
>NZ_JADEWL010000078.1 GCF_015207665.1 Plectonema cf. radiosum LEGE 06105
CATCATCCGTGCATCTGTAAGCAGTAGTTAAATACAGACAACTACCCGGAACAAATTTGATGTAGTAAACAAAAATCTTCGCGCTAAGCAATGCCATTTCTGCCGAAACTCCTGGCTCCTACGTTAGCTTAGAGAGTTTATATATTCTACGTTTGGGCTTTCTTCAATAAACAACTTTGTCCTTTAATATGGAGGGTGCGTTAATAATCACTACTAATGGTGATGAATTTTTCGCGTGAACAAAAATGACAAAAGATATCCAATTGTTCTCTAAAAAATATCTGACTAACGGAGATTATTTGATAGCTGTTGAGCGGATTAAAATTAAACACAAATTATTCCGAGTCATTGCGTATAAATTACTAACCGGAGACACTGCAATTACGACTCGTCAAATGGCGGTTTCAGTTAAGAAACCGTTCTATACTGCTCGCCAATTTATGCGAAAGATGGGAGTTGAGCCAATTCGAGTTCAAATGCCTAACCGCTCCGTCACAGACATGATTCACATGGAAATGGTTATGGCTTTTTGGAAATCACTTAACGAATCGGGTGAAGGTAATCCACTTACAATAATCGGTCAAAAATATTTGGACGAGTATTTGATTGAATCTAAATATTTAAGTGGATTCTAGCAAAAAGGCAAGGGGTTTTTATGAAAGACTAATCTTTTTTATTGGGACTGCCTTCAAGTAAACCAAACAATTCTAGATGTATGACACAAATACAACAAACAGCTATGAATGATAGCGCAATTTCGGGTGTGGAGCCAAACGGTTTTTACCAAACTCCAAACTCGATGGCTATCAAAGCTATTCGTAGTAAATTGACAGCTGCTGACTGGGCATTATGGTCTTATTTGCAAATGGTAGACCCTTTCGGTGACAAGATGATTGAATTACCGAAAATTCCGGAAATAGCCGAAGTCATAGGAGTAAGCTTCAGACAAATTAAACGCTCGCTTTCTCGCTTAGAAGAATTAGAACTTTATTTTTGGGAGCCTGTTTTAGTTCGCGGACAAAATTTAGCAGGTAAAAAAGCAAAAGAACTTTGTCAACAGAAAAAGACAAGTAAATTTTCTGGAAAAAATAAAATGACAGATTTGTCCAACTCTGGACAATTTTGTCCAAACGATGACAGAATTGTCAAACTCCGGACAAATTTGTCCAACTTTGGACAGAATTGTCAAAATCGAGAGCCAGAACCTTTACCTGGCAATGGTTTCATTCCCCCTCAGACTTATTCAGACTTTATACAGACTCTCTCAGAAGGCGAGAGAGAGAATTTTTGGGAATTTTCTAAAAAGAAAACAGCTTTGTTACCAAAACCTCCACAACTACCAATGAAGTGGATTGAAGCTAACTTTGAAGAATTACGCGGACAGTGGCTCGAAACGCAAAATCCAAAGGGTAAATATAATTTCGATGCTTTCAGCGAGCCACAGCATCAAATGTGGTACGGGCAGCTACAGGTTGTCGTGAAAAGTGCAACAGAAGGCACAGACGATAAGAGTTTACGGCAATTTTTAAACGATGATTTTTACGAATGTTGGTTCAATTGGGCGAAATCGGCTCGTGCGGACGTGCGCGAACTTTTAGCAAAAAATCCAATTCTTGAGGAGAACTATGGCTGAAAATCTGAATTTTGCGAGTATTAACAAGCTGCCTCCACAAAATATCGAAGCAGAACAAGCGATTTTAGGCGGTATCTTGCTCGACCCGCTCGCGATCGCAAGAGTTAAAGAAATACTCGCGTGTGAAGCTTTTTATCTAGGCATCCACCGCGATATTTACACTGCTGTGTTGGAACTTGATAACTCCGGTAAGCCCACGGATATGCTCGCAGTTATAAACTGGCTGTGTGATCGCAATCAGCTTGCAAAGATTGGTGGTAGAAACCAATTAGCGTCGCTTGTAGACCGGACGGTATCGGCAGTTAACATCGATGCCTTGGCTCAATTGGTAATGGATAAATACCATCGACGGCAATTAATCAAAGCCAGCGGCGAAATTTACGCCCTAGCGCACGACCAAACAGAAAAAATAGGTAAACAGCTATCCATCGCATTTTCAAAGGTTCTAGAGGTAAATAACAGCGCTTTTGCATCATCCTCCGAACCAACCCCCTTATCATCCATCTTGATAAATGCCTTTGAACGTATTGAAGAAAAAAGTACGGGTATATCACCAAGGGGCATTAACACTGGATTTTATGACCTAGATGTGGTAACTGGAGGATTTAAGCCAGGAAAATTAATTACAATTGCTGGTCGTCCAGCGATGGGTAAATCATCATTTTTGGGTAATTTGGCTTTTAATATTTCCCAATTAGAACATCTGCCAACTGTAATTTTTAGTCTTGAAATGGGCAAGGAAGAATGGGGAGATAGATTTTTATCGACTGATATGCCTATCGAATCAAGTTATTTACAAAACGGTCAAATTAGTAAATTCCAATGGGACATGATAGCGCAATCGATAAGTAAATTAAGTGAATTATCCATCTACATCGATGATTCACCCATTGTAACTCTCAATTCAATTAGTACGAAAGTTAAACGATTAATTGCAGAAAATAATCGCATTGGCATGATTGGGATTGACTATTTGCAATTAATGGAAGGGACGGATGGTGATAGTTTTAATCTGGCTTTTCAAATTGGAAAAATCACCAGAGGGTTAAAGCAATTAGCACGGGAATGTAACACAACTGTTGTCATATTGTCACAGTTAAATCGTGGTGTGGAAGGTAGAAATAACAAACGTCCTCTGATGTCAGATTTAAGAGAATCGGGACGAATTGAGGAAGATTCGGATTTAGTATTGCTGCTTTATCGGGATGAATATTACCACCACGATACGGTTGATCGAGGTATTGCAGAGTTAATTGTTGCCAAAAATAGGGGTGGACCTACAGGAATAATAAAACTGCTGTTTGATGCACAGTTTACTTGTTTTAAAAATTTGGTACCACAGTAGAGGGCAGTCGGCAGTCGGCAATCGGCAGTAGGAAGAAATATTAAGACTTAGATAATTGGTATTCTTTCCTTATTTTTCATGAGGAATGCCTTCTAAATTAATGTAGGAGTGTAAAAAATGACGATGATTTTTAATACCGATCAATATCAGCAACCATTTCAACAAAGTTATGAAGGCGATTGGGATGGTGTTAAATATGACCCTACTTGGGACGAACCCGACGATATTCCCGAAATTCCACAAAACGAAGTTTCCACACTGACTATTGACCCTGAGTTTAAAAATTTAATTCCTCCTCTATCGACTGAAGAAAAATCACAGTTGGAAGCAAATTTAAAGGAATTTGGTTGTCTTGACCCGTTAATCGTGTGGCAACATCATAATATTTTACTCGATGGTCACAACCGTTATGAAATATGCGCCCGCGAGCATATACTTTACAAAGTTGTGGAAATTGAAATTGCTTCAAGAGAAGCTGCTATTTGCTGGATTGCGAATAATCAACTGGGTAGGCGCAATATTACACCTGAAGTTGGCAGCTACTTACGAGGTAAACGATATCTCAATTTGAAAGGCGATCGCAATCACAATCTGAAGCAGAATTCACCGAACGGAAATAATTTCCTATCGGTAGATGTGGCTCAAAGTTTGGCTAAAGAGTACAAAGTTACTGATAGAACTATTCGTAACGATGCTCAGTTTACGAATGCATTGGATACCTTAGCGCAATCGCTGGGTGAAGAACTCAAGCACTCTATCTTAGCTCGTAATAGTGGGCTGACAAAAAAGGATATTTTATCGCTTGCGAAAGTTGTTGATCAAGAAAGAAAAGAATCGGCACAAAAATTACTCCATAGTAAGCAAAATAAATCTGATATAGTCCGGCAAATAAAGGATAAGCAGCGCGTACTTAATCCACATCATGTTGGTGAGGTGTGTCGAATTATGCCAAAATATGAACCGGATTTAAGACAATTCTCTGGGTGTTGGTGCATTGTTTGTCAGATAAATCCTCATAGTTGCAGTATTAAAACCTGGAAAGTTGATTTGGAAACTGTTAAACCAGAGCATTTAGAAAGAGCTTATGCAGCGAGTGAAGATGCAGCTTCCCAAAATTGCATTCGGCTCAGACATATAGTCAGTAAAGTTGAATCAGATTACGAACCGACTCATGCAGCAGTACTAGAAGTGTTGGGAAAGGTTCATGACCCATCTAGCTTAACACCTAAGCAGGAGCGAATATTGGCTTTTCTTGAAGCAGAGTATTCAATCAGTTGAAAGGTAGTAAAACTAAGGCGTTAAAGAGTATTGGACTCGGTTGTCATATTTTCTTAGCAACCGATGAAATACTCCACAAATATGGCAATTTGGGGAGTTCAATTTAATCAAATTCTATTTGGGTATTTTTGGAACGTATATTCCCGTTGACTTTCGTATGATTTGCTTCATTTTGCTGTTTATTATCTTTAGTCTCGTGTCGAGTTAACATCAAAGCACCGTATTCTAGGTCGAATTTAACACCTCGCATTGCTAACCCCTTGAGAGTACAAGCTTTACTATTCCTACCTAATTTACCTCCAGCAAACGCAACACCATCTGTGGAATAGGAAATACCTTGAAGAACACCCTCTGAATTGAATTTCAATGATGTTTCTACATCTACTATTTTTAACTTTTTAATAAATTCAGCAAAACTCACTCCTGGTTGAATCGCAGTTTCTATTGCATCTTGAATTTTCCCAACTGCACTTTTGTCCGCTGGTTTATCCCGTAATCCCAACTCAAATTCTTGGTTTTCTCGAAACATTCGTCGCTTTTGTCCGGTAGTTGGTGCTGTACGGTCAACTTCACAAGAATTTGGTACGGGGGTAAGGTTAAATTGTATTTCTAAATTTCTCAAAACCTTTTCTAAGCGTCGTTTATCGTACCAATCGGATACACATTCACCATCAATATTGATACGACTTGCGGCAATATGTAGGTGAAAATGATTGCAGTCATTATGAGATGCTGCAAAATAAAGGTTTTTCTCAAACCCCATTCCCAAAAGCGTTTCTTCGACAATTTCTTCCAATTCCTCGTCAAGAGGTTTTTCATGAAATAGGAAGCTAATGCTAACGTGACTAACTGGCGATACCTGCGGTGAGCTTCGCTTAACGCACTCTCGGATTCAACTGCTGTGTTGCACAAAGTTGTCTGTAAAAGTCTTGGGGTGTTTCTCCTGCAAGGTTTGTGCAAATTAACTCAGCTTGTTCTTTTTCAAGGATGTATTTGGTAAGTCCTGTAAAGCTTTTACCTTTTTTTATCTTGCCAATCATCGTTTTTTTCTAATTCATCGTCTGTTGCTTCGTCGCTTTCTAAAAGTAAAAATAGGCGTAATTTAGAAATCTGTGTTGCCAATTCTTTAAAAGGAATATGGTCAATCGGTGGTGGAATCAAGCCGCTGGTAATAGCATCATCTTGAATGGCGGCTATTTGACTAATATCTTCGCTGATTTTTAATAACTGCCAATAGCATTTCCAGTTAACTTGGGGAATACTTTTGATACGACATCCTGCCATTCTCCGTCTAACGAGTTCTGCTTTGCTGATACCGTTAGATTCCGCTAACGCTTGCCAATGCTCATTTTGTTCGGGAGTCAGTAGCATTTCAAATCGGACTGTATGTTGTTTTTGTTTAGCTGGCATTGTAATGGTTAAGTACTATGTTTAAAAAGCGACGCAAGTTTTTTTAAGTTGGGTTACTTCTGTCATGATGTAATTACATCACGTACATACATTCATGAGTAACTCCTACAAAATTCGCAGTACTAAATTTGGGAACAGTGGAGGGTTTCGCTTGCCTGCTGATTTTTACCGCGAACATCCTCAGTTTAGCAATGCTTCGGGTTGGATAGAAGTGTTGTCCCCTGATACTGCGATCGTTAAGATTATTCCCGATGTCGTAGATGAAGATTCGGAAGAAGATTCGCTGATGATGCGGCTGTTTCTAGATTTTGCGATAACAGAAGCATTGAAAGATAATACGTTACAACCTTATACAGATGAGATGTCTAAAACTGCTCGCGAATTGATTGAGGGTGTGGAATTAGATTCCTAGTAAGATGAGTAAGTTTATCAGTAATGGTTGAGAAATTTATTTTCACCTTCAGTTATTTGGAGTTCAGTCTCAAGAATTATTAAATCGGGTTGCCGGTTGACGCGAGAAACTGCCAGAAGCTGAGTTCAAAACCCATGCAACTGTCAAGCTTTTACTAAGATTGTAGAACGGGGGACTTTTCCTTCTGAGCTTAGATGAATTGATTGCACAACCAGAAAAAAGCCTGGATGAACCAGAGCCTAATTAAGAAGTATTCTCCTAAAGAATAAATACGTATACCACCACTGCTTGCTCCCCCAGACAGCAAGCGCAAGAAAGAAAAACGCTGCAAAACCCAAAGTAGGGAGAGTAGAGGGAATATTTATCCATTCACTGGATGGCTGACACTTTTACCCTAGCAAATCCCTCCTCTAACCAATAGTCAATAGTGATGAACCGCACCCTTCGGGTGATAGAACAAGTAACGACTTTAGTTATATCCTCACCCGGATTTCTAATTGCTACCCTAATAGAGATACTGTGTGGGGAAATTACTTATGGGTAGATTAAATAATCTTGCATACCCCGAAGTTACTCTGACTATAGATTTTGGTGGAAGCGGTACCAAAGGTATAGTGCAGATTCGCGGTGGTAAACCAACAGCATTCTGGATAGAAGCTGCTGTAATCGAAGTTCCTTACACCTCTTTAGCTTTTCAAACTCGTAATTTGGGGAATGCTTATCCCCAAAACACCGCTTGGGTCGGAGTTGGTGAAGATTATCGAGCAGTAGGTTACTTGGCACGGAGCATCTACAGTGCGACACCGAGACTAAAACCGCGCAAGTATGAACTGGCATTATATAAAACTCTGGCTGCTATATGGGTGATAAAACAGAAATTCAAGTTATCCGACTCATTCGACATTTCTCTGGCATTACTTTTACCACCGGGAGAATTTGAAGATTCAGCGTTACTCAAACCGATGCTCAAGGAGGCTTTGACCCAATTCGATACACCAACCAAGAAGATTAATGCCAACTTAGTAGGTTACGAGTGTTTTCCAGAAAGCGGTGGAATTTATGCGATGTACTGCAAAAACACGGGTGAAGCAATAAGGCGTAAAGTCATTGCCTTAGTCATGTTGGGATATCGGAATGCCTCGGTAATCATATCTCGTCGTGGTATTTTGAATCGCGGTAAAACAGCCAAGTTGGGCATGACGAAAATGGTTGATTTAGTGATTGAAGGTACATCAGGGTTGGAAGCAGAAGAATTGATTGAAGCGATTGTTGCAGCTGGTGATGAACCGAAAGCCCAGCATTTCTATCATTTGTGTAGTTCCAACAGTACAAAAGATGCTCAAATTGAAAAGATTATATCTGTTGTAAATTCGTCTAGAGCAGAATATGCGTTCACGAAGTGACTCCGAAGGAGTATCGCGCTTATGAGTTGGTTAACAGAAGTATTACCGAACAAAAACGAATTGGATGAGGTGATTATTTGTGGTGGTACGGCTGATTACCTGCGAGAAGAGTTAGATTCAGTGTTTCCAACAACACCTATAGTTTGGCATGGTGGCGTGGAAGTGCCACAAACTTTAAACGAGCAGTGGTTGGGAAATCGTTTAGCTGATGTGTGGGCATTATCGGTATATCACGGTATTAAAGTTCGAGCTATTGGGAGGAGGGGAACAGCGGGGGAGTGAGGGAGTGAGGGAGTGAGGGAGTGAGAGAGGGAGGGGTATAAGTAATCAATTTTTATTCGTTATAATCCATTTTTCGGAGTTGTTCATCATGTTCACTAACATTCCTAAAATAGAATCATATTTTTTGTATATCTCTCGTCCTGGTTCTCTGTCTAAATAATTACATCGAACGGCAAATTCTATCCACGTTTGGGTTTCTGCTGCTTCAGATGTACAGTCACTTATTTTTGCAACAAATGCTGCTTGATACATCCGTTTGCGCCATGCTTCCGCTAAGTTCGCACACACTGAACGAGAAGACCTTCTTATCTGATCTGTTAGAGAATAACGTTCTTCTTGGGGAAACTTTTTAGATAGTTCAAAAATTTCCATAGCAGTATCAAATGCTGTCCGATAAACATCTAAATCTTTATGAGAACGTAATGATTGTCTTACCATTTACAACAGATTTTAAATTGGGAAATATAGTACGATTATACTGCAAAACATTCCCTCCCTCTCTCACTCCCTCCCTCCTCCCTAAACCCAAAAAATATGAACAAAAAGAAAGATTTCACATGGCGCTATCAACCACCGCTCAATTCAGACAGAGCAAAAATGCTTAGTTACATTCAGAACGAGAAATTGCATCCATTTCAAGATAAAACCGTAATGATAATTACTGCTCTCAATGCTTACTATATGGCTTTAGCACTATACAGCGAAGATAGTCATTCTCATGAAACTCTAGAACTGATATTTCTAGATTCAGTAAAGGCGATAGCCCGAAGGGCGACGCTTTGCGTATCGCCAATCACTTACAGTACGTGAGCATTGCTATAAAAGTAGATTCCTCTTCAGTTGGTAATGTTTTGTCTACTGTGTTTGGGGGATTAGAAAACAGTAAGAAAGCATCCGAAAAGCCATTGAATTCTAATATTGAGTTACCACCGTCGGATGTTCATAAAGAAATGGATGATTTTGACTTAAAAGTATGGAATTTGGCGGGAATGACAACAGATAGCGAAGTCTTTGATTAGGAGGAATCAGTTAACTATGGCGAGAATTCATTTAATTGATGGTGAAAAAGGGGGGGTGGGAAAGTCGTTATTTACCCGTGTCATGGTGCAGTACGCTATTGATAAGAAGCTGGAACATACTTTAGTTGATGCAGATATAACGAATCAAGATGTTAAACGTTTCTATAATTATGCTGTTGATGCTGAATTTAGTGAAGCTGTAAACAAGGGAGATAAGGCTGACATCATTTTTGAATTAGCCAGAAAGCAACCCGTTATCGTCAATCTTCCCGCGAACGTATTTCCTCAAGTTAAGAACTGGATAAAAAAGGGACGTTTATTAGAAGTAGCAGACAAATATGATGTAGATATTTGTAAATGGTTTGTATGTGACGGCGGTTTTGAATCTATCGATTTATTTTACCAATCTTTGAAATTATACAAAGATAAAATGCTCCATATTTTTGTAAGAAATTTAGGTAAAACTGATGATTGGAGCTTTTTGAAAGATAATACTACTTACAAAGATTTATGTAAAAAGCATGAAAAAACTTTAAAAATCATTGATTTTCCAATGCTATATCCGGGAGATAGATATTTTATCGACTCAAATAAGTTTCGGTTTGATGCAATAGAAATTGGAGAAAAGATGCCTATAATGTCGCAGCAAAGATTATCTACTTTTTTAGAAGAATCAAATCAAGCAATAGAAAATACTCAAATGTGGGTTAAGGAGAAAAAATCAGCTAAAAATAGTAGTTCTCAAAGTAGCTAGGTCAAATTTATAATTGCTTTCTGTTTAATTATTTCGTGATATTTTATCAGAGATAAAAGGCAAAATTCATGAATTATGAGCTTCAGACTTTACACTCAACAAATCAAGCTTTTAACTGTGAAGTGATAACTAGTGAGAAAGAGCAATACATGGGAAGATTATATGTTCTTACCACCGAAGATAGTATATTACAGCATTTAGGAATTAAATCGGAATGGTTTCTTGCTCATCAAGAAGCAGATGTATTAATTAGCGGACACATTAACCGTGAAGGTAAATGGAGTTTATCATCCTACCGAAATTTAGAACCAAGTTTTGAATACACAACTCGTAATCAAATATTTGACCAAGTTTTTAGTCCGGAGTATGTGTGGGAATTAGCGCATTTACGTGAAGAACTAATTTCAAATATATCTCAGGTTGTAAATAGCTCTGATGATTCAAGTAGTAATGAAGATGATGAAGATAATACAATCAATAAGAAAGACGTAGCTGTTATGGCAGAGCAACTAAGTATTAGTCCTGAGAATCTAAATGCTTTAAGGGATTTAATTATTCATTCTTTTTCTGATGAATTAGTTATTTTAGAACAAGAATTAGAAATAGAAATGCACAACAATCATCTATATAACGAACAACAATCAGCAGTAAACACCACAAACATAACTGAAATTATGAATTACTTTCAACGTGAAGCTGCTCCAAAATTAGATGAAAATGAATTATTTCATGCTCAAATAGATTTAACTGAAAGAATCATGGATGAGTACGAGAGGCAAAATATTGATGAGTTTGTCTTTAAACCTTTTGGAATTGTCACAATCAATGTTGAAGATAGTTGTTGTAGTTTGCGTGATGAGGAAGATGGACATACTATATTTACTGCAACTTTCGACGCTGATATTATTCATGGTTTGAGTGATATTGATGCACCTTTTATTGAGATGATTTTGCATCAATTCGATAGAGAAGATTTTCCACGAGCAAGAAACGCAATGAAAGAAGAACGCTCAGTTAACGAAGCTGATAAGCTCGAAATTAAGCAGCAAACAGGAATTGATTATGGTGCATAGTTTGCGAAAAGCAAAAAACGAAAGTTATCTAAATCGTTTACTTGAAGGGAAAGATGCTGATTTTCAAAGACGGGTTTTAGCGGTAGCAGTTGAGCATGGGTTATCTACAAGCGACCCTTTATTCCTAATAATGTTGTCAACTGGTCAGCTTCAGGTGCTGTTAGAAGATAAACCCAATGAATTCAACCAATTGTTTCAACGTTGGTCGGAAGCTATTTACGACCATTTGGAGAAAGCTAAGCGTACTGCTGTTAGCGGACAGGAAGTAGAAATCCGCTCGATGGTCAACCGACTTATAAAACATTGCGGCGAATCGAAAGAGCGAAGCCGTCTGAGGGTAATGTTACCAGCGATGGGATTACTTGTAGCTGCAATTGGATTTGGTGTTTTGACTGGTTTATCTGTTCGGGTATGGTTGGATGGTGGATATGCTTCTGAAAAACCCAAGTTACTAACAGTTGCAGAGGTGGAAAGTTTGCGGTGGGTAAAAGGTTCTCAAGGTCAGTTAGCACGGAATATTATTATTTGGAATTCTGAAAGTTTAACTAATTTAAACTGTACTAAAATTCCCGAACAAAAGGCTTTAGTAAAGAATGTAAAAGGTGAAAATATTTCTAATACAAGTGACTATTGTTTATTGCGAGTGAAACCTCCTTAAGAAAAAGTAATTTTTTCAACAAAGACAATATTTTGATAAAGCTACTTAATACAAACCAATCAAATTTGGAGTGAATAATGGAAGAATTGAACTATGATTATCATCAAAAAGAACATTACGACTTACCAATAAATAATCAATTAGAAATAAATTCAACAGTCAATTATCCTCAAAGTGCTTTTCAAGGTACAGATAAAATTCGCATAGTAATTATTGAAGACTTAGAACTTACACTTATTGGCATTAGGACAGCATTACATCAATATGAAAATATCGAAATTGTTGGAGATGCCCTTAATGCAAAAGATGGTTTGACGCTATTAAATAGAACACAACCCCAAATTGTCATTATTGATATTGGTTTACCATCCTTAAATGGGATTCAACTAATAAGAGAAATTAAAACAAAATATCCAAAAATGAAAGTCATAATTTTGACTTTGAATTCAGATAAAGAAACTGTATTAACGGCATTTGCTGCGGGTGCTAATTCCTACTGTATGAAAGATATTAAATTCGATAAATTAATTGAAGCGATACATCTAACCTATCTTGGTAAAACTTGGATTGACCCCACTGTCGCACATTTTGTACTTGAACAAGCTCTTTTTAATTCACTACATTTTAATAAATCCAGTTTAGATGAAGAAATGCTCAATCTATATACCTTAACGGGTAGGGAATTGGAGATATTACGGTTGATTGTGGATGGAAGTACTAATGGGGCGATCGCCGATCAACTTCACATCACTATTGGAACTGTAAAAAGTCACGTTCGCAATATTCTTAACAAAGTCGGTGCTGAAGACCGCACTCAAGCAGCAGTTCATGCTTTGCGTTACGGCTTAGTAGATTGAAAAATTTATTACAACGGACGAGGAAACATTATGACTCAGCTTCTTTTGGATGATATCTTACAGCAAATAAAACAAGAAATTGAAATCGATGCCCAAGGTCGTGGAAAAGCTAGCATTCGGGCTACAGCCTTTCTTAGCTGGTGTAAGCGATACGGCACTAAGAAAAGCTTTTAACAGTGCGAACCTGGAAACTTCTAAATTGGCTATAAAGCTTATGGGTCAAGGGTTTAGTAGTGCAAACCTGAGCGATTGGTCGGGCATTGGAATTCCTGATATTGCAGTTTCCATAATTTTGGAATACTTTGCTTTTGACGCTGGTAGGCATTGTACACAATAGGCTAATTTAGCATATAAAGCCTTTGCTTCTGTGGGAATTCGTACTTGGATGCGGCAAATTAAGGCTTGGCAAGAATCAACAGAATACGTAAAGTCGCCACAGCCCAGTGTAAAAGATATTTCCGAAGCCATATCATCTGTATTTTGCATGGGAACAGTTGAGCCAAATCTTGTTCAAGGTTTGATTGCCAATGAAATTGGTAAAGCTTATCCCCAGTTGAAAAATCAGATGGAAGCGGTGAAACAACTGCTGCCAATGCCTGTTGAAGATGAGTTAATAACTGTTACTAACCTTGCCAAGTTATATATGAAACGCGCTGGTAATAGATTGAGTTCAAATAATACCAACCAGGGTAATGCAAAAGTGATGAACGATATTTTGATCAGTCGGGGGATGCAAATTAGAAATCCGAACCTCAATGCTAAAAAGAATGGTCAACCTTTATATTTACCGACACAGTTGGGTAAGCAGTATGGAAAAGTTGTTTTGCAAGAAGCAAAAGGAAGTAATAAAACTATTCAGCAATTACGGTGGTTTCCATCTGTTTTGGATGCGATCTGATAATATACTTTTTGAAGTGCGAACCTAGAACCATGAAAATTGGCTATAAACGATATGGGATAAGAGTTTTAGGGTGCGAGCTAAGATTTTGATCGCAATCCACAGACCGAATAAACGCGATGGTCAAAGACCGCTCCTTCGGAGCATCGTACACTCTCAAAACCAAAACGCAATCGCATATCTTACCAAAAAGCTTGTTGTTGGACATCGCACTCCCTATAATTTTCACTCTCTATCGTGCGATCGCTGTCTTGTGGAATTGAGATCGGGCGAGGCAATTTTACCCGCAACAGCAACAAAGCCATTTTATTCCTGAGAAATCACAGCCTGTAAACTGTAATTACCAGACTCTCCTGCTTCAAAGGTGTTAGCTATCAGATAGTAAACGCCATTTTCCGGCAAAGTTACGGTTAATCTAGCATTAAAATCCTTTGGAGAAATGTCGTCGTTTTGCCCTACTAGCGTCTCTTTAGCAGGAAGCAGTAGGTATAAATGAGAATCTATCTGCTGACTAGACATTTCAATATTTATTTTTTGCCCTGCTTTCCCTTCAAATGCATAAATGTGGAAATAGCTATTGTTTGGGAAAGTGCGATCGCCTGGTTTTAAAGTCGCTTGTATCGCTTGACCATTCAAAGTTAAATCCTGTTCTTGATTATTACTAGGTCTTTGGCGCTGAGTCACTAATTGAGCATTGCCCTGTTCTACGGCTACCAAAAAAGGACGAACTATATCTGTAGGTATTGCTAAACTAATGCCAATAAATCTTTTAATCTCGGTATCATTCAAAATCCAAGTATTGACACCAATTACTTGACCATTCGAGTTGAGTAACGGTCCTCCTGAATTACCAGGATTAATAGCAGCATCATGTTGAATAAGATTTGATTTTGTATCAATGCGGCTGATAACCCCAGAGGTTAAAGTATTTTGTAATTCCAGATCCAGGGGAGTACCAATAGCATAGACGGATTGACCAACTTTCATTGAACCGGGAGATGCTAAAGGTAGGAAGGGCAAATTTTTCTGATTGCGAATTTTGAGCGCTGCTAAATCCAAGCCATCAGATGCAAAACCAACCACATCAGCTAATACTTGTTTACCATCGGCAAGCACTACTGCTACTGTTTTAGGACTATCTTGAACAACGTGAGCATTAGTCAAAACAAGACCATCTGGACTAACAATAAAACCACTACCATGTCCTCCTGTCCCAAGAGCAATAGCAACTACAGCTGGGCTAGCTTTTTCATAAAGACGAATCCGATTTTTTTCCTCAGAGTTTTTTGCTATGAGAGTTTTTGATTGTGTTTTGTTAATATTTTTAACTAGCGAACTAGATTGAAATTTTTGAGTATCCTTAGTGATTTTTGGCAATTGATAGCTCAACACATTTTCGATACCAAAAGTACTAATTATAGTAGTCAAAATTGTTGCAGTTCCTATCTTTAATAATTTGCGTTTCATTGCAGGCTTTCTCAATAATTAATAGCTTTACTATTCATCATCTTATTTGTCTTCACCAACCCCAGTCGAAATTTGAGAATAAATTCTCTCAGGTGAGACTAGGATTGATTTTGGTGAAGTTTTTTTCAACAACAACTTACTTTTTGACTCGCAATACTTGGATGTTAGGATGAGCGAGGAGCTTTTCTCCCTCTGCAATTAGTTTTGTACCCCAGAGAGTTTGTTTGAGAACCTCAACATCAGCTAAATATTTATCCACACCCAAGGTAGCTTGCGCCATACTTAGAGCTTTTTGTTGCTCGCCTCTGCTATGTAAAACTACTGCAAGTGCTAATTGTGGTCCTGTTAAATCACTATCAATTTGAATAGCTTTTTGCCATTCTTGAATAGCCCCTGCAACATCTCCCCTTTCATATTTGATGTAGCCAATTTTTGCGTTAGCTGCGCCAAATTTTTTATCTTTGGCAAGCGCCTGAGCATATTCAGATAATGCGGCGTTATCATTTCCTTGTTTTTGGTAAACAACACCCCGACAGTAGTAGCCCGCAGCATCGTTAGGTTGAAGTTTAATTGTTTGATTACAATCTGCTAATGCTGATTGATAATCTTTTAAGCCATTACGGATAAAACCCCGCCAGTAGTAGTTGCGAAAATTATTGGGTTGAAGTTTAATTGCTTGATTCAAATCTGTTAGTGCAGCTTGATAATCTATTAAGAAATAACGCACAACACCCCGCCAATAGTAAGCATTGGCATCATCAGCTTGAAGCTTAATTGCTTGATTATAATCTGCTAGCGCTGCTTGATAATCTCTTAACCAATAGTAGACATTACCCCGCCAATAATAGGGTCTGCTATCATCAGGTGGCAAAGTTTTTAGTGCATTATTGAAATCAGCGAGTGCTGCTTGATAATTTTTCAAATTTTTATGGATAATACCCCGTAAAATCAGAGGCCTAGTATCATTTTGTGACAATAGTTTTAGTGCTTGATTAGAATCTGCTAGTGCTTCTTGGTAATTGTTCAATAGATGGAGAACTTCAGCCCGCCAGTAGTAAGCATTGCCATTATTAGGGTCAAGTTTAATTACTTGATTATAATCTGCTAATGCAGCTTGATAATCGTTCAATTTAATACTAATATTGCCTCGCAAAATGAGGGGTCTAATATCATTAGATGGCAATATTTTTAGGGCTGTATTAGCATCTTTAAATGCTTCTTGATACTTGTTCAATACATAGAAAATATCACCCCGCCAGTAGTAAGCATTACCATTATTAGGTTGAAGTTTGATTGCTAGATTGTAATCTTGTAGTGCTTCTTTATACTTATTCAACTCTTTGCGGACAATACCCCGCAAAACGTAGTTGTTGGCATCATTGGGTTGAAGTTTAATTGCTTGATTCAAATCTGCTAGTGCTTTTTCATAACTTCTCAAAATAACGTAGAGATTAGCCCGTATGAAGTAGTTTAACTCAAGCTCATGAATCTTATTAATCGCCTGGTTAATTGCTGTTAGTGCCTCTGGATATCTTTGTAATTGAAGTAATATCGCCGAACGATACAAATAAAGACTAAAGTCTTCACCTGTATCGTACTCAATAGCCTTGTCAACTGCTGCTAGAGCTAATGGGTATTTTTTTAACTTATTTAATAATACATCAGTTTTCAATTTCCAAGCTTCAGAGCTATATGGCTTAATAGCAATTGCTTTCTCAAAAGCATCTAGAGATTTTTCATATTTATCTTCTTTATTCGATAATACTAAACCACTTACGTAATGAGCTTTATAAGAGTTTTTGTTTACCTTCAGTATTTGTTCTAAAACAACCATTGTTTCCGAATATTTTTTTATTCGCCATAGCTCATTGGCATATTTAAATAACTCATCCTCATTTGCATTGGCTGGTGGACTTTTAACAGCAAATAATGGATGCTTCCACAGTGAATTAATTTCTGAATCTTTGATGCTTGGTGTCTCAGAACTGACGACTAACTTTATTCCTGCTTGTGTGGCTAAACCCAAAATGCTACTACTGGGTGTACCATACCCAAAACCTATGTTGGTCTTTTCTATTTCTTCCTTATCAGAACCTCCATTAATCCCAATCACTTGTCCCATCGCATCTAGCAATGGTCCTCCACTCGTTCCAGGTAGGGATAAATTGGAGTAACTCAGATTTAATCTATAACCATCATTAAGGAAATTTTTCAACAACTCACTGTTGTCTGTATTTGTAAATAACTGTTCTCTTTCTTGAAGATACCCTGAAGTTAATTGCGGCTTTACACTCTTTTCGGGAAAACCAGATAAAAATACCCAAAATGTTTTTGGTTTTTGGTTAATGTAATCTAAAGCCGATTGGTTATATGTAGAAATAGTTGCAACTGAATACATTTCATTGCTAGTAAACTTTATCAGTACTGCGTGTGTTAAGTCTGACTTAATTATATTTTCTGGTTGTACTGCATATCGCTTACCATCTGGGGTAATAATTTCATAAGAATCTGGATTTTTTACTACATGACGAGCCGTAGCCACATAATAAGTTTGCCCTTGTCGAGCAATTATTACACCAGAACCATTACCATTATTTCTCGAGTCAATCTTGACAGTAATCTTTTGAGCTATATTATTAATTTTATCCGCTAACGTATTACCTACTGGCGGGTTTTCCGCTTGCTGCTGATTCCGCCATTCAGGGGGAATAATTGCTAAGTTAGGAGCGACTTTCGCTAAAGTTTGGATGGGAACAGCAAAACTAAATTTTTTCAATCGCTGAATTTCTTCTGCATTAGGAACCGTCCCATCTTCATAGGTGTAAGTATCGTTTAAAATCGCATTATTATTTAAACCATTTATCCCGATTAATTTACCTTCTTGATTTAATAGTGTTCCTCCACTCATTCCTTGTCGAATTTCATTGGTATAACCAATTTGATATCCACCGATTAATGGTTGAGGAGATAGCAGAGATATTTTGCCATTGGTAATGACCAATTCTTTACTATGATCGGGAAAACCAGCAGCTAAAACTTCTTGATTTTCTGATAAATTAGAATTGGTTGCTAAGGTAACAATTTGGTAGTTGTCTTGAGCTTGAAACTGCAAAACAGCTAAATCATTACCTGATAAAGAATTCCCGCTACTAATAACTGTAGCCTTATGGGTTTTACCATCAGGTGTTTGGATACTATGAGTCCCTTTGGTACTGATAACATGGGCGTTGGTTAGAATGGTGTAAGTTTGCCCTTGTTTACTAATTAATACTCCACTTCCACCTTTATTATTACTCAATACTTTAACGGTGACAGCTTGAGCTAATTGACGAATTTTTTCTGGAGATAGGGTATTACTTGCAAGTATAGGATTGGTTTGATTAGCTATTTTTTGAGGTATCTCAGCGTATGAGCTAGGGAGTATTAGAAGACTACTTAAGCCAGCGAGAGCAACAATATTAAAACGCTTCATTTTTCAATTGATTAAAGTAATATTGAGTTAACTCATAGATAAAATAGGCTTGTAGTAAGCAGAAAATTGCTTTTTAATAAAAGACAAGTTGTGGTATATATCTAAATTTTTATAGCGCTTAATTGCCTACTACTAGCATATTTACTCACGTAACAGTAGCAGCCTGGTATTAGTAAGAAGAGATTGCTACTTGAGACACCTTAATTATCCTCGCAACAACAGTTAACCTACTTCTTGACTCGCAATACTTGGATGTTAGGATGAGCGAGGAGCTTTTCTCCCTCTGCAATTAGTTTTGTACCCCAGAGAGTTTGTTTGAGAACCTCAACATCAGCTAAATATTTATCCACACCCAAGGTAGCTTGCGCCATACTTAGAGCTTTTTGTTGCTCGCCTCTGCTATGTAAAACTACTGCAAGTGCTAATTGTGGTCCTGTTAAATCACTATCAATTTGAATAGCTTTTTGCCATTCTTGAATAGCCCCTGCAACATCTCCCCTTTCATATTTGATGTAGCCAATTTTTGCGTTAGCTGCGGCAAATTTTTTGTCTTTGGCAAGTGCCTGAGCATATTCAGATAATGCAGCTTTATCGTCTCCTTGCTTTTGGTAGACAACACCCCGACAGTAGTAGCCCAAGGCATCATTTGGTTGAAGTTTAATCGCTTGATTGCAATCTGCTAGTGCTGCTTGATAATCTTTTAACTCTTTGCGGACAAAACCCCGCCAGTAGTAGTTGCTAAAATCATTGTGTTGAAGTTTAATTGCTCGATCCAAATCTGTTAATGCAGCTTGATAATCTATCAAGAAATAGCGCACAACACTCCGAGAGTAGTAAGAATTAGCATCATTGGGTTGAAGTTTAATTGCTTGGTTGTAATCTGCTAGCGCTGCTTGATAATCTCTCAACCAATAGTAGGCATTACCCCGCCAATAGTAAGCATTAGCATTATTTTGTTGAAGCTTAATAGCTTGATTAAAATCTGCCAGCGCTGCTTGATAATCTTTTAACTCTTTATGGGCAATACCCCGTGAAACGTAGTTATCGCTATTGGGTTGAAGTTTAATCACTTGGTTATAATCTTCTAGTGCTTCTTGATACTTATTCAACCCATAGAGAACAGTAGCCCTCCGTATGTAGTTGCTGACATCATTAGGTTGAAGATCAATAGCTTTTTTGTAATCTGTTAACGCATCTTGTTCTTTTTTTAACTTAACAAGGACATTACCCCGCCAGTAGTAGGAGTCGCTATCATCGGGTTGAATTTTAATCGCTTGATTGTAATCTGCTAGTGCTTCTTGATATTTATTCAACTTAACACGGACATTACCTCGCAAAATGAGGGGTCTGATATCGTTAGGTGGCAGGATTTTTAACGCTTGATTAGAATCTGCTAGCGCTTCTTGATATTTGTTCAACAGATAGAGAATTTCACCCCGCCAGTAGTAAGCATTACCATTATTAGGTTGAAGTTTGATTGCTTGATTATAATCTTCTCGTGCTTCTTGATACTTATTCAACTCTTTGCGGACAATACCCCGTAAAATATAGTTTTCGGCATTATCAGGTGCAAGTTTAACTGCGCGATCCAAATCTGCCAACGCTTCTTGATACTTATTCTGTCGATAGAGAATATCGCCCCGCAGCCTATGGGCATTGGCATTATCAGGTGCAAGTTTAATTGCTTGATTATAATCCGCTAGGGCTGCTTTCTCATCTTTCAACTCCCTATGGACAGTACCACGGAAAATGTAGCTAGAGGTGTTATCAGAGTCATATTTAATCGTTTGGTTGAAATCTTCTAGCGCTGCTTGATAATTTTTGAAATCGTGGTGGAATTTACCCCGCCAGTGGTAAGCAAAAGCATTATCAGGTTCAAGTTTAATTGCTTGATTATAATCTGTCAGTGCTGCTTTCTCATCTTTCAAATTTTTGTAGATATTACCTCGCCAGTAATAAGCATCAGCAAAATTATTTGGTTTAAGCCTAATCGCTTGACTAAAATCTGCTAATGCTGCTTTATTATCTTTGACAGCATCGTAATAAGTACCCCGCAAAAAGTATAGAAGTGCATTATCAGGTTGAAGTTTAATCGCGTGATTATAATCTGCTAGTGCTGCTTTATTATCTTTCAACCGCTTGTATAATTCACCTCGCGAAGTGTAAGCATCAGCATTATCAGGTTGAAGTTTAATCGCTTGATTATAATCTGCTAACGCCGCTTTGTTATCTTTAATATTCATGTATAAATGACCTCGCGAAGTGTAAGCATCAACATTATTAGGTCGAAGCTTAATTGCTTGATTAAAATCTGCTAAGGCTGCTTTATTATCTTTCAACTTAATATGAATCTGACCTCGTACAATGTAAGCACTAGCATTATCAGGTTGAAGTGTAATAAATTGATTAGAATCTGCTAATGCTGCTGCATAATCTTTCGATAAATAGCGGATATAGGTTCGGATGAAGTAATTGAAATCAAGACCTTCAATATTAATGGCCTGGTTAATTGCTTCCAGTGCCTCTGGATATCTTTTTAATTGAAGTAATATCGATGATCGCAATACATAAAGACTCATGTCTTCATTATTCTCATTAATAGCCTGGTCAGCTGCTAATAGAGCCTCTGTATATCTTTTTAAATTATGTAATACAGCACTTTTAGACTTCCAACTTTGAAAGTGATAGGGGTTAATACTAATTACTTTATCAAAAGCATCTAGTGCTTTTTCATATTGTCTGTCATCTTCGTTAGACAATATTAAACCAAGTACGTAATGGGCTTGATAAGAGTCTTTATCAAGTTTTAGTATTTGTTCTAAAACATCTACTGTTTCTGAAAACTTTCTGACTCGCCATAGTTGATTAGCATATTGGAATAACTCATCTACATTTGCATTTGCTGACGGATTTTTAATAGCAAATAATGGATGCTCCCACAGTGAATTAATTTCTGAATCTTTGATATTTGGTGTATCAGTACTGACAACTAATTCTTTCTTTATTCCTACTTCTGTAGCTAAACCCACAATGCTACTACTGGGTGTACCATACCCAAAACTTATTTGAGACTGACTTATTGGTGAATTTTCAGTACCTCCATTAATCCCAATCACTTGTCCCATCGCATCTAGCAATGGTCCTCCACTCGTTCCATGTAGTGATAAATTGGAGTAGCTCAGATTAAGTTTATATCCTTTATTAAGGAAACTCTTCAAAACACTACGGTCATCTGTACGTCCAAATAAGTCTTCTCTTATCTGAAGATAGCCTGGATTTAATTGCAGATTTTTGCTCTCTTTGGGAAAGCCAGATAAGAATACTAAAAATGGTTTTGGTTTTTGGTTTATGTAATCAAAAGTAGAGCGATTATATATAGAAATAGTTGCTATATCATAGCGCTCATTACTAGCAAATTTTATCAGTGCAGCGTGTGTTTCCTTTGACTTAATTATATTTTCAGATTTCACTGCATATCGCTCACCATCTGGGGTAATAATTTCATAAGAGTCTAGATTTTCTACCACATGACGAGCCGTAGCGACATAATAAGTTTGCCCCTGTTGAGCAACTATTACACCAGAACCATTACCACTATTTTTGGAATCAATCCTGACAGTAATCTTTTGAGCGATATTATTAACTTTATCCGCTAATGTATTACCTACTGGCGGTTTTACAGCTTGCTGCTGATTCCGCCATTCTGGGGGAATAATTGCTAAATTAGGAGCTACTTTCGCTAAAGTTTGAATGGGAACAGCAAAACTATATTTTTTCAATCTCTGAATTTCTTCTGCATTAGGAACAGTTCCATCTTCATAGGTGTAAGTATCGTTTAAAATCGCATTGTTATGTAAACCATTTATCCCGATTAACTTACCTTCTTGATTTAATAGTGTCCCTCCACTCATTCCCTGTCGAATTTCATTGGTATACCCGATTTGATATCCACCGATTAATGGTTGAGGAGATATCAGAGATATTTTGCCATTGGTGATGACTAACTCTTTGCTATCATCAGGAAAACCAGCAGCCAATACTTCTTGATTTTCTGATAAATTCGAGTTGGTTGCTAAGGCAACAATTTGGTAATTCTCTTGAGTTTGAAACTGCAAAACAGCTAAATCATTACCTGATAAAGAATTACCACTACTAATAACTGTAGCCTTATGGGTTTTACCATCAGGTGTTTGGATACTATGAGTTCCTTTGGTACTGATAACATGGGCGTTGGTTAGAATGGTGTAAGTTTGCCCTTGTTTGCTAATTAATACTCCACTTCCACCTTTATTAGAACTAAATACTTTAACGGTGACAGCTTGAGCTAGTTGACTAATTTTTTCTGGAGATAGGATATTACTTGCAAGTATAAGAGTAGTTTTATTAGGTGCTTGCTGAGATATTTCAGCATAGGAGCTAGAGACAATGAGGAGACTACTTAAGCCAGCGAGAGTAACAATATTAAAGCGCTTCATTTTTTTAATTCATTAAAATAACGTTGAGTGAACCGATAGATAAAAAAATCTCGTAGTAAGAACTATAGTGTTTCTCAATCAAAGATAAATATTGGTATATATCTAAACTTTTACTACGAGGATATTTACTGAGCGTGATATCAACAAGAATTGATATTATTATTTTTCTACAGGGGCTGTTTGCAAAAACTTCTTAATATCAATTTTGTAGTAGACTTGAGGTTTCTTAGAACTATGCTCTATTGGTTTAGTACTACGCCCTCTCAGGATTTCTTTGAGGTCATCAAGAATCTGCAAAGAATCATCTTGAGGTCGTAAAGTTAGCAATATCGTATCGCAAGGAGCATCTACCTTTTTAGCTGTACAAATTACCGATTGACCATTGACTGTAGCATTAGTAATGTAAGACAAGCTTTGATTGCTATAAGCAGTCTGGAATCGTGACGATACTTGTCCGCAACGATTTTCCGGAGTAATAGTTTGACTGTTAAACCAAGAGTACTTCCAACGAATAACTGCTATTTTCCCCCGTGATGTCCAACCGTAAGTTGTAGGAAAGCGTTTATCAACTTTTTGGTCATAACCCGAAGCACAGATGAAGCGAACTTCGTCATCAGCTTTTGCTTGACTAATCATAGAAGTAATGCAAGTAGCAGTTAGGACGCAGCCAGTTAATAACAAACCAATTGATTTGAAGTTCATATTTTTTCTCCTTGCTTTGTTAATAATCATATTAAAACCTGACTTATATATATTTGAGGATTTGAGAATAATTTCATCAATCTAAATTCAATGTCTATGTTGGTGAAGTTTTCTTCAACATTGTTCATATCTATTTGAATATTGCTAAACTAATACTCACTAGTCAGTTGCCAAATAAATCATTAAATGCATGTATTTATATTCTAATAATTTCAGCAAATTTTGTTAATTCCAAAAATTAAGAATTATCACCAACCCAATAAAAATTTTGTGCATAATATAGAATCATGTACTCTAAAAACTACAATTATTAAATTTATCCGATAATTTTGGAGCAAAATTAAAAGTATAGTATCATTCACAACAAAGCGAGTCAATATGATATATTTTTTTATTAAGAGAAAAATGCAGTTAATCACATTTTTACTCCAAAATGCTCATATTCTAATCATTCTAGCAATAGCTTAAGTGAAAAAAAGTAAATTATTCGTCAACAGACTTATGAACAAAGAAGCTTTTGAACATATCTATCAATATGAATTAACTCCGAAACAGAAGAAGGTATTGCCATTATTTTTAGAGGGACAGACAGATGAACACATCGCGAGAGAACTGGGCGCTACCCATCGTTCTACTGCTAGCCATCAGATTAGAAATATATCTACTAAATTTGGCTTTCCTCCAGAAATAGAACCAGATTATCGTTGTAATTTGATTGAGATATTTGCCAAACATAAGCCAGAGTTAGTTAGTCTTAAAGCCTTAGAAAAATGCGGACATATTATTCATAATATTAGATTTCCAGAAGGTTCAGAACCAGTTAATTCTGCCTTTTATCAAGAACGTTTTCCCATTGAATATCGTTGTTATAGTGCTATCAAAGAACCAGGTGCGCTCATTCGGATTAAAGCCCCCAAACAGATGGGTAAAACTTCACTTTTAAAAAGAATTAGAGATGAAGCTAAAAAGAATAGCTATAATACAGTTTACTTAAATTTCAGTTTAATAGAAAAAAATAAATTTACTAATGCTAATGATTTTTTACGCTGCTTTTATGCTTACGTAATTAATCAAATATCTTCCGCACCTCCACTACAAGCTTGGGATATAGACACTCCTAGTATGGTCAATTGCACTCTAACCTTCCAGAAGCTACTCAAAAAATTAGATGGTGTTTTAGTTTTGGTTTTAGATGAAGTAGATAGATTATTTGAATATCCTGAAATTTATGAAAATTTCTTCCCCATGTTGCGTAACTGGAATGAAAATGCCAATGAATCAGAAGCATGGGAAAAATTGCGGCTGTTGGTATCACATTCAACAGAAGATTATGGACGTTTAGATATTAATCAATCTCCTTTTAACGTAGGTTTACCGATTAAATTAGAAGAATTTAATCAGGAACAGGTAAAAAGTTTAGCTATTCGACATGGTTTAGATAGTAAAAATATTCTCCCCATTATGTCTTTAGTTGGAGGACATCCTTACTTAGTGCGATTAGCACTTTACTATCTAGTACGTCAGGATATAACTATTGAGCAATTAATCAAAGAAGCAACTACAGATACGGGCATTTATACCGAACATTTACGCCGACATTTAGAAACTCTCCAAGAAAATCAAGAATTAGGAAGTGTATTTAAAGCAATCTTGAATACTAAGCAGGCATTAAAGATAGAGCAAAAAAATCGTCAAATCTATCAATTAGATAGCATGGGGCTAATTACAATTAACAATAATATTGTTGTACCACGCTGCCGTTTGTATCACGAATATTTTTGCGATCGCCTTTAATGATTAAATATGGGGCTAATGTAAAAGCTATGGAATTTGACAATTATTATAAAGTTGGTGGTAGTTTAAAGGCAAATCATCGTACCTACGTGTCTCGAAAAGCCGATACACAGATTTTTCAACTGTTAAAAACTGGGGAGTATTGTTTTGTATTTAACTCGCGACAGATGGGAAAATCTAGTCTACGAGTCCAAGCAATCAAAAAGCTTAGAGCAATAGGAATCAAATGTGCTTCAATTGATTTGACAATCATTGGTAGTCATGCAAGTCCAGAAAAATGGTATAAGGGCTTTGCCAATCAATTATTAACTAGTTTGGAAATTGATGATATAGATTTTAATAGTTGGTGGTTACAGCATGACTCTTGGACAGATGTGCAGCGATTAAATTTGCTCCTTGAGTCCTTAGTGTTGAATAGATTTTCTGAGAATATAATTATTTTTATTGATGAAATCGATACTTTACTCAAAACTGAATTTAAAGATGATTTTTTTGCTTTGATTCGTGCTTGTTACAATCAACGTGCTGAATCTATTAAATACGAACGTTTGACTTTTTGTTTGTTGGGGGTAGCGACACCAGGAGATTTAATTCAAGAGAGAGAACGTACACCATTTAATATTGGTACTTCTATAGAACTAACTGGATTTAACTTTGTTGAAGCGCAAGATGCATTAATTCCAGGTTTAGCATACAAAGTAGAGCATCCAGAAATAGTATTAAAAGACGTTTTATATTGGACTGCTGGACAGCCATTTCTTACACAAAAATTGTGCAATTTAATTGCCCAGGAAACAATAAATACTAATTTAATTGTTCGGGAATTAGTTGAAAAACATCTGATTAATAATTGGGAAGCCCAAGACGAACCAGAGCATTTAAGAACCATACGCGATCGCTTACTACGAAATGAACAAAAATCTGGTAGATTATTGGGATTATACCAACAAGTTTTGCAACCAGGTGCGAGGGTAGTCGTAGATAGTAGTCACGAGCAAACAGAATTAAGATTATCAGGTTTGGTAGTCAAAAAAGATATTTATTTAAAAGTATATAATCCCATTTATCAAGCGGTTTTTAACCGGGATTGGATTGAGAAAGAATTAGACAAACTTCGCCCTTATAGTCAAGTAATTAATAACTGGTTAAATTCCCAAAAATCATCGTCATGGCTATTACAAGAGAAAGTCTTAGATGAAGCTTTAACATGGGCAGTTGGTAAAAATCTTAGTAATACTGATTATGAATTTTTACAAGAAAGTCAAAAAATTACTATAGAATTACAAATTAAAGCTAATCACAAATTGACTGAAATTAATCATAAATTAGCTGATGCTAATGAAATAGCTAGCCAAAAACTGACCAAAACCAATGAAGAGGCAAAGCAACAATTAGCTAAAGCTAATCAGAAAGCGAAATATATTATTTGGATAGGAGGAATCGTTGCAACTTTTCTGGTTCTTATAGGACAAAATCGACTAGATACAGCTAAGGAAGCGACAAGACTTACACAGGAAGGATACAATGTCGAGCAAATATTCAAAACTAAACAACTTGAATCTTTATTTTTAGCTATGCAAGCTGGTCAAGATTTAAGATATCTTATACCAAATGATTCTTCTTTGGGAGAATATCAAACAACTACACCCTTATCTGGTTTACTAAATATCCTCGCTAATATTCGTGAATATAATCAATTTGACATTGGACAAAAAATAAACAGGGGTGCTAGTTTTAGTTCCGATAATCAGCTTATAGCTTTTGTGAATAATGACCTTACTATTGGTGATAATGACGTTACTTTTAAACTCTGGAATAAAGATGGGACTTCTATCAAAACTATTTCTAGTCATAAAGGTAAGGTGAGAAGTTTGAGTTTTAGCCACGATAACCAATATATAGCTTCTGGTAGTGATGACAGAACTATTAAACTCTGGACACGAGATGGTGCTTTAATCAAAATTCTCTCTGGACACGAAAAATCGGTAGTTAGCGTGTCATTTAGTTCTGATAATACTATTGTTTCTGCCAGCAAAGATGGAACTATAAAACTTTGGCAATTGGATGGTACTCTAGTTACAAATATACCTGTACAAATGCAGGGTAATTTAATTACAACTGCTGCAATCAGTCCCAATAAAGAATTTATTGCCGTTGGTAGTGAAGAAGGAATTATTGAACTTAG
This sequence comes from Plectonema cf. radiosum LEGE 06105, assembly GCF_015207665.1. Lineage (GTDB taxonomy): Bacteria > Cyanobacteriota > Cyanobacteriia > Cyanobacteriales > Nostocaceae > Rivularia > Rivularia radiosa_A. Next base: position 27,118 of record NZ_JADEWL010000078.1, read on the forward strand.
GAGCCGCAATGGAACTTTCATTAAAACTCTTTCCGATCATCAAAGTTTGATAACAAAAATAACTTTTAGCCCCGATGGAAAAAATATTGCTACAGCTGCTCAAGATGGAACTATTAATCTTTGGAAATTTAATGGCACCTTAATTAAAACTATTAAAGGACATAGAAGTGAAATAAGCACCGTTAGCTTTAGCCCTAACAGTAACATGATTATTTCTGGAGGTTTTGACCAAACTATCAAGCTTTGGCAATTAGATGGTACTTTAATTGATAGCTTTATTGGACATAGTGATTCAGTCATTAGCGTCAACTTTAACTCCAATAGTAAAGAAATCGCCTCTGTTGACATGGATGGCACAATTAAACTTTGGCGCTTGAATGAGTCTCCTGTAATTAAATTAACCAAACATCAAGGTTCGATAACAGATATTCGTTTTAGCCCTAATGGTAAGACAATAGTTTCTGCTGGTAAAGATGCTGTAAAACTTTGGAAATGGGATGGAAGTTTAATTAATACCTTTAAAGGATATAAAACTTTAGGAAATATTCTCAGCATTAGCCCAGATAGCGAAATGATTGCAACTAGCACTGAGAACGGTATTACTAAATGGAAGCGGGATGGAAAACTAATTAAATTTCTCCCTAAAGATAAAGATTTATTAACAAGTATTAGTTTTAGTTCTGACGGTAAAATAATTGCTTTTGGCACTGACAAAGGTACTATTAAAATTTGGGAGCAGGATGCCCCTACTTTAATTTCATCTCTTACTAATGACAGCCATAAAAATTGGGTAAATAGTATCAGTTTTAGTGCAGATGGTAAAACTATTGCCTCTGGTGGTGATAATTATGATAGAACTATCAAACTTTGGCACATAGATGGAACTTTAATTACTACCTTAAATGGGCATAGAAAAGAAGTTAATAGTATAAGTTTCAGCCCTGATGGAGAAATTATTGCTTCTGGGAGTACAGATCAAACGATTAAACTTTGGAAACGGAATGGAACTCCCATGAAAAATCATACCCTAAGTGGACATAGCGATTCTGTTACAAGCGTCAGTTTTAGCCCCGACGGAAAAATTATTGCTTCTGCTAGTGATGACACAACTATCAAGCTTTGGAAACGGGACGGAACTCCCATCACAACCATTACAGGATATAAAAAAGCAGTGACAAAACTTATTTTCAGCCCTGATGGTAAGATTATTGCTTCTGCTACTGAAGATGGCGAAGTGATTTTATGGAATTTGGATTTAGATGATTTATTAGAACGGGGATGTCAATGGCTTCAGGATTATTTTGCTACTCACCCAGCAGAAAGGAATAAGCTGCGTTTATGTAACTAACTTTTTCATCTATCTACCGCTGTCATACTCAGTTTTTTTAATTTTTACTATTTATAAAGATAAGAAAAATTTCAGTTTATCCCTGCTGTAAACCTTTCTGCTGCTGTATAACATCATGCTCAAAGCTTCTCTTCTCATCCTCCGTAAACTTGCATACTTGTATGGGTTTACCCTTCTGCACCTTATATAAAGTCCCGCGATGATTTTCCTCATCAACAATCCGCAGCATTTCTGAAGGTGTATGATGAATAACTCGATATTTATCATCTCCAAACGTTGCTGTTTGCATTTCCTCACCAGTATTTGCAGGATTATTTTTCAAACGCGCAAAAGCAAGTTTTAGCATCTGTTTTTCCCATTCTTGGCGTTTTACCTTCAGAGGAGCATCCCCAGGAACTGCTACGCTGATATCTCTTTCGATGTGATTTTTAACATCGCTTACTTTTTCATTAATCGCTTTAACTTCAGTTAGTTGCGTGGTTGACTGTTTTGTATGACTTACAGTTTGATTAATCAACTGTTGTAATTCCTTCAATTCAATTGCGATAAACTTAGTTCTTCGTCCATCTTGCAACTGGTCGTATTCAAGAGGAAGATTTAAAGTATCGTTGATTCTGGCTACTGTATTTTGTTGTGAAACCTCTGTAGGTACGGTGACACAAAAGTAAAGTTCTTCAGTATTGTCTTTATTAGCAATACCAATCAAGCTCTCGACACCAAATTTTTTATCAATTTCATCAGATAACTGTTTAAAAATTTCTGAGTCTATATTCTTTTTTTGTAAAAAAGATTCAAAATATTCATTTTTAACTGCTAACACACCTAAAGATGCTTCGTCATCATGCAGTAAGCCTTGATTACTCTTCTCCTGAGAAATTTCATTGAGAATTGGTTTTAATTCATCTAATAAACTCACTTTTTTGTCTTTAATTAAAACTTCTTCCTTAGTCCAAATGTACGGATATCTAACTGTTTGTGAATCAACTTTTATATGAGCAATAGTTGCGGGTGCTGATTCTAGTTTACCTTCAAACTTAAACCCTTCGACTTTAATACCTCTTGCATTTAATTTCTCGCTTAATAATTTGAATGATTCTTTATCAATTTCACCTAAAGGTTTGTCGTCAATTAAAGCTATTGGTTTAATTGCCTTTCCAACGTTTGAGAGTTTAATTGTTATTGTCCGTTCTTCCCGTTTCCATTCTCTGCCTGCTGGTTCAGACTTTTTCAACTGTCCTACCTTCAGTTGATTACCTTTGCTACTCGTAACAATAACCGATGCGCTCGCTGGAGATGTGATTTCTGCTGTGAAGGAAGTACCAATAGGTAACTGTGCTGATTCGCTGCGAAATACCCCTAATTTTTTATCTTCAGCTACTAACCAACGTTTATTTTGTGTTAGATTCGCAGGGTCTGGGGCTTGTTCGATAGTACATTCAACTTTTTCTCCTACCCATTTACGTCCTAAATACTCGTTACAGGGTTTATGGGTTCCCACAATTGCAAATTCGGTAAATTGCAGTTGTTCTAGTCTTCCAATTACTTCTTCTCCAAATACAGCGAAAGCAGCCGATGTTTTCTTAAAGCCGTATTGTGCATCATCTTTACTCGCTGTTGATATTTGCCACATTGCAGCTGCAATTGCTTCTTTTTCTGAGTCGGGAATACTTTCACGAGTTGCAGTTCCGAATTCTTTTACCTGTTTGAAAGCTGCTCGAACTTGACTTGATGTCAATCCCGGTTCAATTTTTTTAGTTAAATTATTGAATTCGGTGAATGGCTTGATACGACCTTGGAATTTTTCTAAAGAAACTTCTGAAATATACCCCAGGTGTTTCCGCTCTTGCTGACCGTTCGTTTTAAACTTTGGTTTTCCGCGTTCATCAAATACAGGTGCTATCGCTATGTATTTATTGTCAGGTTTATTAAAGGAAGTTTTATTTTCTATTAGCGTAATATTGAGTTTGCGGTTATCAAAAATATTCGGATGTTTTTTCTGAGCTAAACCAACAATTTCTATTTGACTACCTTGAGGATTGGTTGCAACAATTTTTAAACCCGGTGCTTGTTTAACTTCTTTACTAATTTGAATTGCGCGACGAATCAATGAATCGTATATTTTCTTAATATTGACTGCCTTTTGTTTCTGTGCGGGTGTAAATTCAACTCCTTTAAAAAACGTTTGAAACTGTTGAGTTGAACGCGGTACGATTGCATTTTCCGTAAATGCTTGATTGGTCATTGTTGCCATTTTGTCAATAGCACCGTGACCTTTGATATTCATTGTTTTTTTAGTATAGACTTCACTCAATTTTCTTTCTTCAACCCACGGAGCAATATCGAAGCTTTTAAGAATAGTATTGCAGGCATTAACTATGTTTGGGTCGGAACGGTTGGCACTTTTACCTCTATCTACTTCGATTTGTAGCTGTCCGCCTAAAGTTCCTACGACATCATGATAAAACTTACCAATTTTTTCTAGCAGGTTTTCAATTTTTGATTCGGGGATTAGAGGTAAAATTTGATGATGTTGTGGTAGTTTATTAAATTTACTAATAGAGGTTTTATCAAGATTTTCTGGTTGACATAGCTGTGCTAATTCAACTATTTGCGTTCTAAGATTTTCTGAATATTGATTTTGCCGTTTTAACATTTCTACCGCAGCACAGGAAATATCCTGAATGAATTTCTGGGCTTCCTTCGGTGGAATTGAGATACACTCATTTTCAAGAGCAATCCCTTTCATACATAAATTGGCAACCACACCAATTTTATTTTCCATCGCATCTAATGCTATTTGCTCAAAAGAACCTGTATATGATTTCTTTTCTGGTTTTATAATCTCTTCATAACGGTTTTCTTTGAGTTGCTTTTGTTTAATCTCTGCTGCTGTGTGGGGGAAGTCGGATGATAAGGCGATCGCCATTCTATCTCCGTCACAATCGGATAGCGAATGCTTTAATCCTTGGGGTGACATTTTAATTGTGCCAACATCGTGGGGTTCATTGGGTAAATGACGATTGATATAAACGTCCACAGTGTTGGAATTAGCAGTAGGACCGCGATAAACAATTAAGGAAGCACCATCTGGGAATTTGGGGTAACAAACTTCGTTCTTCTCTAAATCATGACAAGTTTGCGCCATAGCTGAATCAAATTTGATAAATCTTCCCGTAGCGCAATCCATATACTGTTGTTTTAAGTGTTCTTGAAGTTTATCTATGATTTTGGGATGCTCTAATAACTGACAATGTTCTTTCAAATCAGCTTTGAGAATGCGATATATCAAGTTTTGCTCGCAATCATTTGACAAAAACATATCATCAATTAGATTCTCAACATCACCCAAGTCAAAGCTTTCAAAATCAATCAAATCTTCCGATTCTGCTTGAGTTTGTATTTGGTGTTTACATTTAGCATCTATCGAATCGATATAGTCTTGAGCGATTTTTCTGGGGTCATCAGCCATATCTTTGAGTTCTTCTAAACGCCTTTCTAGTCTTGGAAGTACATCACCTTCAACTCCTCTAGGAAAAGAATTCCAAAATTGAGCGCCTGTAGAAGTGATACCGTAGTAAGCATTAGTTTTGTTTCCAATTCCCATTTTCATTAAATATTCCCCAGGTTTAAGAGGAGTGGGGGAGGGGGTGATGGGGGGAG
>NZ_JADEWL010000275.1 GCF_015207665.1 Plectonema cf. radiosum LEGE 06105
CCCCATCACCCCATCCCCCATAGCTCCTCCCACTGCGGAATGGCTTTTCGTTGTATGGTTAATAATTCACCGATGCCTTTTTCAGCACAATCTAATAAATTATTTAATTGAGTACGGCTAAAACTACCTGCTTCTGCGGTTCCTTGAACTTCGATGATGCCTTGATTTTGATTCATCACTACGTTGAAATCTACTGTCGCTGCTAAGTCTTCGGGATAGTTCAAATCTAAAAATGCTTCTTCTTCTAATAAACCCACTGAAACCGCTGCAATTTGTCCGATTAATGGCGATCGCTCTAAAATACCTTCATTGATCAACTTGGAAATGGCGATCGCTAATGCCACAAATCCCCCAGTAATTGCTGTTGTACGGGTTCCAGCGTCGGCTTGGAGTACGTCTGCATCTACTGTTAAAAGCCGTTCTCCTAATGCCTCAAAATCTAACGCAGCTCGTAAACTGCGTCCGATCAACCGCTGAATTTCTTGGGTTCTTCCAGATAACTTCATAGTTTCTCGTTCGTGCCGCTGTTGAGTGGCTCCTGGCAACATTCGATACTCAGCAGTCAACCAACCTTGACCACTATCTACGAGAAATTTGGGAACTTTTTCGCTGACACTAACAGTACAAAGTACCTGAGTTTCTCCGCACTTTGCCAGAACCGAACCAGCAGCATAGCGCGTAAAATCTTTTACAAAGCTAACTGGACGCAGTTCGTAAGCTTGTCTACCATCAGGACGCTGCCACACCATTGGGAATGCCTCAATTTTCCCATATATGTTACCAGGGAATGAGGAATGGGATATTGGAGAACAGTTACAATTTTATCTTTTTCGGGAACATCTTCTTAAATTTTAAGAATCATCTTAACTCTTTGTTAAGTAGTTAAGCAAAATTATTTATAAGTTGTTATTGATTAGCTTTGTCATTTTTAACACATTCACATAAACTTAGACAACATATTTATTTCAAAAGTAAAATAACCTTTAAAATTAATTGTTATTGATTTTTAATACCTAAAAATGATTGACATTTATTATCAATTGTTTTAAGTTAACTTGATAGCTACTATCATCTGCACCTGTAGAGGATAGTAATAATTTTCATTAATGAATTTGAGAAGCTCTAGATGGGAATAAATAATCTATTCTCGGCAGGTGGAGTAGTGATCATACCATTCCTGGGATTTTGGTAAAAGGTGCAAAGTTGGCGATTAGCACAGCTAAACCCCTCTGGGGTAACGCCACTAAAAAAAGTAATTGAATTAATCGTATTGTTATCAGTTTTGTGTAGATTCCCCACGCCATGTAGAAAGGCTGATAGTATGGCGTTTCTACACAGTTTTAGGTTGAAATTAGATATTAAATTTTGTAAAACAAATGACTATAAAAATATCACAATCTGATTATTGGCAATTAATGGAACAAAACCAACAGTTAAATAAAAATTCGTCAATTGATAGTCAAGATATAATTTGCCAATATCCCCAAGAATTAGGAAAAGGATATTATCGAGAAATACAATTACGAGAAGGGTTAGAATTAGTAATAGAGAATAACCAACTACACGATGACCTAATTATAGAATGTCCCGAACGCCAGCATCCATTAGAATTTCATTTCCAAATTTCTGGTAGTTTCAGCGATAATCGGGTATGTTGTAATGATGCAGGTGAATACTTTTTTTATGGTAGCGGTATTGCTCCCCAGGAACAATGTCAAACTTCGAGCAAGCAGCAAATCTTATATGTAAACGTTCATATGCAGCCGGAATTATTTTACAGCTTTTTCGGCGAAAATATATCAGATATTCGCAAGGAGTTGAATTATCTGCTGCGAAATAAAAAGGAAGATTATTATTACTATTCCACGGGTAAAACAACAGCACAAATGCAAGTTGCCGTACAGCAGATATTACAATGCCCCTACGAAAAAATAACCAAGCGGATGTTTTTAGAAAGTAAAGTTTTGGAATTAATGGCTTTACTCGTAGAACAAACACAACAGCCAAAATCAGCAACAACTAGTTCTCATAATTTTAATTCCGAAGATTTAGAAAGACTACATTACGCTAAGGAAATTTTACAGCATAGTTTTGAAAATCCCCCATCATTATTACAATTAGCTCATCAAGTTGGACTAAACGACTACAAACTTAAACTTGGTTTTCGTCAAGTTTTTCAAACAACCGTATTTGGATATTTACAAACTTATCGCATGGAATTAGCCAAGGAATTGTTAGCTACAAAAACAATGAGCGTTCAACAAGTAGCTCGTAAAGTTGGTTACGCTCATGCTGGTTATTTTTCAGCAGCTTTTAAACGAAAATATGGGGTTAATCCTAAGTCATATCAGAAGAATTATATTTTATCTGCTTGAAAACTTGACCGAGAATTAAATTCCCGGTCTAATAGCGAAAGTCGTCTAAAGACGACTGAAAAATTAGCCCAATCCAGTATGAAATTATGATTTCAAATTGTGGGAGACGTAACAGTGTTACGTCTCTACACGGGTTTCATGTTGGATACAAAATGTAAGTAATAAAATCGCTTCATCATCAATCTAAAAAAAATCCGTTTAGTGACTGAAATAATCCGTACAGTAGTAAAAATCGTCTTCACAACTAAAGTAATTCCCTATATTCTTGAATATACTTCTCAATAGCTCCAAATAAAAAAGTGGTTTTCTGTAGAAGTAAGCGATTTATTTCGGGTGTATATATTACGTTTTATTGACAAGTATTAAGAACAATTACTTATAGTGGTGTGAAGAGTAATGATTCAAAAATGGTTGCTTCGTGGATGGTTTAGTGCGGGAACTATCTTACTGATGGTAACTCCCACGTTTGCTCAGACTGTTACAGAGAAAGAAATTCCTCAAGTAAGTGAAGTCAAGCAGTTTGCAAAAAGTGCGTCTTTGCTCGTACAGACACCTACAACAAATAACTCTCCTCAAAACCCCCCTTCTGAAGGAGAGAAACAGGAAAGTATTGTACTAATTACCGGAGTGAAAGCTAATCCCACGGATAAAGGTTTAGAAATAGTTTTACAAACATCTCAAGCAAGAAATTTACAAGTAATAAATCGCAGCAGTGGTAATAACTTTATCGCCGATATTCCCAACGCTCAATTACAGCAAGCGTCAGGGGATGCGTTTAAATTTAGTTCGGAAAAACCTGTAGAGGGAATTACTGGAATTACAGTAACTAATTTAGATGGGAATACAGTCAGAATAACTGCAACGGGTAAGAGTGCATTACCCAAGGTAGAATTATTTGATAGCGGACAAGGTTTGATTTTTGGATTAGCACCTGCTGCTTCGACTGCACAAAAACCCTCCTCAAAACCAGAAGAAACTCCATCAGAAAC
>NZ_JADEWL010000079.1 GCF_015207665.1 Plectonema cf. radiosum LEGE 06105
CCCCATCTCTTACCAACACCGCCATCGCTCAACCCGCAATATTCGTCATCGAATACGCTTTGACTCAATTGTGGATGTCATGGGGAATTCGTCCCCAAGCAGCTATCGGACATAGTATTGGGGAATATGTTGGGGCTGCGATCGCAAATGTATTTTCGTTAGAAGATGCTTTAGAAATTGTGGCAATGCGGGGACAATTAATGCAAAAATGTCCTCCTGGAGCAATGTTAGCGGTTAGTTTAACTGAATCAGAGATTAAATCATATTTAACTAAAAACTTGACAATTGCCGTAATCAATGCATCAAAGATGTGTGTGGTATCAGGTGCGGATGATGCAATCAAACAATTAGAAGCAAAGTTAACTGCTAGGGAAATCACTTGTCGTCGTTTACATACGAGTCACGGTTTCCATTCTCCGATGATGGAATCGGCTGTAAAACCTTTTGTAAGGAAGATGCAACAGGTAAAATTAAATTCACCACAATTACCTTTTATATCTAACGTTACAGGAACTTGGATTACTCCTGAACAAGCTACAGATGTTAACTACTGGGGAAATCATCTGCGTCAAACGGTACGTTTTGCTGATGGAATGAATGAAGTATTACAACAATCATCACCAATTTTATTAGAAGTGGGAGCGGGAAGAACTTTAAGTGCGATCGCCAAACAAGCGATAGGAAAACAATCCATCCTTTGTCTAACATCTTTACGACATCCCCAAGAGAAAAAATCCGATGGTGATTTAATTTTAAATACATTAGGACAGCTTTGGAAGTCAGGAATCAAAGTTGATTGGAATGGTTTTCATGCTGGTGAAAAGCGACAAAGAATTCCTCTACCTACCTATCCTTTTGAACGCAAACGCTATTGGATTCAACTTCAGGAAAATAATCTTGCATCGCAGCAGCAAGAAGATTTGCAAACAACTAAAAAGTCAGATATTGCTGATTGGTTTTATTTTCCTTCTTGGAAACGTTCTGTAATATCAAATAGGTTAGAGTTAAACGCAGAGGAACAAGGAGGTAAACGCAGAGGAGCGCAGAGTTTTTCTTGGGTTTTATTCGTTGATGAATGTGGTTTGGGTTCGCAACTTGCTCAACAGTTGCAGCAGTTAGAACAAGATGTAGTTGTCGTTAAAGCTGGTAAGGAGTTTTCCCAGCAGAATGAAAGCTATACAATTGCACCTGATAATCCAGAAGATTACGACAAGTTATTTGAGTCTGTGCAATTATCAGGGAAAATTATTCAAATTGTGTATTTATGGCAGTTAGCATCGGATATTCAGGAGATATCATCTGATTTTGAACATTTACTGTATCTGACGCAAGCAGTTGCGAATCAATCCTTAAATAAAGATTCCACAACTGTAAAACTTTCGGTGGTGACAAATGAATTGCATGATGTGGTGGGGGTAGAAACAATTAACCCCGCACGAACAACAATTCTGGGACTCTGTAAGGTAATTCCACAGGAATATCCCCAGATTCGCTGTCAAAATATTGATGTTGTTATTCCCGCAATTAGATCCCCCCTAACCCCCCTTGAGAAGGAGGGGAATCATGAATTACATCCCCTTGATAAAGAGGAAAACGATAAATCAGCGCTGCTTGATAAGGGGGGTTGGGGGGATCTAATCACAGAATTAACAACACCAACACCCGACTCAATTGTTGCTTATAGAAATAACCATCGTTGGATACAAACCTTTGAATCATTCCCACTTTCAGAAGTCAATACCGCTACTATTCCTTTAAAGAATAATGGTGTTTATTTGATTGCTGGAGACTTGGTAGAAGGTTTGGGATTAGTATTTGCTCAATACCTAGCGCAAAAATTCCAAGCTAAACTTATCTTAATTGGACGCTCCGGAATACCAGAAAAGCACGATTGGGAAAAATGGTTAGCAACTCACGGTCAAAATGATCCAGTTAGTCATTCTATACGTAAATTACAAGGTTTAGAAGCACTTGGTCAAGGATTACTATTCTTCAGCGCAGATTTAACAGATGAAGCCAAAATTCCAGAAATTATCGACAAAGCAGACGAACATTTTGACGAAATTAACGGAATTATCCATGCTGGAGTCATGGGCGATCGCGCTAGTTGTTTGATAAAATCTCTCAATCGTAATGAAATTAAACATCAATTCAGTTCTAAAGTTCACGGTTTATTGAATCTAGAAAAAGCCTTACAACATAAAACACCAGATTTCTACCTACTCCAATCATCCCTTTCCTGCATTGTTGGTGGAATCGGCTTTTCAGCTTATGCGGGTGCAAATATATTTATGGATACTCTAGCACGAGAACGTAATAAACAAGGTTCCACTCCTTGGATAAGTATTAATTGGGATGCTTGTCAACTAGAAGAAGTCGGAAATACCCCTACAGGTTCAGCATTACTTGACTTAGCGATGACACCCCAAGAAGTTTGGGATGTTACCGAAAGAATTTTATCTCAAAGTCAAATTTCTCAAATTGTCGTCACCCCCACAGATTTACAAACCCGCATTCATGAATCAACCCAAATAAAAGTAAGCGATGAGAATCAGCAATCAAACAATTATACTCGTCCCGAATTATCTACTACCTACCAAGCACCTCGTAACGAGATAGAACAAAAAATAGCTCAAGCAATGCAAGACTTATTAGGAATAGAAAAAGTGGGAATTCACGACAACTTTTTTGAATTAGGAGGACATTCACTATTAGCAATTCAAGCAGTAACTAGAATCCGTCAAGAATGGAACGTCGAACTACCAATGCGACAATTTTTATTTGAATCTCCAACTGTCGCGGGAATTGCTAAAATAATTGAGGAAAATCTCAATCAAAACCAAGCAGAAATTGCTGATATGTTATCGCAAATCGAACAAATGGAAACAGAGCAAGTAGAAGAAATTTTGAAAAAGAATGACTCGGAAACGTAATACTTTAACGCAAAGGTACGCGGAGTTGTTCGCAGAGTAACGCGGAGTTTTTAACTCTAAATTGTTATAGAAACTGAAAAACCTCTGCGCTCCTCTGCGCTTACCTTTGCACTACTCTGCGTTCAAAAAATATTAATCACTAATTATTATGGACTTTAGCTTATTTTACTTTGACGGCGATGGCTCATTAGCTCAATCAAACAAATACAAACTATTATTTGAAAGCGCTAAATTCGCTGATGAAAATGGTTTTACCGCAGTTTGGACACCCGAAAGACATTTTCATGCTTTTGGTGGATTATATCCCAACCCATCCTTAACCGCAGCCGCTCTAGCGATGATTACTCAAAAAGTGCAATTACGTGCTGGTAGCTGCGTCTTACCATTACACGATCCAGTCAGAATCGCAGAAGAATGGGCTGTGGTAGATAATCTTTCTAATGGAAGAGCTTCTATAGCCTTTGCATCCGGTTGGACTGTTGATGATTTCGTTTTAGCCAAAGACACCCACGCAAACCGCAAAGCCAATATGTGGAAGGGTGTAGATATCGTCAAAAAACTTTGGAGCGGTGAAGCGGTTGAACGTCAGGATGCTACTGGAAAATCATTTACTATTAAAACATTACCAAAACCGATTCAGTCAGAATTACCAATTTGGATGACTTGTCAATCCAATGAAACCTTTATGGAAGCAGGTAAACTCGGTACCAATGTTTTAACTTCTTTACTTACGGGGACTTTAGATAGTATTGTTCCTAAAATTAAACTATATCGAAAATCCTTAGAAAAACATGGTCATGACCCCCAATCTGGTAAAGTTTCTTTAATGATTCATACGTTTTTAGGAAACGATATTAATACAGTTAAAGAAAAAGTTAGAAGACCTTTTTGTAACTATTTAAAAACCCATTATGACCTATTAGAAAATTTGGCTAAAGGTATGGGTTTAAAGGTTAGTCTCAAAGATTTCTCTGAAGATGATCTCGATAGTTTATTACTCTTTGGTGTCGAAGGTTTTATGAAAGGTAGGTCATTAATTGGTACTCCAGAAAGTTGTCGTCCGTTAATTGATGAACTTCAGAATGCAGGAGTTGATGAAGTTGCCTGTTTGATTGATTTTGTTCAAGATTTTGATTATGTCATGGAGAGTTTACCGTATTTGAGCAAGTTGAAAGATATCTGTGAAAGTGAAGTTGGTACCTCCAGATGAGGTTTACGGAGCATTCCTACCCGTTCAATTGTCTTTAAATAAGATGAAATTGTGCATAATTGATCGTAGCTTACTGCATACAGGTATCCGTAATATTTTCACTGTTTTATATAATACTTTCTAACAATGGGGAAGCGAGACTTGACATGGATGACTTGAAAAAACGTATTGCAGCGCTACCTCCAGAAAAGAGAGCGCTATTTGAGCGTCAACTCCAGCAAAAGGGATTGCAGCTTGATAGAGCAACTATCTGCAAACGGCAAAATATCAAAGAGTTGCCCCTGTCTTTTGCTCAACAGAGGTTATGGTTTTTACATCAATTAGAACCAAATACTACTGCTTATAATATTGCGATCGCGTGGCGGTTTACTGGTAATTTAGATATTGCAGTGTTGAAAAGTTGTCTCAATACGATTGTGCAGCGTCATGAGATATTGCGGACTGCTTTTGTGGCTGTAAACGGGCAACCCACTCAAGTTATTATTCCCGAATTCGTATTACCGCTACCTATTTTTGACTTACGTACAGTTCCAGAATTAACCCGTCAAATAGAAGTAGAAAAATTAACAAAACAGGAAGCTCAGTGTCCCTTCGATTTAACTGAAGCTGCTTTATTGCGAGTTAAATTACTTCAAATTGCTGACAACGAGAATATATTACTTTTAACGTTACATCATTTAATTGCCGATGGTTGGTCGCGGGGTATAATTTTACGAGAATTAACGGCATTATATAAAGGTACCTCATTACCAGAATTACCGATTCAATATGTAGATTTTGCAGTTTATCAACAGCAATGGTTACAGGGTGAAGAACTGGCAGTACAAACAACTTATTGGAAGCAGCAATTAAACAATTTATCAATATTAGAATTACCTACCGATAATCCCCGCAAACCAGTACAAACATTTAGTAGCGCTACTGAATCGGTTTTAATTTCAAAAGAAATATTACACAGTTTAAAAAACTTAAGCCGTCAGCAAGGTGTAACATTATTTATGTCAGTTTTAGCAGCTTTTAAAGTATTATTACACCGTTACACTTCTCAAGATGATATAGTGATTGGTTCACCAATTGCGAATCGTAATTGGCAAGAATTAGAACCGTTAATTGGCTTTTTTGTCAATACTTTGGTATTGCGAACTGATGTTTCTGGTAATCCAAGTTTTCTACAATTGTTGCAACGAGTAAAAGATGTTGCAGCAGGAGCTTTTAAACATCAAGATTTACCTTTTGCCAAGTTAGTAGAAGAAATTCAACCCCAACGTAGTTTGAGTCACAATCCTTTATTCGGGATAATGTTTCAGGTGCAAAATGAAGCTTATCAGTTACAGAATGCCCTGAATCCAGAATTAGCAATACCGGGTTTAAGTTTAGAGCAAATGTGGAGCGATTCCGGTTCAACTAAGTTTGATATGACTTGGCATTTGGTAGAACGAAATGAAGGTTTATTGGCTGTAGTTGAGTACAGTACGGATTTATTTAATCGAGATACTATAGTTCGGATGTTAGGACATTTTCAGGTGTTGTTACTCGGTATTATTGATAATCCAAATCAGCGTTTATCGGAATTGCCGATTTTAACAGAAATAGAACATCAGCAGTTGGTGGAATGGAATAATACATATACAAAATATCCGCTACAGCAAGGAATTCACCAATTATTTGCAGCGCAAGTTGAAAAAACACCGAATAATATTGCAGTTGCATTTAAAGAAGAAAAATTTACTTACCAAGAACTAAATAATAAAGCAAACCAACTTGCACATTATCTGAGAAAGCAAGGTGTAAAACCAGATATGTTGGTGGGGATTTGTGTAGAGAGAAACCCTTTAATGTTGATTGGATTATTGGGTATTCTCAAAGCGGGTGGAGCCTACGTTCCCATTGATGTAAAATTACCGAGTAGTCGCATTGCTTTTATGCTTGCGGATTCTCAAGTTTCCATATTAATAACTCAAGAAAAAATATTAGCTCAATTACCTGCACATTCAGCACAAACCATTTGTCTTGATAGCGAATGGGAAACTATTTCTCAATTACCTGTAGATAACCCCCCCAATCAAACTGTTGCAGAAAATTTAGCTTACGTTATATATACTTCTGGCTCAACGGGTAATCCAAAAGGAACGTTATTAACTCATCAAGGTTTAACAAATTATTTAAGTTGGGCAATACAAGCTTATGATGTAGCTCAAGGAAATGGTTCACCAGTACAATCTTCTGTTGGTTTCGATGCTACAATTACTAGCCTTTATGCTCCTTTAATGGTAGGAAAAACTGTTACCCTAGTACCGGAAGAACAAGAAATTGAAGCTTTAAGTTCTCTACTAAATTCTGAAAGCGATTTTAGTTTGGTGAAATTAACACCCGCTCATTTGAAGGTATTAAGTCAAATGAAAACCTCACCCCCATCCCCTCTCCTTGGTAAGGAGAGGGGTGATATGATGAGGTCTTCCCCTCTCCTTAATGAGAGGGGTGCCGGAGGCGGGGTGAGGTTAAACCCAACCAGAGCATTTATTATTGGTGGTGAAGCTCTGTTAGAAAATCACCTGAATTTTTGGCGCGAAAATTTTCCGAATACTAGATTAATTAATGAATATGGCCCCACCGAAACTGTTGTCGGTTGCTGTATTTATGATACGTCTAATAAACCTGCAACAACAAATGCAGTTCCCATTGGTAGTGCGATCGCCAATGTGCAGCTTTACGTATTAGATAAATATTTGCAACCAGTTCCTGTTGGTATTCCAGGAGAATTATACATTGGTGGTGTGGGTGTTGCGCGGGGTTATTTGAATAAACCAGAATTAACCGCAGAAAAGTTTATTCTGAATCCGTTTTTTGAAGGAAAAACCTCACCACACCACTTGCTACAACGGAGGGAACCTCCGCAACGCAGTGGCTCCCCTTCCCCTCTCCTTACCAAGGAGAGGGGTGTCCGAGAGGACGGGGTGAGGTTATACAAAACTGGCGATCGCGTTCGTTATCTACCCGACGGTAATTTAGAATATTTAGGACGTTTAGATAATCAAGTTAAAATTCGGGGTTTCCGCATTGAGTTGGAAGAAGTTGAAGCTGTTTTAAATCAACATCCACAGATTCAAGAGGCTTGTGTGATTGTTTGTGGGGATGAATTTGGGAATCAGCGTTTAGTTGCTTATATTGTAAAAAACCGCAGCGAAAAGTGCGGTCTTGGGGTCTCCTCAAGTGGAGCAACTTTTCAAGAGAGAGACGCAGAGGGCGCGGAGGAAGAAGAAAAAGAAGAGAAAGAGATAGAGCTTCGGCAGTTTTTACAAAGAAGACTTCCGGATTATATGGTACCGTCGTTTTTTGTAGAATTGGAAACGTTACCTCTGACAAATAATGGTAAAGTTGACCGGAAAGCTTTACCTATACCGGATTTATCTCAAAGAGAGAATGTAAAGAATACTCCACCCACTACTGAGAAGGAAATTATTTTAACTAAAATTTGGTCTGAGGTTTTGGGAGTAAATGTTGGCATTAATGATAACTTTTTTGAGATGGGAGGAGATTCGATTCTCAGTATTCAAATTATTGCAAGAGCGAATCAAGCTGGGTTAACGCTTACTCCACGACAGTTGTTTCAATATCAAACTATTGCCGAACTTGCTACTGTTGCCGATACAAAACCTCAAATTGAAGCTGAACAAGGAATTATTACGGGTGAAGTACCGTTAATACCAATTCAACATTGGTTTTTTGAACAAATACCCGAAGTTGATCATTATAATCAGTCGGTTTTATTGGAAGTTGTACCGAACTTGAAACCTGAATTATTAGAACAAGTTTGGCAAAAGTTACTCACACATCATGATGCTTTACGTCTGCGCTATGTGGAAGATAATTCACAATGGCGACAGTTTTATGTAAATCCTATTGATATTCCCTTCACTACTGTCGATTTATCGGAGTTAACAGAAAACGAGCAAAAGAATAAAATTACAGTAATTAGTTCTCAATTGCAAACTAGTTTGGATTTATCTAAATGCTTATTACGATGCGTATTATTTCGACTCGGCGCATCTAAAAATCATCGCCTTTTAATCATTATCCATCATCTTATAATTGATAGCGTTTCCTGGCGTATTTTGTTAACAGACTTAGCAACAGCTTATAAACAAACTGAAACTGGACTAAATATACAATTACCATCCAAAACAACCTCATTCCAAAATTGGGCAAATCAATTAATTAACTATGCTCAATCAAAAACCGTTTTGGATGAATTAAATTACTGGTTATCTGTAAATTCTGATGTTTCCTTACCTGTCGATTATCAAAATAACGAAACCCAAAATACAATTGCTGCTACTGCTCAAATCAACGTAAACTTAGATGCAGAGCAAACCCGCGCTTTATTAGAAGAAGTTCCAAAAGCTTACAAAACCCAAATCAACGATATTTTACTCACCGCATTATTACAAAGTTTTAATCAGTGGACAAACGTACCAACCTTACTTATAGACTTAGAAGCACACGGAAGAGAAGATTTATTCTCAGATGTAGATTTATCTCGTACAGTTGGTTGGTTTACAACTATATTTCCAGTAATTTTAAAATTAGATAATAATCGTAACTTAGAAGCAATTATTAAATCAGTAAAAGAACAACTGCGACAAATACCTGCTCGGGGATTCGGTTACAGTTTACTACGCTATCTTATCAAAGACGAAATTATAAAAACCCGTTTGCAAAATCAACATCAAGCCCAAATAAAATTTAACTACTTAGGAAAACTTGACTTTACACCTACAGATTCCTTAATTTTAGGACTAGCAAAAGAACCTACAGGAGAATTACGCAGCCCTAAAGGAAAGCGTCAATACTTACTAGAAATTAACTCATGGATTTCCGAAGATAAACTACAATTAACTTGGAACTATAGCCGCAACATTCATCAACAAAAAACTATAGAAAATCTAGCACAAACATATATTACCAACCTGCAAACCTTAATGAACCACTGTAAATCTCCAGAATCAGGAGGTTATACCCCCTCAGACTTCAAAGCAGCCAACCTTAACCAAAAACAACTCGATAAATTCATGTCCAAAATCAAAAAAAGAAAATAGTTAGTTGTTAGTTGTGAGTTGTTAGTTGCTAATTGTAAATTCTTCACTCTCAACTCCTAACTCCTAATTCCTAATTCCTAATTCCTACTTTCTTCCCGCTCGTGATTGTTATACCTCCTAAATTCTTTCCTCTGCGCTCTCTGCGTCTCTGCGGTTTTTTTTATCGCTAATCTTCTATCTAAAAACTCCTAATATAAAAAATGGATAACATAATAGACTTATACGAACTTTCACCCATGCAGCAGGGAATGCTGTTTCATTCTCTCTACTCCCCCGAATCAGCAATTTACTTTGAACAACGTAGCTGTAAACTAAAAGGTAATCTCAATATTCGGTCCTTCAAAACCGCATGGCAAAAAGTTATAGAACGTCATACAATTTTACGTACAGCTTTTTATTGGGAAGAAGTAGAAAAACCCCTGCAAGTAGTTCATAATCAAGTTGAGTTACCGATGCTTGAAGAACACTGGCAAGGTTTAACAATAAATCAACAAACTGAAAAATTAGAAGAATTTTTACAAGCAGATAGACAGCAAGGATTTGATTTAAATCAACCTCCCTTAATGCGCTGTGCTTTATTACAAATACAAACCGATGAATATTATTTTGTTTGGAGTCATCATCATTTATTAATGGATGGTTGGTGTAACGGAATCTTATTAAAAGAAGTTTTTAGTTTTTATCAAACAGCAATCAGTGGTAAATCGCTATTTTTACCACCTCCACGTCCTTATCGCGATTATATCGAATGGTTACAACAACAAGATATTGCTTTCTCAGAACAATTTTGGCGAGATAAACTCAAAGGTTTTACAGCACCAACTCCGTTAATTAAAGATAGTCCCACCATCATATCTCAACAAGGTATCGTCAGCGAACAACAAATTAAATTACCGATTAAATTAACAACTGAACTTGATAATTTAGCAAAACAACACCGCTTAACTTTAAATACCATTGCTCAAGGAATTTGGGCAATTCTTCTGTGTCGCTACAGTGGGGAAAATGACATCGTATTTGGAGCTACAGTATCCGGTCGTCCGCCGAATTTACCTGGTGTAGAATCAATAGTAGGTTTATTTATCAATACCTTACCTGTACGAGTAAATTTATCTGGTGAGGAAGATTTATTACCTTGGTTGCAGCAATTACAAACCCAGCAAATCGAACAAGAGTCATTATCTTATAGTTCCCTAATTGATATTCAACAGTGGAGTGATGTACCTCCTGGGGTAGGATTATTTGAAAGTTTGGTTATCTTTGAAAACTATCCGGTGTCAATCGATGCTGTTTTACAAAGTTGGAGCAACGATTTACAAATTAGTCAAACTAGAGGTTTTGAACGCACTAATTACCCCCTTTCACTAACAGTAATTCCTGATACAGAACTGTCATTACGGATTAACTATGACAGCAACCGTTTTGAATCAACAACTATTATCCGAATGTTAGGGCATTTGGAAACTTTAGTGCAAGGTATTGTCACAAATCCGCAACAAAAACTTTGCGAACTACCTTTATTAACCGCAACAGAAAAACAGCAATTACTAGTTGAATGGAATGATACTAACTGCGATTATTCAAATCTTTGTATTCATCAATTAATTGCAGCACAAGCAGAAAGCACACCAGATAAAATCGCAGTTGTATTTGAATCGCAACAGCTTACGTATAAAGAATTAAATCAAAAAGCAAATCAACTTGCTCATTATTTAAAATCGGTTGGTGTAGAAGAAGAAACGCGGGTTGGAATTTGTTTAGAACGTTCTGAAAAAATGCTTGTGGGGTTATTAGGTATTCTCAAAGCAGGTGGAACTTATATTCCTTTAGATCCAGCTTTTCCTGAAGAACGTTTGACGTTTATGCTGGAAGATTCGGGGGTGAATTTTTTAGTAACTGATTCAAAAACCTCACCCCTAACCCCTCTCCTTGTCAAGGAGAGGGGGACAATGGTTATTAATGTTGATAGTGACTGGGAATTAATTGCACAACAACCCACTCATAGCCCCTCTTTTAAAAGGGGGTTGGGGGGTTCTGCCTACATTATCTACACTTCAGGTTCTACAGGTAAACCCAAAGGTGTGCAAATTATGCACAAATCCTTGGTTAACTGTCTTGAATCAATGCAGCAGCAGCCCGCTATTGATGTAAATGATACTTTCCTATCAGTAACTACACTATCTTTTGATATTGCTGGATTAGAATTATATTTACCTTTAATTACAGGTGCGCGTTTAATTATTGCTAGTAGAGAAATTGCTACTGATGGAACACTTTTAAAACAAAATTTGGATAATAACCAAGTAACTATAATGCAAGCCACTCCTGCTACTTGGAGATTATTATTATCCGCAGGTTGGAAGGGAAATCAGCAATTAAAAATTCTTTGTGGTGGGGAAGCTTTAGATGTAAATCTTGCAGAAGAATTACTTAAATGTAGCAAAGAAGTCTGGAATTTATATGGTCCCACGGAAGCAACTATTTGGTCATCTGTAGCTGAATGTAGAGACGCGATATATCGCGTCTCTACAAAAACGGTTCCGATTGGTAAACCAATTAATAATACCCAGTTTTACGTTCTTGATGATTGTTTACAACCTGTTCCTATTGGTGTTCCGGGAGAACTATATATTGGTGGTGCGGGATTAGCAAAGGGTTATTTGAATAAGCCAGAATTAACAGCGGAAAGGTTTGTTGATAATCCGTTTTATGAAAAAACCTCACCCCCTTCCCCTCTCCTTACTAAGGAGAGGGGTGTCCGACAGGACGGGGTGAGGTTAACTGATTTAGCTGAAATTCAAAACTCAAGATTATATAAAACGGGTGATAAGGTACGTTATTTATCTGATGGTAATTTAGAATATTTAGGACGAATTGATTATCAAATTAAGCTGCGAGGTTTTCGGATTGAGTTGGGTGAAATTGAAGCGGTTTTGACACAGCATCCATCAGTAAAACAAGCGGTGGTGACGTTATATAAAAATCTTGATGATGAGCGATTAATAGCTTATTTTGTATCATCATCAGAGGTATCGCAAGTTGAATTAAGGCAATTTTTGCAGGATAAACTACCTGCTTACATGGTTCCTTCTAACTACATCATGTTAGAAGAATTTCCGCTCACACCAAATTGTAAAATTGACCGAAAAGCTTTACCATTGCCGGATAAAGAAAGTCAAACATTAACATATACTCCACCACGTACCGTCACTGAGGAAATAGTAGCTGGTATTTGGGCTGAGGTTTTGAATTTACAGCAGATTAGTATTGACGATAATTTCTTTGAATTGGGGGGACATTCTCTGCTTGCAACCCGCGTAATTTCTCAAATTAGACAAGCTTTTACTGTAGAATTACCATTGCGATCGCTCTTTGAAAATCCCACTATTGCCGAGCTTTCGCTTAGTATAGAAACAGCTACTCGACATTCAGTAGCACCACCAATTAAACCCGTCCCTCGTGAAGAAAATTTACCTTTATCCTTTGCTCAACAACGGCTGTGGTTTTTATGTCAATTAGAACCGGATAGTCCTTATTACAATATTCCCGCAGCAGTACGCTTAACTGGTTTTCTTGATATTGACGCTTTACAACAAAGTTTTAATGATATTATACGTCGCCATGAAACTTTACGCACGGCTTTTCTAAGTGTTGACGGAAAACCCACACAGCAAATTCATTCGGTTGATTCGCTACCTTTTTCAATTATTGATTTAAGTAATATCCCTGATTCAAAGCGGGAAACTAAAGTCGAGGAATTATCGCGAATTGAAGCAATGCAACCCTTCAAACTTGATAGTAGTCCTTTGCTGCGAGTGAAATTATTACAGTTAAGCGATAGAGATTATGTAATTTTACTTACTTTCCATCATATTATTGCCGATGGCTGGTCAATTGGGGTTTTGGTGCGAGAATTGGGCATTTTATATCAAGAAAAAACCTCACCCCCGTCCCCTCTCCTTAATAAGGAGAGGGGTGTCCGTCAGGACGGGTTAAAATCCCCTCTCCTTAATAAGGAGAGGGGTGTCCGTCAGGACGGGGTGAGGTTAGAATTACCAATTCAATATGCCGATTTTACTGTTTGGCAAAGAGAATGGTTGCAAGGGGAAGTATTAGAAAATCAACTTAATTACTGGCATCTTCAGTTACAAGATGCGCCAATCTTGTTAGAATTACCTACAGATTATCCACGTCCTGCTGTTAGAAGTTTAAGAGGAGATAGCTACACTTTTAAAATTTCTCCAGAATTAACTGTAGCTCTGAAACGCTTAAGTCAACAGTCAGGTTGTACTTTATTTATGACGCTGTTAGCCGCCTTCCAAACTTTACTTTATCGCTACACAGGTAATGAGGATATAGTTGTTGGAACCAGCATTGCTAATCGGAATTATCCGGAAATTGAAGGGTTAATTGGCTTTTTTGTCAATACTTTAGCATTGCGAACCGATTTATCAGAAAATCCAACTTTTGAGGAATTATTAAATCGGGTGCGAGAAGTTTCGTTAGGTGCTTACGCTCATCAAGATTTACCTTTTGAGCAACTTATAGATAATTTAAAACTCCAACGTTCTTTAAATTATACTCCATTATTTCAAGTGATGTTTGTGCTGCAAAATGCACCAATGGAAGCTTTAGAAATTGAAGGTTTGCATTGGCAACCTCTTGAAAGTAACAGTAGCACCGCAAAATTTGATTTAACTTTGTCAATGCATGAAACCTTAGAAGGTTTGACAGGTGTATTAGAATATAGTTTAGATTTATTTAACTTAAAAACTATTGAGCGAATCGCAGAAAATTATCTAACTTTATTAACAGCAATTATTAATCAACCAGAGCAGCAAATATCTGAGTTACCGATTTTAACTGTATCGGAACAGCAATTATTTATAGAATGGAACCAAACAGCAATAGAATATCCGCGAGATAAGTGCGTACATCAGCTATTTGAAGAACAAGTGGCACAAACACCGAATAACACAGCACTGGTTTGGCAAAATCAAGAATTAAATAAAACATATACATATGATGAATTAAATATCAAAGTTAATCAACTAGCTCACCATCTGATAGGCTTGGGAGTCAAACCGCAAACACCAGTTGGTATTTATTTAGAACGTTCCCCAGAAGCTATTATTGGCATATTAGCAATTCTTAAAGCAGGGGGAATTTATGTTCCTTTAGATCCAGCATATCCCCAAGAGCGATTAAATTTTATGTTAGAAGATGCTGGGGTGAAAGTATTAATTACAAATTCAAAAACCTCACCCCCAACCCCTCTCCTTAGTAAGGAGAGGGGAGATGAAACCTCAGTTCAAACCCCTCTCCTTAACAAGGAGAGGGGTGATGAAGCGCAGCTTTATCGGGGTGAGGTTATTAATCTTGATAACAATTGGGAAATAATTAATCAAAATAGCGCTGAAAATCCCATTGAGTTACTAACACCAGAAAACTTAGCATATATCATGTACACTTCTGGTTCAACCGGGATACCAAAAGGGGTTTGTACGACACATCGAGGAATTGTCCGCTTAGTCAAATCGAGTAATTACGTCAACTTAAGTGCAGAAGAAATTATTTTACAAGCGGCACCAATTTCCTTTGATGCTTCCACATTTGAAATTTGGGGTGCTTTACTCAATGGAGGAAAATTAGTTCTTTTACCAACTCAAAAACTTTCATTAAAAGAGTTAGGAGAAACATTAGAAAAATATCATATTTCAACTCTTTGGTTAACAGCAGGTTTATTTCATCTAATGGTAGACGAACAACCCCAAAGTTTGAAGGGAGTTCGACAATTATTAGCTGGTGGAGATGTCATATCACCAATTCATGCTCAGAAACTACAGCAAATCCATCCAAACTGTCAGTTAATTAACGGTTATGGTCCTACAGAAAGCACAACATTTGCTTGCTGTTATTCTATTCCGAAAAATCACCCAGCAGACAAACCAATACCAATAGGTTATCCCATTTCTAACACCCAAGTTTACATTTTAGATAATTATTTACAACCCGTTCCTATAGGTGTCCCCGGTGAATTATATATTAGTGGTGATGGATTAGCTCGTGGTTATTTGAATCGTGCGGAATTAACAGCAGAAAAATTTATCCCTAATCCGTTTTTTGAAGGAAAAACCTCACCCCCATCCCCTCTCCTTACTAAGGAGAGGGGTGTCCGTAAGGACGGGGTGAGGTTATATAAAACTGGCGATCGCGTTCGTTATCGTGGGGATGGTGCGATTGAATACCTCGGTCGTTTTGATAATCAAGTTAAAATTCGGGGTTTCCGAGTTGAATTAGGAGAAGTTGAAACTGCTTTATCTCAACATCCGCAAGTTCAAGAAGTTGTTGTAATTTTGCAAAATCAAGACAATATTCAAAGGTTAGTTGCTTACGTTGTCTCAACTGAAGAAATTACAAATACTAATTTAAGAAGTTTTTTAAGCGATAAACTCCCAGAATATCTCATTCCCTCCATTTTTATATCTCTCCCAAAATTACCTCTTACAGCTAACGGAAAAGTAAATCGTCGCGCTCTTCCTAACCCAGATATTACTACCTCAGAAAATGAATTTGTAACTCCCACAAACCTTCTGGAAACAACTCTTGCACAAATTTGGAAAGATATCCTACGATTAGAAAAAGTCGGAATTAACGACAACTTCTTTGAATTGGGGGGAGATTCAATTTTAGCAATTCAAATAATTAGTCGCGCTAATCAAGCGGGAATTCAAATTACACCAAAACAGTTATTTCAATATCAAACTATCGCTGAACTAGCAACTATAGCAACTCAAACCCCATCAATTCAAGCCGAACAAGGAATTATTACAGGTTTTGTTCCCCTTACACCGATTCAACATTGGTTCTTTGAACAGCAAAAATCAAATCCTCATCACTTCAATCAAGCTGTTTTACTCAAAGTTAAAACCAAGCTCGATTTAAACTGGTTAGAACAAGCATTGCAAGAATTATTATTACATCATGATGCATTGCGACTCCGATTTAAGCAAACCGAATCTGGTTGGAAACAGTTTCATTTTGAACCTAGTTCAGAAGTTCCTTTTACCTGCTTTGACATTTCTAAACTCACAGAGTTACAGCAACAAAATGCAATTACAAATATCGCCAATCAAATTCAGAAAAGTCTCAATTTGTCAACAGGTTCAGTAATACGAGTTGCATTATTTAACTTAGGTGAAAATCAAGCCAGTCGCTTACTATTTGTAATTCACCATTTAGTAATTGACGGCGTTTCTTGGCGGATATTATTATCAGACTTACAAACCGCATACGAACAACTAAGTCAAGGAAAAGTGATTCAACTCTCATTAAAAACCACTTCATTCAAAGAATGGGCAGAACATTTACAAACATATGCAAACTCATCAGAAATATCTAACTTTTCACCTCATCTTTCTTCTTCAAAATCGGAAGAATTAACAAAAGATTTCCCCAACACAATTGCTAATAGCGAACAAATAGAAATAATCCTTTCCCCAGAACACACCCAAGCATTATTAAAAGAAGTTCCGATAGCATATAACACCCAAATTAACGACATATTACTAACAGCTTTAGTTCAAACATTTGCTCAATTGACAGGTAAATCATCACTTTTAATTGATTTAGAAGGACACGGAAGAACCGAATTATTTGATAACCTTAACCTATCTCGTACAATTGGTTGGTTTACAAATATAGTCCCAGTAAACTTAGATTTAGAAGAATTATCAGATATTAATAATCTAGGTGAAGCAATCAAACACATCAAAGAACAATTAAGAATACCCAATAATGGTATAGATTATTCAGTTTGGCGCTATCTCAAACAAGATAAAATACAAAGTGTTGAATTTCCCTCACCCGAAATTAGCTTTAATTATCTAGGACAATTCGACTCGATATTAACAGCATCAAACGTCTTTGAAATAGCACAAGAATCACCCGGTTTAACCCAAGATATCAACTCAGAAAGACCATATATACTAGAAATTAACGGTTCAATAATTGAAGAACAACTTAAACTTACTTGGACTTATAATCAGCATTTTTATGACAAATCGGTAATAGATAATATAGGCGAAAAATATCTAGAAATACTAATAAAACTAATTGAACATTGTCAGTCTTCCGATGCAGGTGGTTACACACCCTCGGATTTTTTGTTAGCAGAAATTGAGCAAAATCAATTAGATGATATTTTGAATCAAGTTGATTTTAAGTGAATGAAAATCTTAATCAGCATTTGATTTAATACTGTTATATCATATATCAAAAAATTGATAACTATTTGACATAAAATAGCCTAAGTCTTATTTCATAATTATGATTAATGCTGTAGAATTTCTTCATAATGAATGTGTAAACCTGTATCTATGAACAAACAGCACCAGAAAAACGATTCTCAAATAGTTTTCTTTATGCAGGTACTACAGCTTAGTTTGGATAGTGATGCTAATCATGAGATAGTTTATCCGGTACTCCAAGAAAATCTCGACAAAATAGATCAGCGTCTAGTTTCTATACTGCGTAATATGGCAGAACATAATCAGCTAAATGCTGAGGCTGCTTATGGAATTAGTGGTTTTAGTAGCTTAATTCAAATGTTTCCGCTTGGTAATAAAGCTAATAATATTGAAATTGCCATTGCTGGCTATGAAGTAGCATCTAGAGTCTACGCTGAAGAAAATTATATGGATGCCTGGGGTGCGGTGCAGTATAGATTGGCAGATGCTTATTTTGAAAGGATTAAAGGACAAAAAGTAGAAAATTTAGAAAAGGCACTTGACATTTGTTTGAACAGTTTAAAATACAATTATCGTGAAATATCACCCGAATTATGGGCATATATAAAGCTATCTTTAGGTAAAATTTATATTTACCGTATTGAAGGGGATAAAGGAGAAAATTTAGAAAATGCAATAAATACCTTAAATCAAGCATTAGAAGTTGTGAGCTATAATATCGAGCCTCATAGCTGGGCGAGCATACAAAATGGTTTGGGAACTGCTTATTTAGACCGCATCAAAGGTAATCATTCAGATAATGTAGAATTTGCTGTAAAAGCATACCAGCAAGCGCTAAAAGTCAGAACTTATGATTTAGAACCCTATGGTTGGGCACAAATACAAAATAATTTAGGACAAGCTTACTTAGCCCGCATTCAGGGTAATAGAGAAGAAAACATAGAGTTAGCAATCGCAGCATATAAAAACGCGCTGGAAGTATTTACCATTGAAACAGATCCCCAAACTTGGGCAATGGTAAAAAATAACCTAGCAAATGCTTATTCTCGTCGTATCAAAGGAGGTGCAGCAGAAAATCTAGAATTAGCAATAGAGATTTATGAGGATGCTGCCCTTCAGGTGTACACCCGCGATGCATTTCCACTTGCTTGGGCAAAACTAAAAACTGATTTAGCTCGTACTTATAAAACACGAATTATTGGAAACCCAGCACAAAATCAGGAAAAATCAATTGCTGCCTGCGAAGAGGCTTTAGAAATTAGAAACCGCAAAGCAGATGCATATACTTGGGCTGAAACCCTATATACCTTAGCAGAAACTTATATTGCTCGTATTAATGGAAGTAGAGCAGAAAACATTGACAAAGCAATTTTTAACTATCATCAGGCTTTACAAATTTATACATTAGAAAACGATGCCAGAACTTGGGCAACAATTCAAAATGAATTAGCAAATGCTTATCGTTTACGCATATTAGGTGAACGAGCAGAAAATTTAGAGCAATCATTAATTGCCTGCCAACAAGCACTACAAGTAAGGATTCGTGAGGTAAATCCTCAAACATGGGCAGCCAGTCAACGTTACTTAGCACTTGCCTACCTGTATCGTGTTCGAGGGAATCGAGAAGAAAACTTAGAATTAGCTATTTCCGCCTGTGAAGAAGCATTAAAAATTTATGCCTGCAATACATTCCCAACTGAGTGGGCAGATGTTCAAAATGACTTGGGAGTAATCTACGAGAAGCGTATTCGGGGAGATAGAGCAGAAAACTTGGAGTTTGCAATTCAAATTTACAAACAAGTTCTGCAAGAAGTATACACCCGTGAAGATTTTCCTCGTGGTTGGGCAGGAACATTAAGCAATTTAGCGCTTGCATACACTCTACGTATTCAAGGAAATAAAGCAGATAATCTGGAAAAGGGAATTGATGCTTATCACCAAGTCTTACAAATATTTACCCGCGAAGAACTTCCTCAAGATTGGGCAACTACTCAACATAATCTTGCATTAGCTTATTATGAAAGAATTAAAGGTAAACGCTTAGACAATTTAAATAAATCTATAACTGCGTGTTATAATGCCTTAGAAATATATGATAGTGATGCTTTTATCCAAGAAAGGGCAACTATGCATTTTTATTTAGGTAATGCCTATTTAGATGCAAATAATTTTTCCACAGCCTACCATGCGTTTAATAAAGCGATTGAAAGCGTTGATTATCTTCGTGAAGAGGTACATTCTGGAGAGGAGATAAAACAAAAAATTGCTGAAAGATGGTATCAGCTTTATCAAAGGATGCTAGAAGCTTGTTTAGAACTTGGCAAAATTAAAGAAGCTCTTGAATATGCCGAACGCAGTAAAACCCGTAACTTAGTAGAGCTGATTCTAAATCGCGATCGCAAAACCATTTTTTCTTCAAAAGTTGTGATTCAGTTAGAAAAACTTCGAGACGAAATAAATATTAGTCAATATAAACTCCAAAATGCTAAAGCCGAAAACCCAATAGCTTTAGTGCAGCACCTCCAGCAGTTGCGAAAACAACGCAAAGAATTACAAGACAAATACCTACCTATTGGTTCTAGCTTCAATTTTAACCAATTTCAAACTACTTTAGATGAAAAGACTGCTGTTATCGAGTGGTACATTACTGGTAATAATTTAGAAACATTTATTATCACTCGTAGCAATCTACAACGGTTGAACACATCTAAAACAAGCAATAACTTGGATGCATTAGGTAATTGGAATAATGAGTATCTAAATGCGTATTATAATCAAAAATTCGAGTGGAAAAATAATCTAGACTCTCGCCTCACTTATCTTGCAGAAATTTTACAACTAGAAGAACTCCTCAAATTAATCCCAAAAACTTGCACCTGTCTTATCCTCATTCCTCATCGCTATTTACATCTATTCCCTCTCCATGCACTTCCATTAATTAACGGTGAATTATTTTCTGAAAAATTCCCTGACGGTGTAAGTTATGCCCCCAGTTGTCAACTTTTACAACAAGTACAGCAACGAAAACGTGCTGATTTTCAGAACCTATTTGCCATTCAAAATCCCACTGAAGATTTAAACTATACCAATTTGGAAGTAGAAGTTATTCAAAGCTACTTTAATACTGCTAATGTCTTGAAAAAATCAGCAGCTACAGTGACTGCGGTTAACAATTCTGACTTAAATACCTACCACTGCGTTCACTTTAGCTGTCATGGCTATTTTAATTTACTAAATCCCGCTAAATCAGCGCTCATTTTGGCAAACGCATCTATCGCAGACACATCTAGACAAAGCGACTCCGAACGTTACTTGAAATTACGAGCAGGGGAAGCTCACGATTTAGAAAAATGCCTTACCCTAGATAAAATTTTCAGTCTAAAACTAGAAATATGTCGCCTTGTTACTCTTTCTGCTTGCGAAACTGGATTAATTGATTTCAATAACACCAGCGACGAATATATTGGTTTACCCAGTGGCTTTCTATTAGCAGGTAGCCCTAGCGTTGTCAGTTCTTTGTGGAAAGTAGATGACCTTTCTACAAGCTTTTTGATGATTAAGTTCTATGAAAATTTAACAAAGCTCAATAAGTTAAAAGCGGGAAGTATTGCTTTAGCTCTTAATCAAGCGCAGAAATGGTTACGAAATCTAGATATAGAAGAATTAGATAAGTTTTTAGAGCAATATAAAGCTCAAATAGAACAAACCCTTGCCCAACTAAGGGTAGGACAACGCTTGAGATTTCAGGAATCTTTGAAACTAATTAAGCAACGTCAACCCCTACCTTGTGCAAATCCCTATTACTGGGCTGGGTTTATCGCTTCTGGATTTTAAATACCAGATTTAGGTACTTTACAAAATTTCTTAGCACCTAGCTTAAACACTAATACACTCAATGCGGTTGCCGTACCAATAGGAATACCAGCGCTCATCGTTAATGGTTCCACAATTGGAGCAATTAAGCCAGATTCTAAAGCGTCTCTAACATCCTCTTGACAGATAAATTGGCGGCATTTTTCCAGCCAATCATTTAAACTTCTGTCAGTTTCTTGTGCAGTTTCCCGCATGAATACAAGTGATACGGCATCTTCTACATAACCTTCACATTCCTCTATCACATCTAAAGCTGTCAAAGCTTCCGGATTATTCGCCAACTGGCTGCGAAATTTAACAATTTCCATTGGTGTAACTGTAATCATCTAAAAATTTTAAGAATAAATATACAAATCCTTCAATAATACATTTACAAATTAATCTCTTACGAAAAAATATTAATTTAAAAACTATCCCTTGCTTATTAAGAAAAATTCTTGTATAAGTACTGTACGTATATTAATAAAAACGCCGTAAATTTAGTCTCTTTTCATAGATTCCGTTCTAGAAATTGATTTTTAGCAGACTTAATCCCCAAGAGGTAATCGAGTCACATAACATAACCTATGAATAACCACCGTCAGCTATGGGAAAATTTCTGGAGGGTGAGTAAACCTTACTGGTTTTCTCAAGAAAAACCAGGTGCGATCGCTTTATTATCACTTCTAATATTTCTGTCAATGAGCAGTAGTAGTTTTTTAGTAGTAGAAACCGTACAGCGATCGGAATTACTTTCATCTTTAGCAGCTAAAGATACCGAGCGATTTTTGAGAACATTAATTATATTATTAGGAATTATTCTTGTAACTATTCCATTAATTTCTTGGAAAACTTACATTCAAGGTAAACTAACTCTACATTGGCGTAGGTGGTTAACTGATAGTTTTTTACATTGCTATTTTGATAATCTTAATTTTTATCGTCTTAATTTTTCTCAAGATTTAGACAATCCAGACCAACGTATTGCAGAAGATATTAATAACTTTACCCAACAATCATTATATCTATTAACTGTTTTATCTGATTCAATTTTACAGTTAATTTTGTTTAGTGCTGTGTTATGGACAACTTCCCCAATTTTAATGTTTGTTTTAATATTCTATGCTGTGGGAGGAACACTTGTTACAACTTTAGTTTTTGGACGTAAATTAGTCGCTATCAACTTTAAACAACTTAAACGAGAAGCTGATTTTCGTTTTGGTTTAATTCGGGTACGAGATAATGCTGAATCAATTGCTTTTTATCGCGGACAAAATCAAGAATTTAGTCGAGTGAAACAGCGCTTTGCTGATGCATTCAAAAATTTTAATAATTTAATTCGTTGGCAATTTGGCTTAACTATATTTCAAAATGGCTATCAATATATTAACTTTGTCTTACCTTTTATTATTCTCGCACCGCGAATTTTTACAGGAGATTTAGAGATTGGAGCAGTAACGCGATCGCAAGCAGCTTTTGAGAGGATTGGTTTTGCTCTAGGCTTGATTATAAATCAGTTTGAGAAGTTGAGCGCTTTGAGTGCAGGGGTTAATCGCTTGTCAGTTCTATCTGAGTTTGCACAAAGCAATAAATCTTTACCGGAGTCAGTAAATACTAATATTATCATTAAAGAAAGTTCTCATTTAGAAATCAATCATCTTACCGTTCAAATTCCTGAAACTAATAAAACTGTAGTAAAAGATTTATCAGTTAGTGTCAAAAAAGGTGAATCTTTATTAATTAGGGGTGATAGTGGGGTTGGTAAAAGTTCATTACTGCGTACCATCGCAGGATTATGGAATTTTGGTAGTGGAAATATTCATAGACCAAAGCTAGAAAATATATTATTTTTACCACAAAAACCTTACATGATTTTAGGTTCTCTACGCCAGCAACTTTTATATCCTTATTTACATAAACAAATTAGCGAACCAGAACTAATCGAAATTTTAAAACTAGTTAATTTATCAAAAATAGCAATGAAATATCAAGATTTAGATACTATTGAAGATTGGTCGCAATTACTTTCTATTGGAGAACAACAACGTTTAGCTTTTGCTCGTTTGCTACTGACAAAACCCAATTATGCAATCTTAGATGAAGCCACAAGCGCATTAGATGAAACAAACGAAGAGCATCTTTATCAACAACTGCAAAAAACAGGAATCGCCTATATTAGCGTCGGTCATAATCCTCAATTATTAAAATATCATCAACAAGTACTAGAAATAAAAAATCAGCAAAACTGGAGTTTATATCCATCTAAGAATAATGATTATTAAATGGCTTGAAGAACAAAGAATAGAAAATAGGAATGAAAAATCTTTATATATCTCTCTTAAATTCTTTCCTCTGCGCCCTCAGTGCCTCTGCGGTTTTTTTTCTTAATAATCTTACTCATGAACAATAAATTCGACATTAAACTCCTACAGCAATTTTGGAAAGTTGCAAAACCTTACTGGCTCTCTTCCGAAAAATGGGGAGCAATAACCCTTCTAATCTTATTAATCATCCTATCAATAATTAGCACGGCATTACTATTAATAGTTAGTATTTTCTTAGGAGAAGTAACCACATCCTTAGCACAGCAGAACCAAGAAGTTTTTATCCAATCCGTATCAATTTTTATTGGGATAATAGTAATCGGCGTACTTTTACTATCTTTAAAAAGCTACATTCAAGCTAAACTTTCTCTTTACTGGCGACGCTGGTTAACCTATCACTTTCTCAATAAATATTTTGACCGTCAAACATTTTATCGCTTTAGTTTCAATCCCGAAATAGACAATCCCGACCAACGTATAGCTGAAGATATTAAAACTTTTACCCTCCAAGCAGTCAACTTTTTAATTATTCTCCTTGATTCAGTATTACAACTAATTGGTTTTGTCGGAATTTTATGGGTAACATCAATACCATTAACGCTATTTTTAGTTGGCTATGCTGTTTTTGGAACGGTAATTACAACTATTTTATTTGGTCGAATTTTGATTCAAATTAATTACGAGCAACTTAAATACCAAGCAGATTTTCGCTATAGTCTAACTCGCGTTCGGGAAAATGCAGAAGCTATTGCTTTCTATCAAGGAGAAAATTCCGAATCGAATCAAATACAGTCGGGTTTTGGGTTAGTTTTAACAAACTTTAATCGGTTAGTTAATTGGCAACTCAGGCTTAATTTTTTTCAAAATAGCTATCAATATATTACCTTTCTTTTACCAGCGGTTATTCTTGCTCCTCGTATTCTATCTGGAGAGTTAGAAGTAGGAGCATTTGCTAAAGCTGGTGCAGCTTTTAGAAGTATTTTGCTGGCTTTAACTTTAATTGTGACGCAGTTTGAAGAATTAAGTAACTTCGCAGCAGGAATTAACCGCTTAGAAAGCTATGCAAAATTTACATATACCGCACATAAAATTCCTCCAGAAGCATCAATTATTGATTATAGAGAAGATAACTTTTTATCTACACGTAATTTAACTTTATATACTCCAGACTATAAAACCACTTTAGTAAAAGATTTATCTCTCACCGTTAACAGGGGTGAATCATTATTAATTGTTGGTGCTAGCGGTGTAGGAAAAAGTTCTTTGCTGCGTGCTATGGCTGGTTTGTGGTATTCAGGAGATGGTTCTATTATCCTTCCTCCTCAAGAAACAATACTGTTTTTACCCCAACGTCCCTACTTAATTTTAGGTTCTCTACGCGAACAACTTTTATATCCTCAGCAACAAGAAGTTACCGACGAACAACTATTACAGATGCTAGAAAAAGTTAACTTACCTTTAATTGGTAATAAAATAAGTAGCTTGGATACAACAGTAGAATTTAATAAAATACTTTCAATGGGAGAACAACAACGTCTTGCTTTTGCTCGTTTGCTGCTTGCTCAACCACAATATGCTGTTTTAGATGAAGCTACTAGTTCCCTAGATATCAAAAATGAAAAATTACTTTACGCGCAATTACAGCAGAGCGATATTACTTATATCAGCGTTGGTCATCGTTCTACATTAGTAGACTATCATGATTGTGTTTTACGAATTAATAATGACCGCAGTTATCGTTTAATCTCAAAAAAGGAATATGGTGATTATTCATAATTTTAGTCTTTTGAGAATAATCGCAGGCAGAGCCTCCAAACACTAGTTCCCAGGAACCGATACTAGGAATCAGAAAAGCCTGGAAGAATATAGAGCCGAACGGCTCTTGTTGAGTTCGGGGTGCATTCCGATCAGTTTAATAATACTTCTTTAGATTTCACTACCCTTTTTTTACACTGAACGATTAAAATAACTAGGATAAAATATCTATTGATACTTCACTGCATAAAAGATATATTGAAAATATATTGCAATAAGGCTTAAAAAAAATTAATCAGAGATTATTTTTTCTTTGTTTTGAATTTACTCTCTCTTTAGATTATCAATAAATAGGTTTTAAATAGCTCTAAAAATGGATTGTGGTAATTGTAGAGATAGAACTAAGGAGTAGAGTATGAGCATATCGCAAATTTGTATCGACCAGCACGAAAAAGAATTAAAAACACTCAAAAAAGTTCTGATATACTATTTTGCGGTTTCCATTTTAGTTCATATAGCAGGTATTATTGCTCTACCCTATTTTTTCAAAGCAAACAACATTTTAAAAGCAGATGAACCTATCGAAATTCTTATTGTTGATCAACCAGAAGAAAAAATACTACCGACACCAGAACCGTCAATAAAACCAGAAGAAATTCCTCTTTTGGAGCAATCGGAACCAATTAATAGAGTTCCTGTTGAAAATACCGAAACCACGTTAATACAACCAACTATAGAGTCTCCTGTTATTGAACCAAAAACACCGACTATAGAACCAGTGACTAAACCCAACATCGAGCCTTCTAAAGCAGAAATCCCTAAAGAAGTTCCTAGCCAAAATAGAGAAGAGACAGCAACGGAAAAACCAGAAAATTTAACTCAGAAAGAAACTATTGCAGATAGTAGAACTGATTCTTCACCTGTAATATCTGGAGAATCTCCTTCAGAATTAAATTCTGATTCTAATGAGATTCCTCCTAATAATGAAGTTGCAAGTTCTAATGACAACACAAAAGAAAATTCTACTGTAGAAAAACCTTTTGATGAAGCTTCTGGAATTAGTGGTGAGGGTTCCGGAGTTATTGTAGATAACCCTAAGACTAATGGTAGTGATGTTAACAATAATCAACCTAAAGGTTCTACTGATACTCCAAATTCTGCTTCTAATCCTCCAAGAAAACCCATTGTAGAAAAACCCACATCACCACCAGGGAAACCTACACCTAAACCAACTAAAGGTGGTGGGGGTAAATGTATTACTAACTGCGGTTTATCTAATGCCAATTCATACATTAAAAGAAACTTTGACGGTAAAGAACGTACTGTTAGAATTACTGTTACTTTTAATGAAAAAGGTACAGTAACTAATGTACAAATAAGTCCGTCAACTGGTAATGCGAGTTATGATGGGGCCATACGTAGAGATGCAAATAAATTACGTTTTTCTCCTACTTCTGATGGAAAACCTGGAAGTTATTCAATCAACTTAAATATTGTTCAAGACGGTTCTGAAAAAGCTCGTGAAGCTAAAGAACGTAAACGTGAACAACAACGTCGTCGAGAAGCTGAAGAAAAAATACGGCGTGAAGAAGAAGCTAAAGAACAAAAGCAGAATCCACAAAGCCAACCTCAACCAACTCGTAAACCTGAACCTAAACCTGAACCTAAACCTGAACCTAAACCCGAACCCGAACCTGAACCTAAACCCGAACCTAAACCTGAACCTAAACCTGAACCTAAACCTGAACCTAAACCTGAACCTAAACCTGAACCTAAACCTGAACCTAAACCTGAACCCGAACCTCAACCTGAATCTAACTGATATTATGTTTTAAAAGTAAAATTATATACTTTGCATGGTGACTGAAAGTCGCGGCTATACAAGCCAAACCCGCGCAGGAGCGTTGTAAATTGCTTAGTAAACGCAGGTGGACAATGAATGCGGCCTGTAGTAGCGGTTTTAACCATTGGAGACTTTTATCCTCTGAGTACCACAACATACAGATAACATGAGTTTTAAATACAGTTCCTGGCTTGAGGTCATAGAAAGGAAATTCTGGTTCGGTGCAGCCTAAACAAGGTACTCCAGCGCGGGTTTTTGATGAGACGCGATTCCACAAGATGCGATTGCAGGAAGAATGAGTCATGGGTCCGCGACACCCAATATCATAGAACAAGCATCCTTTACGCTGACCAAATTCTGTGGTGGATGCTTTGTAAGCAAAATGGATATTTCTTGTACAACCTGTCTGTGTAAATGTGTTGAAAAAAGTTTGCGGACGATGCAAGTCATCAAGGACAATATCACCGATTCTACCAGTGGCGATCGCCACTAAAATTTGAGTTATCCAATCTGGGTGGGCGGGGCAACCGGGAATATTGATTACGGGTAAACCAGATTTTGCTCGGAAGTCTTTACCTAAAAATCCACCTTCTTGTCGTCTGAGAAATTGTAATCCTGTCGAATCGCTGGGATTGGGTGCCATGGCGGGAATTCCTCCCCAACAAGCGCAGTCTCCCACAGCTACCACGAAATTAGCAACGTGAGCCAAATCGCTCAACCAATCTTTCATCGGACGCTCTGCAAAACGATTCCATTCTCCGGTTCCGTTGGGAGCTTGAATTACAGTACCTTCAAAAACTAGGATGTCGAGGGGTTTTTTACCTAAAAGACATTCCCACAGCATTGTCTGTAAGTCTATGCCCAATTCTAATCCTAAACTAGGATGCCAGAGGATATTAACACCAAAGTCAGTAACTAAATCAACCGCTGTTGGTTCTTCGGCGTTTAGAAATGACATGGTGTTACCACTACAAGCACCACCTTGTAACCATAATAAGTTAGCCATTTATCGATTATCAATCAAGTAATTAGCAATTAACACTAAGAATTTAACTTTTGACATTTTACCTATTCTCTCCCTTTTCTTAATATCAATCAGTTGTGAATTTAGTTGTTCGCTGTTTACATAAGTTTTTATATTCTATTGTTAATAAATGTGATTCTAGTTTTTGATAAAACAGCTATTCACAATACAGTAAAAATAAAATAAACAGTAAAAAATATACAAGTATTTTGATAAATATTGGAAAAGTTATTTATGAAAAAGTTTAAAATGATTGTTGTTGGCATTACTTGCTTATATTATATAATATGATAAATACAGTCATATAAATTTGAACAAATTTTGCATAAATTTAACTGCAATAGACAACAACCTTAGAAGTAATAAGTTGAGTACAAAGGTTTGTCCAGCGTCAGAGTTTATAGATACTTATACTTAAAAAGTATGAGTCTTGATTACACAGGATGCTAAATTTTGCACAAAAATCGCTGAAAAAGTTGCTAGATAAATATTTTTAATCTTGTAAACTTCATTATTAACTAATGCTGTCCTTTTTGATCTACTGTCTCTTTAACGACTATTTAATTAGTATACCAAGTGCGGAACAAGCAAAATTATTGGAGCAAAAGGTTAAACGATGTCGAAAATAAGTATCTCTCAGAGTCTCTTTCAGGATATAGATGGCAATGAAAAATAGCATCACAGATTCTGGTGTGAAAGCAGCGATAAAAGCAATTGCTGATACGAATGCTACAGTACAAGAAAAAATAGAGATGCTAATTGAGGTAGCACAAGGTTTTGTCAGAAAGCCTAAAACTGCTGAAGATTTGTACAATGCACTTCATCTGTATGACAAAGCACAAGAATTATGCGATGAGGATTTTCCTCTGTATAAAGCTCGTGCTAAAGTTGGTAAAGGTGCAGCGTTGCAGGCTATTCCGGAAGAAAATGTAGAATTGCTTGTGAGCGCAAAAACTGCATATGAACAAGCCTTACCGATACTCAAAGAATTAGCCTCACCAGAAGAGACAGCAGAAGCAAAGATGAATTTAGGCTTGGTGTTACAATCATTAGGGTCATTTAATATGGCACGGATGACAGATAGCATTCAAGTTTATCAAGAAGCTCTACAGGTTTTTGACTGGGATAAGCACCCCCAGGAATATGCAATATTACATAACAATATTGCGATCGCGTATCTATCAATGTCTGGGGGTTCCCAAAAACAATACTTATTTGAAGGCTTAGCGGTACAGTCATTTGAAGTAGCCTTGAAGCGAATTAATCTGATTGAGCATCCGAGGGAATATGCAATGTTGCAAAATAACTTAGGTAACGCACTGCAATATTTACCTTCTTCTCATCCCTTCGAGAACAATTCACGGGCTGTAATAGCTTATGACGAAGCATTAAAAGTGAGGAATCCGAAAAATACACCAATCGAATACGCTAACACTATTGCTAACAAAGCCAACGCTTTAATTAATTTACCAGATAAACTGCATCAGCCGGAAGCTGGTAATCAGCAAAATCTTTTAAAAGCGCATGATTACTATCAACAAGCTTTCAAAATATTTACTCAGTACGGACAAATTGAACAAGCAAAAGCTGTATCTCAAGTATTAGAAGAATTGGGGATTGAAAAATGACAGATATTTTAACGAATTACGACTTGAGCGGAATGGTAACGAGTTTAATGGCTGGGGACTTAAATTTGCTGACAGGTTTTATATGGTTTATTGTCGCAACAATTGTATCAATGATTGGTGGTGCGATTGGGGGAATGCTTTTAGCAGGGGAAGAATTAGGATATAACTTTGCGGCTATTTTAGGTGGATTATTTGGTCCTGCTGGTGTTATTCCCGGTGCAATTTTAGGATTAATAGTATTAAATTTATTGAGTAATTATTAGGAGAGATTATGTTAGAGATAGGTTGGTTTTCCGCAAAATTATTCTTTAAAGGAAAGCTGATAAGAGACAATATGTATTATGTGAAACAAACTTCAATTGGCATTAGTATAACTTTCTTACTCTTATTTCTACTTGCACAAACAACAATGCCTTTTTGGGTACCAGTTGTCATATCTAGTTTTATTGGAGGTATATTTATGCCGTTTTTACTCAAGGATTTGAAAATGAAATGAAGGTAAGTTGATAGTTGATAGTTGACAGTTGATAGTTGAAAAATTCGCTATTCAATCAATGTTAAAAATATTTACAAAATATGCAGAAATCATTTTAGGAAAAGCTCTAAAACCAGGTGAATTAGCTGTACCTCTGGCACCAAGTAAAATCGAAATGTTTGGTCCTCGTAGTGCTTGTTTAATATCAGAAACTGGTCCTTTATGGGTATCGGATACAGGACATCATCGATTATTAGGATGGCGAAATTTACCAACTACAGATAGTCAACCTGCTGACTGGGTAATTGGACAACCAAACTTTAATTTTGAAGGACAAAATGCGAAAGGTAAACCAGGAAATAACACGTTAAATGTTCCTACAGGAATTTGTAATTGTGGACAAGGATTAGCTGTTGCTGATGCTTGGAATCATCGTGTTTTAATTTGGAAAAATTTACCAGAAGATAGTAATGTGCCAGCGGATTTAGTATTAGGACAAGCTGATTTTAATCACAATCAACCCAATCGGGGAAATTCGACTGCTGCGGCAAATACTTTAAACTGGTGTTATGGAGTTTTCTATCATCAAGGAAAGCTATTTGTTGCTGATACAGGAAATCGTCGTTTATTGATTTGGAATCAGTTACCTGAAGAAAATGGACAACCTGCGGATGTTGTTTTAGGACAACCAGATATGCAATCTCGCGATGAAAATGGTGGTGGTAGCCCGACAGCTTCTACTATGCGTTGGTGTCACGATATTACTGTTTGGGATAATAATTTAGTTGTCACCGATGCAGGTAATAATCGTGTGATGATTTGGCAAGGAATTCCTATAGAAAATAATGCTCCTTGTGAAATAGTTCTGGGGCAAAAAAGTTTTAATTTAGTAGAAATGAATCAAGGAGTTTATTTTCCTAAAGCTAATAGTTTAAGTATGCCTTATGGGGTGGCTGCTACTCAAGATTGGTTATTAGTTACCGATACAGCTAATTCTCGATTATTAGCATGGAAAAAACCGCAATCAATTTTATCGCTACAAGGTATTAATGCTGCAAGGGTAATAGGACAAAATGATTTTCAAAGTAAAGGAGAAAATCGCGATTATGGTTTACCAACTCGTAATAGTTTAAATTGGTCTTATGGCATTAATGTACATGGGAATACAGCAGTTATCGCTGATTCTGGAAATAATAGAGTTTTGTTATGGAAACTTAATTTGTAATCAAGGGAATAGGGAGTAGGGGGG
>NZ_JADEWL010000080.1 GCF_015207665.1 Plectonema cf. radiosum LEGE 06105
CCCCCCATCCCCCCATCCTCTCACTCTCTCATCTTTTGATATTCCCGAAGCTGCTTTAACAGTTGTTGTTGGGATGATGAATTTGGCTGTAGATTTTTTGTTTGCTTGATTTTTTCGTTACTTTTAACGGTAACGGATGAGGACTCAAATCTAAAAGGCTGCTTTCTAGTTGTTGGAGTTGGTGGATTGAGGTTGGCTTTTGCGGAGTCGAGGGTGGCAGCAAATTTTACTTGCTGTTCTATTTGTTCTGTGGAAGATACTAAGCCACTTAAACCATTTACCAATTCTCTGAGGTTTTGCCGAAACCTTGGGTCTCCGGTTAATTCGTCTAAATCTGAGGTAATTTTCTGGGTGTTTTCAAAAGTTACTCTCGCTGAATCTAATGTTTGCTGTAATACTAATAAATTATTGGGGTCGTTGAGTGTTTTGGTGATATCCCGTAAATTTGTTGATGCTTCTGCTGCATTAGCTGAAAGTGTTTCGAGGTTTTGTAATAGCTCTCCTGTGGTAAATTTATTTATGGCTGGGGATAAACTGTTCACAGTAGTTCTTAATTGGGAACTAGTTGCGGTGATGTCATTTAATGCACCTACAAGGGAGGAACGATTTGTTGTAACTAAGTTATCAATATTTGTTAACAGTCTCGAAGCTTGATTTGCAGTGGAACTAATTTCTTTGGCAGTACCGCTAAATTCTTGTGCTGTACCGCTAAACTGTTTTGCTGTTGCGTTGAGTTGCGATGCGGTAGTACTGAATTGATTGATAGTTTTATCAGTAGATGCACTAACTTGGCTAGCAGCATTAGCTACTTGTGTAGCCGCAGAAGAGAAAGTTTGTAATTCTTGTTGAGTAGCTTTTGTTAAACTGGAAACATCGCGAGTCAGTTGAGCGACTTGGGCTGCTGCTAAAGAGGTGTTTTTTAAGGCTTGGTTGACGTTGTTATATACATCTGGTCGGCTATAAACTTCGGATAAACGGCTGCTGTAGCGAATCAGTTCGTCAACGCTGATACCGATTTCACCTTTGAGACGAGAGCCGTTACAGACAATTATAGTAGGGTCGCAATTTTGATCTAAAGGTCCAGCATCTACATTAGCACGAGAAATGGTGCTTTGTGGTGTAATTTCAATAATGCTTTCGCTGATTAATCCAGATTGATTAGCTTCAATTCTGACATCGCGGGGAATTATTAGATCAGTTTTGTTGATATCAAGTTTTACATCTACGTTGTTTACACCTGCTGTAATCTCAGCGATATTGCCGACTTTAACACCGCGATATTGAACAACAGCACCTTTTTGCATGCCACCAGCGTCCTTAAACTCTACGATAAAGCTATAAGTACGACCATTCGCGCTTATTCTGTTCAGCCAAAGGAAAATTAATCCAAAGACTCCTAAACCCAATAGAATTAATAATCCTACAGAACCTTCTCGAACCAATCGCGATCGCATTTTTCACCTCCTTATAGAGCTACAGTTAGAAGTTGTAAATAGGTAATAGGTATTCGGACATTGTTTAATCATTAATAATTTATATGATTTCTATCATTTATCTGATTTCTATAATTTCTAAATTTATACTCAATTAATTAATGGGGATTAATCACCAAGATAAGTAATGCTTAATGTTTCATGCACCGGCAATTTTAATTGGACCATCAATGTTTCCACTCATAAATTGTCTAATAGAAGGATGTTCTGTGGTGTCAACTTCGGAGACTTTTCCTGCCCACTGTACTTTACCTTGGTAGAGAAACACGATTCTGTCAGCGGTACGACGAATTGTACTGTGTTGGTGGGTAACGATAGCGTAGCTGCTAGAGGTTCCCTCAGCAACCTGTAATTGCCGAATTAAATCTTCGATTATAGTGGAAGCAATGGGATCTAATCCTGCTGTCGGCTCATCGTAGAGCAAAACGGATGGTGATTCTTCGGGTTTTTCTGGATTGGATATGATCGCACGAGCAAAACTCACCCGTTTTCGCATCCCTCCAGAAAGTTCACTAGGAAATCGATCTGCGACTCCAGGTAAACCAACCATTTCCAATTTTTCTTCAACTAGTTTCCGAATCCTTCGTTTAGAAAGACTTGAATGCTGGTAAAGTAAAAACCCCACATTTTCATCAACTGTTAACGAGTCAAACAAAGCCGCTTGCTGGAAAACCATCCCAATTCCCAAAGCATCCACACCATCTTCGACTAAACCTTCTCGTCGCACACCTTGGATAAAAATTTCTCCTTCATCGGCAGCAGTTAATCCAGCAATTATCCGGAGAATCGTAGATTTACCAGTTCCCGAAGGACCAATTATTCCTAATGCATCTCCTGGGTAAATATTAAAATCGACCTGATCTAAAATCTTATTGCTACCAAAAGATTTAGAAACGCCTTTTAATTGAATTAGTGGTTGTTCTCTCATTACTCATCAGTTAATAGATAGTGGATGGTGGATGGTGGATAGTAGTATTCGACCACTTTAATTCTGCGGGGTAAATAAATTCGTAGTGGGAGTTTCTAGTTCCCTGGTAGTTTCTAGCTCCCTGGTAGTTTCTAGTTCCCTGGTAGCTTCTAGCGAGCAAGATGCTCGCACTACGAATTACCAATTTATTACCCCCAAAACTTATGACATGAACTAGTAGTACAAAATAACAACCATCAACTAACAAATAACAGTGAAAAATTTTGATGTCATAGTCATTGGTAGTGGTATCGGTGGGTTAACTGCTGCTGCATTACTCAGTCGTTACGGTAAACGGGTAATTGTTTGCGAAAGCCATAATTTTGCAGGTGGTGCTGCTCATAGTTTTCGACGACGAGGATTTGAATTTGATTCTGGACCTTCATTCTATTGTGGACTGAGTGATGCTAGAAGTTTGAATCCTGTAAAACAAGTTCTCGATGTTTTAGGTGAATCTCTCCAAACTGTACCTTATGACCCCCTGGGACATTATCATTTTCCTGAAGGTAGTTTTGCTGTTTACGGCAATTCTCAACGTTACAGGGAAGAAGTAGCTAAAATTACACGCCAAGGTGCAAGAGAATTAGAACAATTTGAAAGTCGTTTGTTGCCTTTATACGAAGCAATGAAAGGTATTCCGACTTTGGCTTTACGG
This sequence comes from Plectonema cf. radiosum LEGE 06105, assembly GCF_015207665.1. GTDB lineage: Bacteria > Cyanobacteriota > Cyanobacteriia > Cyanobacteriales > Nostocaceae > Rivularia > Rivularia radiosa_A. Next base: position 3,116 of record NZ_JADEWL010000080.1, read on the forward strand.
GCTGATTGGCAGTTAATGCCGATTTTATTGAGTCGTTATTTACCTTCTTTATTAAAAATGTTACCCAATTTACCTTTGGTACAAAGTTCGGTAGGCAGTGTGATGGATGCAACTGTCAAAGACCCTTGGGTACGAAGGTTAATTGACCTGGAATGCTTTTTGTTGTCGGGTTTAAAAGGCAGCGGTACTATTGCTCCGGAGGTAGCATTTATGTTGGGGGAACGTTCTCATACTGCAATTGAATATCCTTTGGGGGGTAGCGGTGCAATTGTAGATGCCTTGGTGCGGGGTTTTGAACGTTGGGGTGGTGAGTTGCGTTTGGGATGTCATGTTGAGCAAATTATTGTAGAAAATGGTCAAGCCGTCGGAGTGCGATTATCTTCCCCCCATCCCTTAGAAATGATCAAAGCCCCGGTGGTAATTTCCAACGCTACAATCTGGGATACTTACGGCAAATTATTACATCCTGAAGATTTACCCACATCTTACCGCCAAGCAGCTTTAAATACTCCTGCGGTGGAAAGTTTTATGCATTTACACTTAGGCTTTCGTGGAGATGGTTTGGAAAATTTGACGGGACATCATGTAGTTGTTCACGATGGAGAACAGGATATTACTGTACCAGGAAACACCTGTATGATTTCGATTCCCAGTGTTTGGGATGCTTCTTTAGCACCTCTTAATTATCATGTGGTTCACGCTTATACTTTGGAACCTTATGTGGGATGGGAAAAAGATAGTTATTACGAAGAGAAGAAGAAACAAAAAGCGCAAACTTTGTATCGAGCTATAGAAAAAGTAATTCCGGATATTCGGGAACGGGTAGTTTTAGAACTTATCGGTACACCGTTAACTCATGCTGGTTATTTAAGAAGATATCAAGGAACTTATGGTCCGGCAATTGCTGCGGGTAAGGGGATGTTTCCTAGTACTAATACACCGATTAAAGGATTGTACCGTGTTGGTGACAGCACCATGCCGGGAATCGGAGTTCCTGCGGTGGCTGCTAGCGGTATTTTGTGCGCGAATTCTTTGGTAAAACGGGAGCAGGTGATGGAGTTGTTAAAGTGAGGAGTTAGGAGTTGGGAGTTGGGAGTTGGGAGTTGGGAGTTGGGAGTTAGGAGTGAGGAGTTGGGAGTTGGGAGTTGGGAGTGAGGAGTGAGGAGTTATTTCACCTTGAAATTAAAATTCGGCGGTTGAAACCGCATCTACACGGGCAAAACCCACCTGCGTGGGTTTCAAATTTTTAGATGAGCCAAGGTTAGTTTTTCCCAAAATTGTCTAGAGACGTTATGTATAACGTCTCTACAGCACGTCGGTATACGAACAAATCCCTCATAAGTTACGTTGTCAAGTACTAGTAATTTAAAACCCGCGCAGGCGGGTTTTGTTTTTGTAGCCGCGACTTATAGTCGCCAGGTAAAGTATTAAACTTTCAAAAGGTCAAATCAGATAATCATCATAAAAACCCGACTTCTCACCTCACGACAAATATAGGTTTTAAAGCATATTCTGTTTGGCATATCGTGCTATGATAAGGCTATCCAGAAAATCATACAGCCCCACTATCATTCGCTCTCCCAAAGTAAATTTATGCTTTCTGGGCAGACGATTTAAAATTGGTACATACCACTTGATTAAATCCTAGGTTTTCTCTATAATAGGTAAGTCAGTCATCCAGCATCTCAAAAAAAATTTCGCGCTTCGCGCGAGGGCAAATAAAGAAGTGTAAAGGGCAAGAGGGGCAAAGGGCTACTGAGTCCTCGGCGCAACACCGCACACCACCCGAAAACCGAGGTAGTCGTAATGGACGTCCGGGTTGTCGGAGGTGCGGTCGGCAGAACGACAAGTCTCAGGAGTGGTGAGCCACGAACCACCGCGCAGCACTCGGGAATTATTATTACCATCATCTAACCAAGGAGTACCATCAATTGGCGCTCCATTATAATTTTCATGCCAGATGTCTTGACACCACTCCCATACATTCCCATGCATATCATACAATCCAAAGGCGTTAGCAGGGAAGCTACCAACATCTGTAGTTTGTTTTTTATATTCACCCTTGGCTCCAGAACCATAGGTGTAATTTCCATCATAATTAGCTAGGTCAGTGGAAATGGTCTCACCAAAGTGGAATGGCGTAGTCGTTCCAGCCCGACAACCATATTCCCATTCAGCTTCGCTGGGCAAGCGATAGGTTTTTCCAGTTCTCTTAGATATCTTATCACAAAACTCCACAACATTATTCCAACTTACAGATTCAACAGGTTTTTTCTTTCCTTGGAAGTGAGAGGGATTTTCGCCCATAATTGCTTGATACTGTTCTTGGGTGACTTGGAATTTACCCATGAAAAAGGGTTGAATAGTGACTTTGTGTTGGGGACTTTCCCTATCTAAACGTTTTAGTTCATTTTCTGGGGAACCCATGAGGAAACTACCACCAGGGATTTTTACCATTTCTAGGAATACACCATTGCCTAAATCTTCTTTGAAAGATTCGGCTTGTCTGCGACTGCGGGTAATTTGAAGATTTTTCCCCAGGGTGGCTGTCTCGAATTCAAACGGCTTGGTTTGAATTAGTTTTTCGGTTTCCTGATTTAATAAATTAATATATTCGTCTTTAATTTTGTAGTAGTTTTGCAACTTCTTTAATTCAGCTTGAGTTGTTTCCCTTAGTGGGTATCCTTGTTCAGCTACTTTCTTGGTAAATTGTTGCTTGTAAATATCATAAGGTTCTAATACTTGTTCTCGGATTTTACCGGCTTGTTGATCAGTTAATCCAAGCTTTTTCTGTAAATCGTCTAGTATGTGGGATTCAATCTCAGAAATTACACCATCTTCAGCAAATCCTTCAACTTTTTGACGATACTTAATAATATTGCTTTCTTCTTGTGCGGGTGGAGGAGAAACCACTATTGTTTGACGAGCATTCGGTGGAAGCGGAGTTATTTGGGGAGTGGTATCTATATTTTCTCCAGAAATTTCTTGTTTTCTTAAAAGTTTAGGTGTTAAATACTCCGAAATTCCTGCCATGCGGATAGAGCTACAAGCATATTTATGTGCAAACTCAAACTCACTTCCATCCCCTAGAGCATCATAAAATCCAACAGCGAATTCAATAGCGGCTTTGTCACCAATTTCCTTGCTCATGCCGATAACATAATCAATATGTTTGGCGATCGCTTTGGCTTGAATCTGGGAATAACAGGCATTGAGTACTACACACTCGACTTTATCTGCAAACAATTCAAAAAATCCAGCTAATGCTTGTGCATCGACTAATTTCTGTTGTCCTATCTCATCTTCAAATACTAAGCCTGATTCTCCTGCACCGTGTCCGCAAAAATGCACAATCTGGGGTTTGTGACTCAGAATAGAGCGCTGAATATCTCTGTAGCGTACTGCTTGTGCTGACTCTATCTTAAATTTGTCCCGTTGTTTTGCCAGTTGTAACCCTTCACGAATTTCACGAGTTTCCTCGCTCAGACGCAATGAGTTCGTACCTTTAGGATTCGCTGACAGTACCAAGATTGTTTTAACGGGATTTTCACTGCTCATCGCAGAAGATTCTTATTTTTATATTTAATACTATATCTATAATAGATGACCCAAGTTGCTACTTATGCAGTAGGAAGATTTACCATAAATTTTGTTATTATTGAGTTTAACATGGATGCTTCAGAAATAAAATCCTTTTCTAAAGATAAAATTAGAAGGAGATGAAGCAGGAATATTGCGCTGTTTTCCGATTTGGGTGGGATTGGTTTTATAAATCCGAGATATAATTCTATTGATTTTTAAAGCTGACAAATTGCTTTGAGTACTTGTAATAATTCAACTGCACGGCTTGGTTCCATCAAGTTTAATAATGGCATCATATGATAAGTTAGAAAATTTCCCTGTTGGATATACACAAACTGGTAATATTGTCCATTGGTAACTAATCCCCACACCGATGTTTGATTTTGCAAGTTTGAGCCAGCATATGTTAGCAGTTGAGGTAAACCGGATGATGGGGAAATACTGCTGTTTTTAGATTCAATTAATAGTACCCAAAGAAAGGTTTTATCTGCTAATTTTCTAACTTTGTTAACAGCTAAAATATCTAATCTACCTGTAATAGTTATATCTTCATCTTCTATTTTTATTTCAGCGATATCTTCTTCCAATTTGATTTGAATTGGGTAACTATAAAACCCTGCTAAACGCATTAAAGGAGCAATTACAAGAAATTTTACTTGTCCTTCGGAAACTTTACCTGCTGTGAGATATCGACGAAAATCATTCCGAATTTGTAACAGTTCTTGTTGCTCTACTTCTGTTAAAGGTTCGAGAGACAATAATGAAGTAAATGAATCATTGTAATTTTCTTGAAATCCTAAAAGACGTTGAACATCTTCTAATGATAAATTGCGAGCGTTGAGAAGTGTCATGATGATATTGGGTTTATCTTATTATTTAACTAATTGTTTAACTATATAGTCAATTACAAGGATATTAACCAAAAAAAAATATATCAACTTAGGTGATTGTAATATTAACACATCTACCAAAAGAAAGGGAATAATAAAAACATCATATAATTTAGTTGAATTTATTCTCTTTCTAGAGATAGAAGTGATATATAGTTAACTTGCTTAAGCTATTAATTAACGAAAATATATATTCAATTTTTGCTTTGTATTAACGGTAATTGCTGGTAAAAAACTTGGAGTTTATTTGTTTATCGCGTTGATTCGCTATTAAAAGTAAAGATTCTTTTTGATGATTCAATTTCCAAGCAATAGTAATACTAATGAGTAAAAATTTGGCATATTACCCTACTGAGGAAATTTACCATGATAGATAGACTTGATAATAATCGCGTCACTAGTAAAAAGCGTTATAATATGAGCGATTTAATTCAGAAAATGAAGAAAGTGAATAGTGCGATCGCAATCGCATTATTTGCATTAGTTTTTACTGGTTGCGATGCAAATGACCAAATAGGTACTGTAGAATCAACAGAACAAACACCGGGAGCGGCAATTACAGGGGATACAACTATACAGACTCCAATACCGACTACAGATGCTAACATACCTCAGACTACAGGTGCTGCATCACCAGATGCAACAGATAATATACCTGCAAGTGCGGCATTACCTGCGGCTGAACTTATTGGAGAGACTGTTACAGTTAGCACTAAAGTTACTGAAATTGTTGGTCCCAAAGCATTTGTTGCATATGATAAAGAATCTCTACGAGGACAACCAATATTAGTAGTAAGCGATCAAGATGCTCCTGCTGTTGGTACAAATATTGAAGTAACTGGTGTAGTCGGTAGCTTTGATGCTGCGGTGATTAAAAGAGATTATGATTTGGATTTTAATCCAGATATAGTTAAGGTTTATGAAAATCAGCCTTATCTGGCTGCTAAAGCGATTGAAAAGGTGGATTAAATTTTTTTTAATCTAAGAATTTGAGGTGTTGAAAAACCCAGGTTTTATCAAAAAAACCGGGTTTTTTTGAATTTTGAAAACTTTCTAGAAACGTCCAAAATATAATATAGACACAAAAAAATGGTAGAAAGTTAAATTAGTAGTCTACCACTCTGTAATTAAAATTGGAGGGGTCTAATTGGTAATTGGTAATGAGTAATTGTTTAATATCGGAAAATAGCTGCAACAGGTTCGTTAGAAGGTACCTGTTCCGCTTCAAGCACGTACACCATACCACCATTAATTAATGTATGGGCTGCGGCTAAATCTAGTAAATCTTCATCACCAGTTTCTTCTTCCGAATGTAGATATACTTTCTGCGAACCTGGATCAAACAAACCCCATTTATGTTGCTTTTGTGCAACTAAGAGCGTATCTATTTTTTGATAATATGCTGCTGTGACGATTTCTTCAAGGTCATTAGATGCATTGCCGCTATTAGAACCTAATAATTCGTTGTATAAGTCTATAACTTTCTTATGAGAATTATTCCAGTAATTTTCGACAATAGGTAAAGCTTGTGAATGTAATTCTTGGGGACTGAGAATTTCTGGATTACCTGTTAGAGCATCTTCCATTAAATACTGATAACTATTTGCCTCTTTGTACATGGGGATTAAAAAATCAACCCCTGCTAATATTAAAGGTACTTGTTCATTATCATGTAAAATTTTATTTTCCAAGCCTTTTGCTAAAGCTTTGAAAAATCGCATAATATTAGTTTTGTGTTCAGCTCCATCGGTACCCACAGCTTGTCCGTGAAAAACACCTGCTTGGGCATTTTGGGAAACGCTTCTCCCGGTTGTATGTCTTTGTAATGGTTGTTCGGAAAAGTCATCATATTGAAGCGCTTCATCCAAACTTGTAGGTAAATTTTCAACGACTGTTAAATCAATTTCTTGGCAGCGGTAACGACTACCTAGCAACATTCTTACTTTGTTTTGACTTAAACCCAAAATGTAAAAACGTCCGTTGTGATTTAAAATTTGCAACAGCGGTTTAACGTGGAAATGGTCTGAAACTACGACTAACTCTTCAAACTCCAGGGGTAAAACATAGTAGCGGAATAAATTATTAGAGATAAAAATCGCTAATCCTTGTTCTCCTATTCCTTCCCAAAAACCTTGTCTATCAAATTCGGAGGTTTTTTGTAACAACTGCGTAACCTGAGTTTCATCTACACCCGCTTCAATTAAACGAGTCTGGGTTTGTTTGATTAAATTTTTGAATCTAATTGGATTTTGTCTAACTTCAGCACCCGCTGAAATTACTGGCATATAAATAGAAATGCTATTTTCTTTTGGCTGTTCTACTAAAGTTTTTATTTCCTCTCTGGAAATTAATTTCATTCAAACTTCCTCTTATTAACATGAAATAGTTCAAGTCAGTCCGCAAATATCAACCATCAACGGTCTGAAAGAATTTTTGCTACATCAAAACAGTTGAAGCGCAACTGTTTAGTATAGACCTATTCCACTGCAATAATGATGATTTTTCCTCTTTCCTTGGAGAGGTAATTAATAATCAAAAGTGTGATAAAAACTTATTCATCAAAGCTTTGTGGTGCGAGAAAGCGTGAAGGTGAGTATAATTCGTAATTCGTAATTTCTCCCTTCGGGAGACGCTTACGCGAACGTAATTCGTAATTAATGCCCCATAAATTGAATTTAGGGGCTTCGTGCATGGCATAATCCACGGATAAATCCGGGGGCTATGTCCTGACGGACACGCTACGCTAACGGACCTTAAAAATTTACCCGGTGAATTCTGCCCTACAGCCTTGTATCCTTGCGTAACAAAGCCCAAAGTTATTCGTTTCATTATGAGACACGGTTGCATAATTTTAAATCCCAGTAATTGGTTGCGGCTACCAATTACTGATGAAAATTTTAGCTAGTTATTTTTTCATTAGCTATGCAATCAAATTTATCTTGCTTTAATTGTATTCCAGAAAATATAGCGGTTTTCATTTGAGTGCAATACAAATTTTACCTCACCCCGCCCTCCGGGCACCCCTCTCCTTAATAAGGAGAGGGGAAGGGGGTGAGGTTGTATTGGACTCAACTGAAATCTGCTATATCTAAATATCAAGTGTTATTAATTTAGCTTTTAAATTTAGCGTATCATTATACGACTTCGGGGACCTCGTTGTTTGGATTGAGAAATGTTTTCATCACTTTTATTACCGATATTGGAAGATTTTTCTAGAACGGAATTAGCGACAAATGAATTACCGCTACTAAATTCTATGTTGCTGACATCGGTAGAGGGAGTTGATGATATGGACGGAGTTGAGAAAATCGAAGTGGTAGAGGTTTCACCATCAGATGATGTAGAGGTTATAGGAAGACTTGGAGGAGTAAAAGTTGTAGGAGGAGTTGAATTTGTACCACCTGTTGATGTAGAAGTTCCACCACCAGGTGACGTAGAGGTTATAGGAAGACTTGGAGGAGTAAAAGTTGTAGGAGGAGTTGAATTTGTATTACCTGTTGATGTAGAAGTTCCACCAGGTGATGTAGAGGTTATAGGAAGACTTGGAGGAGTAAAAGTTGTAGGAGGAGTTGAATTTGTACCACCTGTTGACGTAGAGGTTATAGGAGGAGTTGAATTTGTACCACCAGTTGACGTAGAAGTTCCACCAGTTGACGTAGAGGTTATAGGAGGAGTTGAATTTGTACCACCAGGTGATGTAGAGGTTATAGGAAGACTTGGAGGAGTAAAAGTTGTAGGAGGAGTTGAATTTGTACCACCTGTTGACGTAGAGGTTCCACCACCAGTTGACGTAGAAGTTTCATTACCAGTTGACGTAGAAGTACCACCAGTTGATGTGGAAGTAGTACTACCAGTTGATGAATTCAGAATTGTCGTACCTTCGGGTACATTAATGTAGAGTTTTACTAAAGGAGAATCGTCTTTAATTTTGTAAGGCTCAGACCTTGGAAGACCAGGTTGGTCAGATTTATAATCAAATACATTAGGACTATCACCACCATTGCGATCGCTATATCTTGGTCCTTGTCCTGTAAGCTCAAAAGTTCCTTGATACTGCGTTCCCGTATTTGGGTCAGTAAGAATACCTGTATAAAAAGCTCTTTTTACCCCAAATTCATCTTGAACTACCCCTTTAATTACGGTTCCTTCCATATCCGGTCTACCATCATATCTAAAGGTTGTCATTTCACCGTCTGAAAGTACGGGAGATTTGATAATTGCATCGAAAGAGGCAACAGGAATACCTTTAAAATTAACGTGGTAATTCATGCTACCATCATCACGGACGTTTACCTTTACATATTCTGATTTATAAACTTGGACTAATTCAGGATTTTGCTTAGTTCCAATGTTGCGGTAATAAGCACCATTTTCATCAGTATCTATACGAGTTAGAACCTTGTTGTAATTGGGATTAAAAAAAGGAAGTACAAGAGTTCCGGATATTGTACCAGTACTTTGAACAGTGAGTGATGAAGTTGTAGTTTGTTGAGCAAAAACCCTTGGTGTGACTAAACCTAGAATTGTTACGGTTAAACCACTGCTGAGAATCGCTGTAAAAGCTAATTTCCGGTAATTTTTAACTTGTTGCATATCAAAAAAAGTGTTTTGTAAAAAAAATTAAATAAACTAATGCGATCGCGCTGCTGATATCTACAGAAGTTGGGTTTTGAAAAAATTTGCCAGAGTATGAAAAACCCGACTTCTAACTCCTAACTCCCGTACAGACGTAGCAGTGCTACGTCTCTACAACTCCCAACTCCCGTACAGACGTAGCAATGCTACGTCTCTACAACTCCAAACTCCTAACTCCTAACTCCTAACTTTCGATAATTGCAGGTAAATACAACTAACGCGATTGATTACATTTACACTTACATCAAACTAAAACCGGAAGGTGGCTCTTAACGCTGCGACTATCAAAGGGTCATTACTCTGATTGTGATCGGGGTTGAAAACGACGAAAAAACCGGGAGTCAAGGCTAAATTTTGATTTAACTGAGCGCGATAAAACATTTCTACGTGCAAAGATGTAGCATCCCTTCCTCCTGATATTCCGTTGTCAGAAAAGTTGGGAAAGTTGAATCCATCAGGTAAACTACTAGATGTAATTTTCGGGGGTTGTCCGACAATAATTCCTCCTAAATTCCCCTGTTTCCCTAGGTTGGGAAAAGCAGCAAATACCGCCCAATTATTAGTTTCTACCCTACCTTGAATATCCTCTGGATTAGAAAAAGTCCAGCCTCCCCAACCTCCTAATTGCAAATTGGGATTGATGCGCCATGCAATGGTAGCACCAACAGCTTGAGTATCAAAGCCTGTAGTCGGTGCAAAAGGAGAAGTTAACTGAGCATCACCGATACCAGTTGCGAGTAAACCATCCTCCGAGTGGGAATAAAGATAATTCAAGCCAATATCTATATCCTTAGTAGGTGCTACCGTCAGCTGAATCCCTGTAGTATGTCTGCCACCGAAAAGTCCACCAACATTTTTATCAGCAGCAAAACTAGGAAATTGAGCGCTATAAACAGCTTGTAAACTTATATCCTGATTAATTTGCCAATCAAAACCGATACCACCTGTACCACTACCAATTGCTAAAATTGGGTTACGCTGAGCAAACGCAGAAATTGCCCCTTCTCCAGAACCTTCCAAGGGATTGATTCCGCGAAATGTGTTAATGGGATTCACACCCGCAGCACCGACAACAACTCCTAAGTTATCGGAAATGGGGAAGCGATAAGATAAATCATTGACAAATACATCGTTATCTGTATCCGACTCAAAACCCAAACGACCCATATTAGTAAACAAAGAGGATGCAGAAGAACCCAGATTTCCTGCATACAAACCAGTTAACAGTAAATCTCTTCCCGTAAAGGAAGTCGCTAACGTTAGTTGCATACTGTTAGCAAAAGTTAGATTAGTTTGTGCAGTACGTTCGGGTATTCCATCTCTAGGAAATAAGTCTACTTCATTTGTGTTAGTTCCTTGCAAACTAGTAATAGCTTGTCCAAATAATCTAGTAGTCGGAGAAAATTGATTTGCTTTTAATTCGGTAGTTCTTTCTTCTAGAGAAATAATTCGTTCTTGCAATTGATTTAATTCGGCACGAAACTCATTTTGTAAGCGTTGCAGAATAATTAAATCTTGTTCATCAATCGCATTCGCTCCTTTACTAGCAATCAATTCGTTAATTTTTTGTACACAAGTATCGATTCCAACTGCAAATTGATCGCGATTAATAACGCGCTCCCCTGCAAAAGTTCCATTAGAATATGCGATCGCGCAATTATGACGGCTGGCGAGAGATTGTAAAGCATCAAAAGCCCAGTGATTTGGACTGACATCATCAAGTTCTGATACCGATGTGACTTGTGACATCGGATTTTCTGATTCTAAGGGTTGAGTTCCGGGAACAATCTGAGTAAAAGAATCTTTAAACTGAATATTACTTGTACTTTCTGGTAATTTTTCGTCGTAAGTAGGTTCTAAAGTATTATCGGACTCAACAAACTCTGGTGGCGCGATTTCAGCCGATGGAGCGACTATGAGTTCTTGATTCTGCCTTAATTCTTGTTGTGTATTTAACTGTTGTTCTGGCAGTTCTTCGGGCAACTCAGGTACAGTAGGTTGTCCCGTTGTTAACACGCTTGCCATCAGTAGACTGATATCACGCATTGTATCTCGCTTTACTAACACCAATATTTCCTTCCACAGAAATAATCGGTTAGCTTCAGGAATATTTGTCAAATAAAAGTTATTTTTATGATAATTTACCGTAAAAATACGTATGAGGAGTTAGGAGTGAGGAGTTAGGAATTGTAGAGACGTAGCAATGCTACGTCTGTACGGGAGTTAGGAGTGAGGAGTTAGGAGTTAATTGCCCCCCATCTCCCCATCCCCCCATCACCTATTCTTCTGCTTGATTACAATACTTATTCAAATCATTTGCTAAGGTATCAGATTGTTTAGCAGTATCTGAAACTTGTTTGAGGTGGGTTTCTATATCTTGTTTCGCTTTGCGAACTTGTTCTTTACCCGCTAAAGAAACCTTAGCTGTTTTTGCGGAACCGAGCGCTTCAGCAGCGGATTTTATATTCTTACTAAAAGCTTCAAAGTGCTTGACAGATTGGTTTTTGAAGTTTTCGAGTTGGGGGTCTTGGAAGTTTTGTTGATTGATTTTTTTGCTGACATCTTGCAAATCTTTGGCTAATCCCAAACTTAATGTGACTTGGGAGCCTTTATTTTTTTCAATTAAAGAAGTTCCTTGATTAACCAGTTCAATAAGTCGCTGACACTGAGCTTGCTTGCTTTCGTTACAGCTTGTAATAAGCAAAGCCATGCTCAGATTAACAAAAGCAATTACGTTGTATTTATTCCAATTAGACATTAATAGCCCTACTTTGAGCATTACCGAAATATAGTATCCGAAGATTCACTAATTTTGTGAAGTGTTCCGGACATTTGCGATTTCAATCAAATTTCCGTCAATGTCGTATAAATAGATGGTTCAATTGCTCCTGTGGCTCCTGTTCTGATTACCGGACCTGCTACAATCTTTACACCACAAGAAATTAGATGATTTTTGATTTGAGAAAGTGGTTGATTACTGATAAAACAAATATCAGCCGAACCTGATGTGGGATGAAGTGCTTTTGGTTCAAATTCTTTTCCAGTTTCGTGCAGATTAATTTTCTGCGTTCCAAATTGCAAAGCCTTACGGTTGTCACCAAAAGTAACTATTCCATACCAAGAACGCCATTATAAAAATTACAGCTAGCTTCAAGATTACTAACAGTTAGTACCAAGTGGTCAATTCTACTGATAAATTGCTTCATGTTGATTTAAAACATACTTCCAATTACCAATTACCAATTACCAATTACCAATTACCAATTACCTCTTCTTATAAAAGGGCATCTTGTATGATGCCTTTAAAGATTAATTTAACTAACTGTAATAAGCAGGCGTATTCGTATTAATTAGATATTTTATGATTTATATCATTTATATTGACGCATCTGCTCTATTATGTAGTCTTCAAGTTCTCGTTTCTCTCTACTGCTGGCATTTCGTTGATAGGTTCTTTTTGTTTCTTGGATAAATTTGCGTTTAGCACTCACAGAAGCACTAGTCTTCATTCCTGCTTTTTGCATTTCTTTTTGTAATTCGTCCCAGGTTTTTTCAGCCATTGCTTCTCCAACTTGTACTAATGCTTGTGGTAGTAATCGCTGGGCTTCTTTACGAAAATCTTCGTCTGTATCAAGAGAAGCAAAATCAATAGTTTTCAAGTCGATTTCAATGTCGTGAAATTTATTCATCAAAGATTTTCTCCAATTTGATTCTGACTATTTTGAAACAGTTAACTATTATCAATGCGTATGGTAATGCACTGTACCCAACACCGAACCCATACCATCTTCTTAATGGGAAACTTAAACCCAAGGATTTTACTGATAAGCTAAAAAGCATTATTATCATATATTAAGGCGGGCAAGGATGCTCACCCCACAAGAATTAGAATGATGTCCGATTATATAGTTTGAATGCAGAACAGCTTAACTGATAACTGATAACTGATAACTGTAAAAGATTATCACCAACCTACTGGTAAACCCAAATTTTCTAAAGTCTCGCTATCTTTTAACAGTGTCTGAATATCACTGTCTACGTGTATGCGACCTCCTGAAAGTACCAAAGCGCGTTCAGTAACTTTACTCAACCAATTTAGGTCATGAGAAGCAACTAATATTACTTTTACTGGTAAATTTAAGAGTACTTGGGCTAAATTACGTCGCCATGCAGGGTCTAGTCCATTAGTTGGCTCATCTAAAATCAAGATATCAGGATTTAAAGCTAAAACTGATGCTAAGGCTGCAAGTCTTCTTTGTCCTCCGGAAAGCTCGTGTGCGGAACGTTTTGCGTAAGCTTCTAAACCAAAGTCCATTAACAATTGTCGCGCTCTATCAGTTGCTTGTGCGATTGGTACACCATAGTTAAGAGGACCAAAGGTAACATCTTCTAATATAGTCGGCATAAATAATTGGTCATTAGCATCTTGAAATGCAAACCCAATATAACGCCGCACTTCTGGTAAGCTTTTTGGCTCTAATAGAATATCATTAATGATAATTTTGCCAAGGGAAGGTTGTTTTAAACCAATCAAATTTTCTAGTAAAGTGCTTTTTCCAGAACCAGTGGGTCCCATTAATGCAACTTTTTCTCCTACATTTAATGTAAAAGAAATATCATGCAAAACTGGTTCTTGATTAGGATATGCATAGGCAAGATTTTGAACTATAACAGTTGGTTTTTGCATTGTTAATTGGTAATGGGGAATTGGTAATTGGTAATGGGTAATTGGTAATTGGTAATTGGTAATTGGTAATGGGGAATTGGTAATCAAATAAATTTTATTTAAGGAAATATTTCTGAGTGCTATTTTTATTTGATTATTTTTTTGACATATTGAAAGACGTTGCATTGCAACGTCTACAACAAATCAACTTATGAGAAAAAATCAATTATTCGAGAGGTAACTGATAAGAAGCAATAGTCAAACTTAAAGCTAAAATACTCATTCCTAGCAAAAGAAAACGCTCTTTCATTCTTAATGTCGAAGTCACAGGCAACATTCCGTTGTAACCGCGAGCTATCATTGCAGCATAAACTCTTTCGGCACGGTCAAGGCTGCGGAGATACAAAGCCCCAATCATCGCTGCATTAGCGTAGCGTACCCATCCTGCGGCTCCATTCAAACCGCGAAGTTTTGCACTACGTTGCATTTGAGTTACTTCTCCCAGCAAAATTTCTAAGTATTGTCCGGCTAAAAGCAAAGTCTCTTTGAAAGCACCCGGAAGAGGTAAGCCTTTGAGAGCAATACCGAAACTATGAGGTGGTAAAGTCAACAAAAAGCTATTCATTGTTAGCAAACATACTAGGGAACGAACTAATAAAAAACTGGCTCGTTCCCAACCCAAAGGTAAGGCTAAGAATGATAAAAATATCAGTTCTAAACCTAATAAACCTGTGAGTTTACGAATCGGCACCCGCAATGAAATAGCCCAACATAGCGCAATAATTCCATAAGCACCCAGCCAATACCAAGCATTTAATTTAAGAAAAGCTGCCCCAACAACAATTATTAAAGACAGCTGCAATCGCAAAGTCAGAGAAAGATTACGCATTCTTTGGTTTCACTATTTGTGCAATACCCCATGCAACAGCAAAGCAAACAATACTTCCAATAATGCCAGCAATACTTGTACCTATACCTTCATTTTCATTAAATGTATAGTCTGCAAAAGGTGTTGGTACTGAAATCCTTACCTGTTCGGCTAAGTTAATAAAGCCGGTATCTTCAGCTACTTTTTCCAAACCATCGGGCCAAGCCGAAGCGAATAAAGATAGCAATCCAGCAATCAAAACAATGGTAACAACAGGAACAACCCAACCGCGAATCTGTTCTTCATCATTCCCTGGTAACAAATCCGGCCTCGCTTGCACTAAATAAGCTAACACCCCACCAGTAATTAAACCTTCACCGATACCAATCAAAATATGTACTCCTGTCATTGCCGGTAAAACTACAGCTAAATTTGCAGTTCCCGAAATTGCTAATTGAATAGCAGCACAAATTGCCGCTGCTACTACGCTCACAGCCGCTGCAATCCCCGCAGCTAAAGGTAAACGACTTTTTGAACCTCCGAACAATCGATGCAAGGTTTGGGTTAGAAGCCAACCCACCCAAACTCCAACAAAGCTCATGTTAAAAATATTTGCTCCCAAGGCAGTAATTCCGCCGTCAGCAAATAGCACCGCCTGAATGATTAATACAGTGGCAATACACAAAGCACCCGCCCACGGACTACCTAATACTATTGCTGCTAAAGCGCCACCCAATAAGTGACCGCTAGTTCCACCTGCTACAGGAAAATTGACCATTTGTGCCGCGAAAATAAAGGCGGTAGTTAAACCTAAAACCGGAGCGCGACGTACTCCAAAAGCATCTTTTGAACGAACTAAAGCTATACCTAGTCCAGCCACACTCGCTATGGTAGTAGCCGCAGCTACTGGAACGGAAACAAAGCCATCAGGAATATGCATTTCGGTAGAGAATTATTTTGTAGTACAAAAGATACGTATAAAAGACACGCAGATTATTAATATAAAACAGAATTTCTATGTCTAATACAATCCCCTATGGGGGCATTTTTGTAGTTATTACGTATATATTTTATATCTATTTAATCTCTGAAAATATACTTTGTTTTCAGAGTGTAAATTTATTTTTAGTTGACTGAATAAATTTCATAAGTATTTACATTTTGTTGAGCATATTTTCTCTGATGATTTTTATTTCTTGATTTTTACTTTACCGGAATGCACCCCCAACTCAAAAACACCAACAAAACGTGGTTTCTTGCAAACTCTAAGTCTCAGAACCTTGACTTTTGGTTTAGAAACCCGGTTTTTAGCCCAGATGTATTCCGATCAGGTCAAGAATTGCTATTACACAAAGAAAATAGTTGAAATTGATTGCTCCGAGCAAGTAAAAATCTAAGAAGAGTTTAAAATTAGTTATGAGCGAGCAAAAAGTTAGGAATAAAAACAGAAATATTCTGGGAAAATAATCATTACTCCCGATTTCCTAACTCTCAACTCCAAAAAACGTCAGTTATCAACCTCTTCACCAATTATTTTCCGATGCAAGAACTCGATCATAAAAAGACAATTGACCTATTAAATGCCATCATGGAATTTGAGCTAGCAGGAGTAGTCCGCTATACCCATTATTCTTTGATGGTAACAGGTCCTTATCGTATTCCCATTGTGGATTTTTTCAAAGCGCAAGCGAGTGAATCATTACTTCATGCTCAACAAGTAGGAGAAATTCTTACAGGTATGGATGGACATCCTAGTCTCAAAATTGCACCGATGGAAGAAACATACAAGCATAAAGTTAAGGATATCTTAGAAGAAAGTTTGTCACACGAACAAAAGGCTTTGGAACTGTATAAAAAGTTTTTAAATACAGTTACGGATGCAAGTATTTATTTAGAAGAATTCGCTCGTAATATGATTGGGCAAGAAGAGATGCATAATCTCGAATTGAAAAAAATGTTACGCGATTTCAGCTAATTAAACAAGTGGGAAACACCAAGCAAGTTTAAGATGGGGAGATTAGGAAGGGGAGACGAACAAGAGTAAATCTCCAAGGTAGTACTCCACCACATTAATTTTGAGGGGTAATGCGTTTGTAGTGTCCGGGTCTCGCTCCCTGGTAGTAGCTAGCGAGCTAGAAGTTCGCACTACCCCAACCCATCAAAACTTATGTGGTGGACTAGTAGTCCAAATCATTAATTTTGAGGAGTTAAAATACCTCTTCGTAGGTTGGGTGTCGCTGCGCGCAACCCAACGCGGGTGCCGAGGCTCCACTACGTTCAGCTAAGATGCCTCTTGGTAGGTTGGGTGTCGCTGCGCGCAACCCAACATCAGCGTTGGGCTTCACTCCGTTTTGCTTCGCAACGCTTGCGCGAACAGCCCAACCTACAATATTACATTAATTACCCATCATAATTAATGTGGCAGAGTAGTAGTACTTGACCACAGAAGTTTTGCTGGGTAGAGGTAGTCTCATTCCTAACTCCCCAGTGATAATTGATCAACCGTACCTCAAGAATAAAAATTGTTATTTGTAATTCAAATAGAAACCATAAAATTAATCATTGGAAAACTTTTCCTTAACCTTTCCTTGAGAGAATTTTAGTAAAGTTATATGCGGCTGAAGTAGTAAAAATATCACTTTATTTGTGTTTTGAAATAAGTATACTGATAAAAAGTAAACAAAGAAATGAGAATAAGTTAACGGCTTAATCTTAGTTCAAAGACGACAAAATTCCCTATTAATGTCATTTCTTATTTTTTGGTTTTACCGATATTGTTAGCTGTTACAGTAGAAATCATCAGTAAGTTCTATTTCTATATTTATATATAGTCATAGAAATTATTTCTTAAAGCTGTATCGAAATAGTTTTAGGATTTATGTACTAAAAATTTTAGTGCTTTTTGCAACTGTTTTTTCATTTGAAAAATTACGAGTTGAGACTGTTTGTATTTACCTGTGTATGCTGTTGGAAAATCAAGAATTGTAATTATCTTCAGAGAGTAGAAAAATTATTCAAATGATGACATTTAATCGAGAAAAAGCTATTAACTTGCTACAACAGATTTTCGAGTTTGAATTAGCAGGAGTTGTTCGCTACACGACTTACTCTTTGATAGCAAATAGTAGTCATAAAAATGAAATTGTTGATTTTTTCAAAGAGCAAGCGGAAGAATCCTTATTTCATTCTCAAAAAGTCGGAGAAGTTTTACTAAGTGTGAATGGAAATCCTCGAGCGCATATTGCATCTATTGCAGAACTTGAAAGCTATTCACTAAAAGATATAATGAACGCAAGTTTAGCTCATGAAAAGCAGGCTTTAGGACTTTATCAAGTACTTTTGGATGCAGTCAAAGATAGCAATAGTGATATAGAAAAATTTGTGAGTAATATGATTAAAGAAGAAAGTCATCATATCCAAGAGTTGGTAGAAATGATAGATGAATTAAATTAGTAGAGTTATAAATTAGAGAAACGTAGCAATACGTCCCCGTCTCTCTGGCGTTTCTCTAAATATTGATTTGTATACACACATCAATAAAATTGCACTATGAAATAGTAATTATAAATTATATCCCTTGATATTAGATAATGTAGGGTAGCATAACTTTTATTACTATTTGATTTGAGAATCAATGAATAAAAACCATCGAAAAAAAATCTCAGCACGTCGTACAGTTAACCCTGATGGGAACTTCAACGTTGTTCGTAAAGGGGTATCTAAGTTCGATTGGGGTGATTTATACCATGCATTGCTAACTCTTTCCTGGATTAAGTTATTTGCGGTGGTAGCTGCGGGTTATGTAATTACTAACGTGTTGTTTGCTTTTCTGTATTTAGCAGCAGGTGATGGTGTACAAAATATGCGTCAAGGTGATTTCTCCGACGCATTTTTTTTTAGTGTTCAAACTATGGCTACCATTGGTTATGGTGCAATGTATCCTAAAACGCTTTTTGCCAATATTTTAGTTGCGATTGAAGCTTTGTTAGGACTTTTAGGAGTATCAATGGGGAGTGGATTAGTATTTGCTCGGTTTTCTCTTCTCAAAGCACGAGTCATGTTTAGTCGTGTCGCAGTAATTGCTCCTTATAATGGAGTACCAACTTTGATGTTTCGAGTTGCTAACGAACGTCAAAGCTGGATTTTAGAAGCTCAAGTCAACGTCAGTTTACTAACTAGCGAAATTACTCAAGAAGGACAGACGATGCGTAGATTTTATAACTTACCATTATTTCGCGATCGCTCTTCACTTTTTGCTTTGACTTGGACAGTTATGCATCCTATCAATGAAAGTAGTCCTTTGTACAACATAACCTTAGACAAAATGCTAACCGATGAAATGGAAATATTAATAACTTTAACAGGGATTGACCAAACCGTTTCTGAGAATATCCATGCTCATCATTCATACATTCCTACAGAAATTCTGTGGAATCATCAGTTTGCGGATATTTTATCTAAAACCCAAGATGGTAGACGTAGTATTGACTATAATCGTTTTCACGATACTACACCTTTGGAAAATTCAAGTTTAATAAACAGGTAAATGAGGAAATTTTGTTTGTCTATAGTAATAAAAAACTCATTGCAAGATTATATCTAAAGCAGTAATAATAAATTTTATATCTCTTTTTAAGGACAGATGTAGCTTTTTTTTTCAGCTTGTATATTCACAGTGAATGTAATTAATTGGAGATTTTATGTTATGAGCTGGTTAAAAAGACTTTTTGGAATGGCAAAACCCAAAAATGCCCAAGTAAATCCTACCCCACAACCAACACAAGCACCGCAATCGACACAGCAAGTTCAGCCAACACAACAAGCTTCTAATACTACCCAATCAGTACCCCCAGAACGTGTAGGATTAAATGGTGAATACGACCAAAGTGGTTTAGCAAAGCGAGTTGCATTAGCTTTTGATGAAGATTCCCAATTGGATGATATTGATACTCTTTGGGTTGCTCAAACTAGTTCTACAGTAGTTTTAAAAGGAACCGTTCCCAGCCAAGATATTTTAAATAAAATGGTTTCTGTCGCCAAAAGTGTAAATGGTGCAACTAATGTTGATACAAGTCAAGTTACTATCGGTTAATTATTTAAAAAGTAATTAATAATGTTATGAATACAGGTTTGTTGCAGCAATTTTTAATTAATAAAATTAATGCTGTAACACACCCTATAACTAATGACAAAATATTTAATTTATAGCTGTTTGTTGCTGGGTAATTACTTGCTCTTGAGTATTATCCGCTAATGGTTTCCGCACGGATAAATAAAGCAACGGACCAAACAAAGGTACCAAGGTTACTAACCAAAATAAAACAGAATTTTTCATCCCCCGCTTTGCCATATCATCACCCAAAAGTGCAGGAAAAAGCAAACAAAGTAGACAAAAATCTAAACTCATTACATGAATAAAACGGTTAGTTTGCCATTGTTGGAAGAAATCGCTCCAATTTCCTCCTTGTAAACCATAGGATACTAAAATTATCGCTCCAATACTCAATACAATACCAGTGATACGGGAATCTAAAAATTTAAGAAAAGCATTCTTTTTACCGACAAAATTGGGGTTTGCCGAGCGTAAAGTTAAGTAAGGTAATAAAGCGAAAGCACCTACGCCAAAAGAGAAAGTTGCAAACAACCAAGCCGGTATTTTTTGTCCTCTACCATCAATAAATACCATACAACTGTAGATTAGAGGAAATACACCCATTAAATTAAATAGTGAAACTATCAAAGGGTTGATTCCTTGCCATTGTCCAGTTGAAAGATTCTTAATTAACTCAAAAGTATCAGGTTGATTAGGAGGAGCAAAAACAAAAGCATAAATAGCAAATCCAACCCAAAGCAATCCAAATATAATTTTTCTCATCAGTATTAATAGCATCAAAAAGCATATTCCTAGATAATACCGAATTTAGGAGTTAGTTGATGGTTGACAGTTGTTGACCTTTGACCTTAAACCTTAAACCTTTAACCTTTAACCTTTGACCTCTAACCTTTACATACTCATTGCTTCGGAGAGATATTCGGCTGCTGCTGCTACAAGGGCGATCGCATTTTCGTAATTAAGCCTTGTGGGACCTAAAACTCCGACACTTCCTACTGGTATCGAACCCCGATGATACATGGATGAAATTAAGGTGCAAGTACGGATGGGTTCTAGGTTATTTTCCGAACCAATACGAATTGTTACTTGTGGCTTGTCTATTTGTTCTAATTCTGTTTCGTCAAATATTAATGGCCATAATTTTTCTTGTTCTTCTTCAAGTAGTTGAATTATGGTTTGTACTTGCTCTATCTGTGAAAATTCTGGCTGACGCAAAACTTCCGACACTCCACGCACCATAATTTGTGTACTTATCGGAGAAAAGCTACGACGAGTCAATTCTACCAAGGATGTTTTTAAATATTCGCCGTAGCGCTGAAATTCTCGATCCAATTTACTCCAGTCAAGTAAAGGCAGTTCTATTAAACTTTTACCCCGGAGTTGACTGTTTAAAAAGTTAGAAACAATTTGTAATTCCCTGTCTATTACCTCTACATCAGGTCTATTTTCTGATAAGGAGGGTAAATCCATCAATGTTGAATGAGTTTCATAACCATCAGTAACTACAATCAACATTATCTGTCCTGTCTCAATTTGTACTAATTGCAAATGTCGCAATACGGATAAATTATTTTGCGGTATTGTGATTAAACTGACACAACCACTCAAGGTTGCTAAAATTTGGGTTGCTCCTTGCAATAATGTTTCTAAACTCCAATCTTCCCATTTTAAGCTTCCTTGTAATGCAGCTTCGATCTGTTTTTCTAAACTTTGAGAAGGTGTTATTAATTGATCTACATAAATTCGATAACCAGAATCCGAAGGAATCCTTCCTGCTGAGGTATGGGGTTGATAAAGTAATCCAGCTTTTTCCAAAACTCCCATTACGTTGCGAATCGTTGCCGAACTTACACCCAAATCGAACTCTTCCACCAAAGCTTTAGAACCCACAGGTTCTGCTGTCGCTATATAATGACGTACTGTCGCTCGAAGAATATGTTGTTGTCGATTCGTTAACTGGACTTGGATCGGGGATGGCTTTTGAAACACGGTTTTTATCAGTTTAAAAAAAACGAAAATTTTAAATAATACTATTCGATATTTAATCGGTCATTTAATCATGCTGAGTGCAAAATACAAACTGATTATTGTGTACTGCAATACCTTTACATCTACAGATAGTTTTGTCCTGAGTAAGAGTACTATTCCATACACTTTAACTTGTATTTTTAATACATTAAAAACAACTAATTATTAAGTATTTTCCCACAATTTTATTGTAAATGGAGTATGCATCGATACGAAATATTTGCTAGCAATTAGTAATATTCAAACATATTGAATATTGACCGGCGTTCCCCGGTCAGGAACTAGATGAATGCGGTATTTTATAAATCTATCTTGAGAATGAATCCAAAATTTAAAGCTTATACGTTCGCCTCGCGAATGTATCCAAAATTGTCTGCTCTTTAATATTGAGGAACCGAATGGTCAACTAAAATTGAATATGCATCAATACCTCCGGCAATGTTTTTCACATTTGTAAAACCTTGAGATGTCAACCACTGACACATTTGAGCGGAACGAACACCATGATGACACAGAACTAAAGTTTCCTTATCGGGATCTAAGCGAGTTTGAATATCCTTTTCCCACTCAGCAAATTGACTCAAAGGTAAGTTAATAAAACCGTCAATGCTCGCAGTTCTGACTTCTTGTGGTTCCCGCACGTCTACAAGTTGAATAGAACATTGATCCAAAGACAAACGTTGTGCGAGTTCTTCTACAGCGATTTGATTTATAGGTTGACCAAGATTATTCCCCGTCATGAGGCACTTCTTAAAAAAATTTGTATTTTGTATATTTCTTATGTTGACAGAAAATTCTCCTCTTAGCATCAGCACGACTCTAAGGCTTTGATAATTATCAAGATAAATTGGCTACATCTTGACATTTTGACAAAAATCTGTATGTGAAATGCCTCTGTCCAAGTGAATAATTTCCCTTCTCTAATTCTAATTGTTCCACAACACGCTTTAATAATGATTGGGGTTAAAAACGCCGCAATGGGGCAAGCGTGAATAGATTTATCAGTCAAAAATTATTAATTCGTTTCCTGGCAGCAAGCTTTATCGTGCTGCTGTTAACTGGTATCACTGGTTGTAATAGATTATCTCAAAATTCCCTGAATTTACTCAGCCAACCGAGTGCTACCGTGTTTGTTTCCAAGCAAGCACCAATTATGGTATCTATGCTAGTAAATCCAAATCGTTTTGATGCTTTGGATGGTGAAATTAAGCTATCCAAGCTGAAAACAAATTTATTCGCAAATACCGGACTTGATTATCAAAAAGATGTCCAGCCTTGGTTGGGTAATCAAGTTACTTTAGCCGTAACTACTGACGATATCGATCGCGATTTAGCAAACGGAAAACAACCCGGTTATTTAATCGCACTCACTACCAAAGATGCCACACAAAGCCGCGAGTTTATCGAACTTTTGTTTTCTAAACGGGTTTTAGCTGGAACTTCCTTGGTTGTGGAACAATATAAAGGTGTCAAACTGATTGGCGATACTCCCGAAACGGGAGAAATCAAAAAACCTTTGGCTGCGACGGTTGTAGGTGATAATTTTGTCTTGTTTGCCAATGATGCTAAAATCCTGCGAGAAGCAGTCAATAATCTTCAAGCACCCGGTTTAAGTTTGGCTAGTTTAGATAAATATCAGCAAGCCATCAAGCAATTAGGAAATAAAACTCAAGCTGTAACGTTTCTGAATCTTCCCGCAGTCGCAAAATGGCAAGGTTTAAATTTATCATCGCCACTGACTTATAATAATCAGCTAATTTCCTTAGCAACAAAATCCCCCGGTTTGTTAGCAGAAACGAGTTTATTAGCAGATTCACCAATACCATCAGCAGAAGAATTATCTGAAAAAATCGCAGCACTTTCATATATTCCCCCAACTTCGGGTTTAGTAATTGCGGGGAAAGATTTGAGCAATTTAGATAACAGCAATGTAGGTTTATTTTGGCAACAAACTTATTCAGTAATATCTGGTGATTCAGGAAAAAATGCAGCTTCACAGATTACCCAACCTTTAAATAATTTGCAAAAATCTTGGGGAATAAACTTAAAAAAAGATATTTTTAGTTGGGTAAAAGGAGAATACGCCATCGCATTATTACCCAACACCGAGAATAAAACACTTGAGTGGGTTTTTGTTACTGAAAAATCTTCGACAACACCATCAGATATTTCCCATTTAGATGAAATAGCCGTTCAAAACGGACTTACAGTCAGTCAAATTAATTTAAACGAACAAAAAATTTATGCTTGGACACAATTAACAACTACAGGTAACAAAGCGTCTAATTTCAGCATTCAAGCAAAAGTATTAGGAGCGCATACAAGTAAAGATAACTACGAAATTTTTACTTCTTCTATTGAATTAATGGATGAAGTTCTTAATAATAAAGAAAACTTCTTCAACGACAATCATAATTTCCAGAAAAGTATTGCAGCCATTCCCCAACCAAATCAAGGTTATATATTTATAGATTGGACAAAAAGTCAAAATTTTATCGAAAATCAATTACCCATACTCAAGCTTGTAGAAATTATTGGCAAACCATTCTTTGATAAACTGCAATCCCTCACAATTAGCAGCTATGACAGCAATAGTAACTTACTCAAAGCTGGTGCTGTATTTCTATTCAATTAATAGTAGGAGTTAGTTGTTAGTTGTTGGTGGTTAGTTGTTAGTTGATGGTTGTTAATTGTTAGTTGTTGGTTGTTGGTGGTTAGTTGATGGTTGTTGGTGGTTAATTGTGAGGATTTGTTACACCTTTGACCTATAACCTTTAACCTTTAACCTTAGACAGTGTGCAGATACCAAGGTGTCATAAACTTTGCTGTTCCGAAATTTACTTTCGTTAGCGTGTATATAAAAGAACCAATTTAAATATTTCGGGAAGTGTATGTATGAAATCTTTTCGCTCCCAAATCTTATTTTTTACAACTTTTTTGACGAGTGTTACTCTAAGTGTATTTACTCTAATTAGCTCTGTACCTGTAAGAGCAAATACATCTTTCTTTGGCAAAATTAGCTTGTCACCAAGCTCTGAAGGTGTCAGAAAATCAGTCACAGGTTATACCGGCGGTTCTTATTCATTGTCCGCAATAAGTAATCGCGATCGCCGTAATAATTTGTGTATCGGTTTTGCAGATCCCAAACCAGACCATATTGTAGTTTTAGAGAAAGATTTTCCCAAATTAAATTTAAAAGTCAACAGCAGGGGTTATGACACGACTTTATTGATAGTAGGGCCAGACGACAAAACAGTTCGCTGTGGAGACGATACTGGCGAAAGTAAAGACGCGAGCATCAACGGTAGCGACTGGAAAGCCGGAACTTATAAAGTTTGGGTGGGTAGCTTTAAAGCAGGAGTAAGACGCAATTACAAACTTTCTTTGCAACAATAGTTCCAAAATTCCGTACTAATGAATTACAATTAGGTAATAGGTAATGGGTAATGGGTAATTAAACTCCAAACTCCAAACTCCTAACTCCAAACTCCAAACTCCTAACTCCTAACTCCTAACTCCTAACTTTTCTTGTCCCCATGGAAGGGTAAGATAGATTGTAAAGGCTTTCCGAGGGTGCGAACTCGTGTTATCAACACTTATTACTGACTTTCGTATTATATTTGAACGCGACCCAGCGGCTCGTAACTGGTTAGAAGTATTATTCTGCTACCCCGGTTTGCAAGCTTTGTTAATGCATAGAATCGCTCGCTGGATGCGTAATGTAGGAATTCCTTTTCTTCCTCGTTTAACTTCTCATTTAGCGCGTTTTTTGACTGGAGTAGAAATTCACCCAGGAGCAACCATTGGCAAGGGTGTATTTATTGACCATGGTATGGGTGTAGTAATTGGTGAAACGGCAATAGTTGGAGACTATGCGCTGATTTATCAAGGTGTGACTTTGGGTGGTACTGGTAAAGAAACTGGTAAACGTCACCCGACTTTGGGAGAATACGTAGTAGTTGGTGCTGGTGCGAAAGTGCTGGGAAATCTCCAAATCGGTAACAACGTGCGTATTGGTGCGGGTTCGGTGGTGTTGAGAGATGTACCAGCCGATTGTACTGTCGTGGGTGTTCCCGGTAGAATTGTCTATCGTTCCGGTGTAAAAGTTGACCCATTGGAACACGGACGTTTGCCAGATGCCGAAGCTCAAGCAATCCGGGCTTTGGTAGATAGAATTGAGCAGTTAGAGCAACAAATTGAGCAATTACAAGAAAAACAGCAAAGCGTTTCAGAAAGTTTTGCAAATGTTCTTGTGGGAAAAAATTATGGTATTAATTCTCATGTTCTTAGTGAAGAGCATTTGAGAGAACATCATGCCCATGTTCATACTCAATGTCGTTTGGAAGATAAAGCGATCGATGAGTTTTTGGATGGATCAGGGATTTAATAGTTAGTACCACCGGAGTTAAGAGTTAGGAATGAGGAATAGGACATTTGTGATTTTAAGCATGAATTTGATTTAACAGATAACTATTGTAGAGACGTTGCAATGCAACGTCTCTAAATCTCAATTTAGACCCAGATTTAGCAATGCTGATATCTTAGTTAACTCTATAAGCTATTTAAAAATTAGAAACCATAGCGATAACCAATATTTAAACTGAAGTTATCGGTAGAATCATAATTAATTCGTAAATCTTCAACATCATATTTAGTAAATACTTAAGTAAAAAAAATGTTCAGCCAGCGTAAAAATGGCAACAACAATTTAGTTGTCGCTAGCAGAATATTCAGTCCGTAACTAAAGATATATATACGCTTAGACTATTAAGATTAAATACTCTACCACTGATGCAAATACTTGTTTGCAAGTATCTAATTAGTCTACGCAGTTATGCTATCAAATTACTTAAATAATCACTTGTCAGTTTTATACAATCACACAAGTTATTACATTGAGCAGTAATTAGTACTTAATAATTGGGGTATTCTTGACAAGACAATGCGATTGCATTACCATTAATATATGGTCTGATCTATAAGTACAGAAAAACTTATGACTGAAGGATTTAATTTTCAAGCAGAATCGACTCTTACTGACCGATATCAAACTACGGTTCCTGAAAATGTACGAAAAGCATTACGCTTGAACAAGCGGGACAAGATTCACTACACTATTGAGCCTGACGGTAAAGTAACAATGTCTCGTGCAGAATTGGAAGATGAAGATCCTATAGTTGGAAAGTTTCTAAATTTCTTAGCTCAAGATATGAGCAAAAATCCTCAAAATATTAAACCAATCAGTCCCGAATTGCTTAACCGAACTCAATCTTTAATTGATGGTATTGAAGTGGATCTTGATGCACCATTATTTGAAGAGGATGAATAAGTTTGTCAGATAGTCAGCCATTAATTATTAATGAATGGTACATTTTTGCACATCCCATTTTTTTAGATAAATATGAAGAACTTTTGACACAAGTTGAACTTCTGCGTCAAAAATATCCTCAAAATTATCAAAAAAAGAATGCGACTAAACGTTTAATCGCTATAGCTAAACTCATATATGAAGTTATTCCTCAAGATCCAACTCGTCATGAGTATCGTCAAGGGGTCACTTTAGGTGAAGAGTATAAACATTGGTTTAGAGCCAAATTTTTCCAACAGTATCGATTGTTCTTTCGCTATCATCAAGCGAGTAAAATCATTGTATTTGCTTGGGTAAATGATGAATATTCTAAGCGGGCTTATGGTAGCAAAACAGATGCTTACCTAATCTTCAGAAAAATGCTTGATAACGATTGTCCTCCTGATGATTGGGATATTCTTCTTGAAGAAGCAAAAGCTGAATCTAATCGTTTAGAAAAGATGAATCAATTTTTGGATGCTTCGGAGATTTGATACCGACGATTTGAACGAAAGATTGTGCGTTATTCCGCTAAATTTGGAGACGTAGCACTGCTACGTCTCTACAAAGTTGACTGGTTACGGATTAACCTCACTCACATCCCAAACCCCCGCTTCATCCCGCATATAAAAAGTCCGATTTTGCGGTTCTCCCCTCAATCGCAAATGGTCTACTTTTACAGGTTCAAATAATAATAAACAAAAGTTATCCAAGGGTTTATTTGCATCTGGCTGCGGTGGTGAAAATGCTTCGGGATTGGCTCTGGGTTTTCCCGGATGCGCCCAGACAAATTGAATACGAGCATTGTCTGAAAGCTCTTGCCAAGTTGATTCGCGGGCTTTTTGCAATTCGGATTCGTGATGATTGGCATCAATAATTGTGATCTTTCCAACAATGCGGAATTGTTCGCGGGTATTGGTAAAGTACCAGCAAATTTCTCCCCAGGATTGATTGTTAATTTCTGTAATTTTTTCGCTACGAGCATCGGTAATAATTTTTAACTTATCGGTATCCTCTAAAAAACCGCGAAACACCACAGTACGATTAGCCGCAGTTCCATCACTGCGGACAGTTGCTAATTGAAAGTAGCGCGAATGGGGTTGATTGCGATTCTTTTTGAGAGCGCTAGCTAAGTGCGATCGCCAAGGAGCAATAGACATCTGACAATTTTGGATTTTAGATTTTAGATTTTGGATTTTAGAGTTACTTGATGGTTGTTGGTGGTTAGTTGTTGGTGGTTAGTTGATGGTGGTTAGTTGATGGTGGTTAGTTGATGGTGGTTAGTTGATGGTGGTTAGTTGTTGGTGGTTAGTTGATAGTGGTTATTTATTTCCCCC
>NZ_JADEWL010000276.1 GCF_015207665.1 Plectonema cf. radiosum LEGE 06105
CACTCTGGTAACTTATACTGTCCAACAATCCGCTTGGCAAACTCCGGAACGTGTTTATCTAACTTCTCTGGATAATTGCGTTTTGTATATAAATAATTACGGGTAAAGTGAGAATCTATAGAAAATCTGGCATATTCCAAACCTTTGGGACCAATCTTTTCGATTACTACACCCATTAATTTGGCTGCCCACATCGGAAGTGTCACGCCTTGATCGTAAGCGGGAATACTTTGCTGTACTGCGGCTTGGCGATTTCCTTGGGACATCACGGCTTGGGTATCTATCTGGTCTTTGACTACATCCAACATTTCCTGACCACGCTCGTTTCTGACCACAATCCATTGCCAGCCGAAAGGTGCGCCCATATACCCAACAACAATATCTGCTAGGGAATTTACGTAGTCAAAACAACTCATACAAGAAGGAGCAAATACATCTTTGAGTTTATTTGTTTTTAAACCAAAGAAAGGTACGGTTTCCGTTGAACCATCTTCATGTTTGAAGTGAACCCGGAAATCTTGCATAAATTCGTAATGCACTACTGTATCAGGGGATTTACTCGTAGTTTCCAGAAATTTTTGCAATCCAGCACGGGTAACATTATCAACGCAAGGGGTACCCAATACATAAAGCTTTTCCAAACCAAGTTGTTTTTCTACAGCACGTAACGCTTGAATTTGACAACCAACACCAATTACCAACAAGCGTTTCATCCCAGATTTTTCAACCTGCTCTAATACAGAAAGATTCGGTGATAATGTTGGTTTATTGACTCTTGCTGCCAGTATTTCTTCGGGAGTACGAGCGATAACCGGCATTGGTTGAAAACGGTCTTCTTTGGTATTTTGTACACAAACCACACCTTCGACAATACCGCGATTGAGCATTTCAATGGCAATAGAACTAACAATCCCCGTCCATTGTGCGCCGGGAATCGGTTCTTTTTTCCGCGCTGTCATCATCTCTTGCTGTACCCCAAAATAAAGTTCATCGGGGTTGTCAAGATTGCGCGATCGCGAATGACTTTGTTGTTCGAGTTCTGCTATTTGTTGATTAAGAAAAGCACAAGCTTCTTTGACATAGTGAACATAATATGTATCGCACAGTCCGCACTCGCTACAGAGTTCTTTAGCAGGGCGAGGGCTACTGGGTTTGAGGGCTTTGGCTTTTTTGTGAGGAAGCGTAGAAGTCATTCGATTTTAGATTTTAGATTTTGGATTTTAAATTTTGGATTAAGCCGAAGGACGGTAGTCGTTACAAGCGGGGAAAGCCTTCCAACGCGCTGCCTGATAAATTCAGGGGCTTGGAAATACTGGTTTAATTCTGCGGATAAATCCAGGGGCTTGTACCACTATGGAACTATCAGTCGTTTGAAGAATAAGATATCCCAAAGCGAGGCTTCAAACAAACTTTGATCGTAGATTGTAATATTTTCCTAGACAGAAACAAGTTTATTTGCTGAGTGGTAGTGGGAGCGTCTCGCTCCCTGGTAGCCGAAGTGGGAGCTTTCCCCTATGTGCTTACTGATTCCTACGTACTCCTATGGTCTAACATTCCGCCTGGTAGCCGAAGTGCGAGCTTTCCCCTATGTCCTTACGGAGACGCTTAACCGTAGATAAATATTTTGGTTAAAGTTAAAACAGTTTCAAAAATTTTAGGACTTTACAGAGACGATGGAACTGTGGTGGATTGGTGGAATTATTTTTGGCGGTATTGTCGCTATCTTCTTAATCTTTTATTTTCGAGGAACTTTTCGTCAGCGTATTGCCTATAGATTTACAAATGTTCCCCAACCCCAAGATAAACGTTTTGCTCTGGCTTTAGCAAGCCTTTCTAATTCAGTTCCAACTACTGGTAATTGTACGGATTTTTGGGTTGAAGCTGCGTCGATTTTTACTGCTCGCCAACAAGCTATCAATAACGCTGAATATAGCATTCATTTTGAAACATTTATTATGACCCCAGGCAGACGAGCCAACGAATTTGCTGCTGCGATCGCCGAACGTGCTGCGGCTGGAGTTGAGGTAAAATTGATAGTTGACCATTACGGTACAAAAGGACTACCCAAAAAATATTGGCGGCGTTTACAAGCTGCGGGTGTTGATATCAAGTTTTTTAATTCTTTTAATCCCAGAGCGCCCATTGATTATCTTGCTCGCACTCATCGCAAGTTATTAATTATAGATGGAAAGACTGCGTTGATTGGTGGTGCCGGAATTTCAGACTTTTGGGATGGGCAAGATGATATTAATAATAGCGGAGCTTGGTATGACTTTGAAATGCGTTTTGAAGGTGCTGTGGTTGCTGTACTAGAAGGTATGTTTATGCAACATTGGGCATATCTGCAAGGCATCGCTGATTTAGACACAAGAATTTTTAATCCACAACCGGCGAATCACCCAGAAATTTTGGTAACAGCAGGAGATGATCCTTCCTATCGCGCTTCTTCAATCAAGGCTCTTTTCCAAACTAGTATCTACGCAGCAAGCAAAAGATTATGGATTTCTAGCCCCTATTTTGTACCTGATGATAATTTAAAACAAGCTTTAATTGCAGCAAAAAAAAGAGGAGTTGAAGTACGTATTTTAACTAATGGTTCTAAGTCAGATAAAAAATTTGTATACTACGCAGCTTGCGAACAATATCGACCTTTTTTAAATGCAGGTATTGAAATTAACGAATATCAGCCTAGTATGTTGCACGCCAAAGCTTTACTTGTTGATGATTGCTGGATAAGTACGGGAAGCGCTAATTTTGATTCCCGCAGCTTCTTTCATAATGATGAGCTTGATGTTTCCACATCTCAACCAGAATTAGTCAAAAATATTGAGGATCTATTTCTATTAGGATTTTCTCGATGCAAACAAATGAATATAGCTAGATTGCACAAACGTCCAATTTGGCAGCGGTTAATAGGTCGTGCTGTTTTATTCTTTCAGTCACAACTTTAATTTATGATTAATTTATTATTTATATAAGTGGGTATGCAAAATTATTTGTGTCCGAAGCGTTCGCGTAAGCGTGCGCGAAGCGCTTACGACAGCGTTCGCGGAGCGTGTCCGAAGGACTCAGCAATCTCAGAGTCTTGCGATGAACCGCACCCTTCGGGTGAATGCTTCGTTTCACTCCGTTCAACTCGCAATGACAAATGTACAATTAATTTTGCCTAAGTACTTATCGATAATTTTGACATCCTCCCACCGCTAATCAGGAGTACCTGATATAGCGGGGGATTCCCTCATATCACTATGAAGGGCTTTCTCTTTCTACGAGTTGACTTGCTTTTATGAGTCTCCTCACTCAAGTATTGGTC
>NZ_JADEWL010000081.1 GCF_015207665.1 Plectonema cf. radiosum LEGE 06105
GGGAGATGGGGGGGATAAGAGAAATTAACTGTCAACTGTCAACTGTCAACTGTCAACTGTCCACTAACCTCTAATCATCGTTGAATAAGCCAAGTAAAGGACCTAAAACTAATCCAAATGCAAATCCACCAATGTGCGCCCAATAAGCTACTCCACCTGTTTCCATAGTCATATTAGCCGCTCTTTGCAAGTCAGCAAGACCAGATATGACATTTTGCACAATGTAAATCCCAATTATTATCCATGCTGGAACTCTGAGGGTAGTGATGAAAATACCTAGAAAAATAAGAGTTCTAACTAAAGCTTGAGGAAAGCGAATCATGTAAGCACCGAGAACTCCAGAAATCGCCCCAGAAGCACCTAATGAAGGAATAGCAGAATCCATACCAATAAACCATTGACACAATGCAGCTAAAGCACCGCAAGCCAAGTAGAAAATTATATATTTAAAATGACCTAAACGGTCTTCAATATTATTACCAAAAACCCAGAGAAACACCATATTAGAAATCAGGTGCCACCAACCACCATGCAAGAATTGTGAGGTAAACAACGTTGCCCATTCTGCTACTGGTTGATTAATAGCTTCACCAGCAAAGCTCGCACTTAATTGTTGTGGTATGACTGCATATAATTGAAAAAACTGCTCTACTTGTGGCTCTGATAAAGAAACTTGGTGAAGAAACACTAAAACATTCATACCAATCAAGCCGTAGGTCATAAAAGGCGTGATTCGCGTTGGGTTTTCGTCGTAAAGGGGAAACACTGGTGTTTTATATTGTGACTAATAACTGCACTATAACCTGTAGAGCTTGTAGTTGCGAAGTATAGAGCATTTCACCTTACAAATAATTTAATTAAATATCAAAATTTGGGAATGGGTAATGGGTAATGGGTAATGGGTAATGGGTAATGGGTAATGGGTGATGAGTAATGGGTAATGGGTAATGGGTAATGGGTGATGAGTTATGGGTAAGGACTATTGGTTGAAAATTGTCTCAATTACCAATTCCCAATCCCCAATTACCAATTACCAATTACCAATTACCAATCCCCAATTACCAAGCTTTATCTGGGGATTTGTCGCTAAATAAGCCTAATGCCGGTCCAAGGATTGCTCCAAAGACAAAACCACCTGCGTGCGCCCAATAGGCAATTCCACCACTTTCCATACCAATATTGGTAGGCATTTCTATACTGGCAATGCCGTAAAAAGCTTGTTGAACAAACCAGAATCCTAGAAAGAAGTATGCGGGAACTCGAAAAGTAGGAAAAAATATCCCCAAAGGTACAACACCGAGAACTTCTGCTTTAGGAAAGCGGATAATATATGCTCCCATCACACCGGCGATCGCACCGCTAGCACCTAAAGAAGGAATTGCCGAACCTTGAGAAAAATACCACTGAGTTAGGGAAGCCAGAATACCACAAGCGAGATAAAAAATCAAATATTTCACATAACCTAATTTTTCTTCAACATTGTTACCAAAAATCCATAAAAATAACATATTACCGCCCAGGTGCAATAAACCGCCGTGTAAAAATTGAGCAGTAATTAAAGTTAACCATTCGGGAACAGGTTGATTTACTGAAATTCCAGCGAAACTGCTGCTTAATTCTCGTGGTACTACAGCAAACAGGTGAAGAAAGCCATCTAAATACTGGGGTGATAAACTCGATTCGTAAAGAAAAGCGATGACATTAACGGCAATCAGTCCATAGGTAACATAAGGAGTGATGGAAATAGGATTATTGTCTCTAATTGGAACCACAGCAGTTTTTTCCGATTGTGAAGTATCAGCATTACATTACCTAATTTTTGTGATCATCGCTTCTAACTTGCGATTGAGATAGGTCACTGGTTTATTGAATTAACTAGCGATTGTTACCAAATTCAAACACTGTCATGGATTACTTTTTCTTTACAAAAATTTCCCAAGCCATTTTGCCAAAAGGGTCTATTCGACAATAGGATGGCTTAACAAAAATCTATTAACATTACAAAAGCTTGAGCGTGCCTCATGAAAGCTATAACTCTTCAGAGGGGAACAGGGAATAGGCAATGGGTGACAGAAAAATCCTCTATTTTGCCTAAATTTCAAGACGTTTTAGGAAAGGTTTAATTTTTCTCTCAGTTAGTCATTGTTCCCTGTTCCCCCCGAACCCTGTTCCCCCTTTAAAATATGAAAACTATCCAGATTGATACCCACAGAACAGAACGTATTAATGCAATTATTCAACAACGGCAAAGGTTTGGTAGTCAAATCGAACGGGACAAAGCAAATTTGGAAGCTTGTAAGTTAGGATTAGTTAATTTAAGTCAGCATCAATCCGAGTTTCTCGCTCGTGGAGTTGATGCTACATCTGCTAAACGTTTGGCAGAAATTAATTTTGATATAATTAAAGAAATTGATCGCCTTTTAAGTTCTCTAGAAAAATTGCGATCTGCTTGCAGCAGCGCTTCGCTATCGCGTTGTAATCGCAGCACAATAAACATCGCAGTCCTTGGTTATGCTCGACAAGGTAAAAGTCGTTTGCTACAAAGTTTAACCGGACTTAATAACCGAGTAATTCCCGATGGTAGCGAAGGATACTGTACGGGTACGTTGAGTAGAATTGTTCACCAACCCGGATTGTCACAAGCTGTAGCTAAGGTGCATTTTTATTCATCAAATGAATTTAGCAAGCAAGTGCTGGCTCCTTATTACGAAACTTTGGGTTTGGGTACAAAATCCATAACTGTTGAAGAATTTGCTCGCACTCCTCCCCCAGGTTTACCCTTAAATAAAAAAAATAGCGAATTTGACAAAGCCAGATACGGGCATTTACGTAAAGATTATTATTATAATATTGCTAAATATCGTCATTTACTCGCATCTCCATCGATGGAGATTGCTGAGCAAGATATTCCATTATACGTTACTCAAGATTCTATCGATCAAAGCGGCAATAAAATTGTTAATTATTTAGCAGTCAAAGAAGTTGAAATATCTTGTTCTTTTCCTCATGAGGATATTGGTCAAATTTCTTTGTTGGATTTACCGGGGTTGGGAGATACAAATTTAATCGAAGCAGAACGGTTAATCAAAATTCTTTCTCAGGAAGCCGATCTGATTTTATTTGTTCGCAAACCGGAAGCTAACGCTGTTTGGGGAGAAGCATATTTAAAATTGTATCAAATTGCTCACGATGCTTTAGGTGATTTTCCTCTTGCTAAATGTTCTTTTATGATTCTTAATCGTACTAAAGATGGTGCAGAAGGTGGTGACAACAGTTATCGCTGTCAGAAGTTACACTCAGAACTCAAAGAAACACCAATTCGAGTAGCGCAGTGTATTATTGCTGATTGCTCTAATTCTCAAGAAGTTTTTACTCAAGTTCTAGAGCCGATTCTTGATTATTTGGCTGCAAATGTAGAGTCTATTGAAAAAGAATATGGGCGTTCTTATCAAAAACAATTGGATGCACTTTATCACAATATCAGTATTGAGTTAGACAAAGCTAGTGGTGCTTTAGCTAGATATGGTGATGGTGATTTGTTATTTGAACAACTTTTTGCTCAGTTTTGGCGTAAATTGACCAATGATTTCGAAAATTTACTAGCAGAGTTAAAAGAAAATCGAGATAATTTAGACAGAGAATTTGCACAACAAGTTGAAAATGCGATTCAACGATGTCGAACAGATACGGGAATTCCATCAACCTGCAATGAAATTGCACAACGTCGTCATCTTTTTGGCTCGTATAGTACTGCTTATAACGAATTTTTACATGAAATCCGCACTAATTTTTTAGGACATTTCTTATCTTTAGATCAAGCGATGCAGCTTTCCCTGGAAAATCGCAAAAATTTAGTTGTCAAAATCCTTAAATCTCATTTAGGAGAACTTGTAGATTCAGAAGAAATCGATGTTCTCAAAATAATTTATAACCTGCTTCCCGATAACACGAATAATCTCAAAATGGGTTTTCAGAAACTTGATGAATTCGATGTCTCCCGTGCAGGAAGAGTAATCCGTCTGCTTCGCGTTAATATTGATAAACTAAAACCAGATACTAACACCAGTGCTTTATTGTTTCCTGAAAAACAATTTACACAAGAAGTAACTGCGGAATTGAATATTGAAGAACAGATTTTAGATACATTACAGAAACTACATCAAGAAGCAGCCGACAAATCTGAAACAGCTTTGAATCGAATAGTTTGCGAACCTTCTACTGATGCTTATTTTATGATAGAAGAATTTGTAGATCGAGTTATTCGCGCCAAAGATGTACAGTTAGAATGGCGCATTTTTCTTCGCAAAGAATGTTATCAAGTATGGTCAGAATTTCAACAAATAGAACAGCGTGTTCAACAGCAATTAATTTGGAGAACATTAGTTGAACGTGCTTCATATGTTAATAGTTTATTAATAAGGTAACTTTTAAAAAGTTAAGAGTTATTGTTTATAACTCTTAACTACAGTTTTCAGAAGTCGGGTTTTTATGATCATTATCTGCAACAAACTTACAAATTCAGTAAAAACCCGACTTCTTTTACAAATTTACTTGAGTTTTGCGAATATCCTCTAAAAGACCTCCACAAGCATCAACAAGTAAATCTACAACTCGCTCAAAGCCTTCCTTACCACCATAATAGGGGTCTGGGACTTCTTTGAGAGAGTGGGTACGGCAATAATCACAAATCAAGCGTACTTTTTCGTGATATTTTCCGTCCAAGTCCATAGAAAGAATATTGCGATAATTCTCCCTATCCATCGCTAAAATTAAATCAAAATTTTCAAAATCTGACCCTTGAAATTGACGCGCTTGTCCGCAAAGCTGAATTCCTAAAATAGCATTTGCAGCAGCATTCATACGGGAATCCGGGGGACTACCGATGTGATAACTTGATGTTCCAGCAGAGTCACAGTGGATAGAATTGCTCAAACCAGCTTTTTCTACCAAATGATTCATCACATTTTCTGCGGTTGGCGATCGACAAATATTACCCAAGCAGACAAACAGCAGCTCATAAGCCATAATCTACTTCTAGACTCGTCTAAAGTTTTGCAATTTCTAGCATATAAGACTGCTGACAAAGTGCTTGTTAAAATCCGGGAAGTTCCAATCCGCTGGTTAATTCTTCCATGCGATCGCGCATGGTGGCAGTAGATTTATTGTAAGCATCTTTCATTGCTGCTGTGACCAAATCGGAAAGCACTTCTGCTCCTTCATTCATAGCATCAGGTGAAATTACTACTCCTTTGGGTTCCTGGTTTCCACTGAGAATGACTTTTACCATTCCACCACCAGACTCTCCTTGAATTTCCATTTGCTCCAATTCTTCTTGGAGTTGTTTGGCTCCTTCTTGGACTTGCTGGGCTTTTTTGAAAGCTTCAGCCAGTTCTTTCATTTTTCCTAAACCAAAACCAAATCCTTGTCCTTTTCCTGTCATAATAAATAAGCCTGTGCTTTCAATAACAAATCAAATTCAATTATAGATGGGTAGTGTAATTTGATAGTTTTTTATCTTGAGGTAATGCACCCAATTAAATACTAAAAACTATATATCGAAGATTTTTGACTCAAAATGCTACTTTTTCCTGGCAGTGATAGTTAAGCTGTTTGGAATTCTCCCATCATCTTAACTTCTGGGTGTAATCCAATTGACCAGCGTTCTTGTACTTGATACTGGACGTGACGAATCAGATTGAAAATATCGTTAGCGGTTGCTCCACCACAATTAACAATAAAGTTAGCATGGCGCTGTGCTACTTGGGCTTGCCCAATTTGAAAACCTTTAAGACCAGTTTGCTCGATTAACCGACCTGCTGAATGAGGTGTCGGATTACGGAACACGCTACCACAACTTGGTAAATGGTAAGGTTGGGTAGCCAATCGATGCTCTTTGTGTTGCTTGGTTCTTGCAGTAACTTCTGCCGGATCTGCACCAGGTTGGAGTTGCAGAGTTGCTTGAGTGACGATTAAATTACTTCCTTGCAGTACCGAAGTTCGATAGCTATAATTTAATTGTTCGCCACTCAGAATTTGTAAAGTACCGTCCGGAGTTAGTACCTCGATGCTAACCAACATATCTGCAATACAACTATTGTGCGCTCCAGCATTCATAACTACAGCACCACCAATGGTTCCTGGAATGCCAACTGCCCATTCAAATCCTTCCCAACCAAGTTCGGCAGCTGCCCATGCTAAAGCAGGAATTGATTCTCCAGCAGCAAATGTGACCATACCAGTTTCCGTATCAAAATTAGTATGACGCATATGGCGAGTAGCGATAACCAGACCTGGTATACCATCATCGCTGATTAATAAGTTGGAACCAGCACCAAGTACTGTTATTGATAGCTGGTGTTCTTTGGCATATGCAACACTGGCTTGCAAAGATTCACTGGAACGGGGAGCAACAAGCCATTCTGCTGGACCACCAACTCTATAGGAAGTGTAGGCAGATAAAGCTACTTGAGGCTTGATAATACAGTCAGTACCACTTAAAGGGATTCCTTCGTTCTTACCGTCCACTTTCATTTTTTGTTTTGTTAGTTATTACATTAAAAGCTTGGCAAATATTTAGTAGATGCTTGAAAAACCGTCATATTTAGCAAAATACTTAAATATGTTTTGACGTGTAATTACCGTAATCATACGATATTCAAATTCGCAATCAAACGGTTGTCCGATACAGGTAATCATTGAGGGGATAAACTACCATTAAAAACCATTAAAAGTGGTTCATCCCGTGAGGTCGATGAATGTTGTTATTTAGGATGTGGCTTGTGCTGGTTGCCGAAGAAAATCTATAACTTCGGGAATTGTTTGGTTCAAGTTTCCAGCACCTAGGAATAATGCGATATCTCCAGGACGTAAGTTTTTGATTAAGAACTCACTAACGTCGGCTAAAGTCGGTTGATACTCTACGGCAAAATGATGTTTTGCTACTTCCGCAGCCAATTGTTCACCACTAATCAAACCAATATTTGGCTCTCCGGCGCTGTAGATATCGGTGAGGACAACTAAATCCGCATGGCTGAAAGATGTCGCAAATTCTGCTAAAAATGTTTTTGTGCGGCTATAACGATGAGGTTGGAAAATCGCAACTACTCTTTGTCCCGGTCTTGCTTGTAACCTTGCAGCAGCTAAAGTAGCGCTCAATTCACTGGGGTGATGTGCGTAATCATCGATAAAAACAATCCCGTCAACTTCACCTCGAAACTCGAAGCGTCGTCTTGCACCTTCAAAAGTCGCTAAACTTCTGGCAATTTCACCAAATTCTAAACCTAATGCCCTACCAATGGCTACTGCTGCTAAAGCATTACTGAGATTATGGTTGCCTAATACACTTAAATTTAATACTCCCAGAGCGATACCTTTTTCCCAAACTAAAGCTGTGGTACCGTCAGCACGATAATCAATATTTGTCGCATAATATTCGGCACCGCTATTTGGATCAAGGCTATAGCTGATATGAGGTTGGAAGCGCTCACGTACTGTTTTGCAATCAATACAAGCGACTACAGTTTGGCAGTTGCTGGTAAATGTTTTAAAAATATCTATTACTTCATCTAATGTTTTGTAATGGTCTGGATGGTCTAACTCTATATTGGTAATAATCCCAAATAAAGGAGAATGCTTCACCAAAGAACCATCAGATTCATCAGCTTCTGCTACTAAATAAGGGCTTTGTCCCAAACGAGCATTACCTTCCCAAGCTTTGACTTCACCACCCACTATGATTGTGGGGTCAATGCCACACTCTAATAACATATAGCCAATCATGCTACTAGTGGTAGTCTTGCCGTGAGTTCCGGCGACGGCAATACTCTTGTACTGCGATATTAATGCTGCTAATACATCAGAACGATGGAAAATTGGGCAGCCATTTTCTAATGCTGCTTTGTATTCCAAATTCGAGGCATTAATCGCTGTAGAACAAACTACTTGGGGTGTTCTGGCAATATCCTGAGAATCACCTTTAAAGAAATCAAGATTCGCTGCTTCTTGTTTACCAAAAACATTAACTCCGATCGATTCTAGTTTATGAGTAATGTGATTTGGACGAACATCAGAACCGCTAACTTGAAATCCCCTGAGAGCGAGTACATATGCCAAAGCTGACATACCAATACCGCCTACACCAATGAAATGAAACGGTCTACCACTAAAATCTACTACATTTACCATTGATTTTTCCTCTGACACCACACCACACCATTAACACTTCTAACACGCGCATCATACTCAGAATTTGATTTTTACTGACACGCACCCTGTATATTTGATTTCATTTTAATAAATAGAATTTGTTGCGTTCATGTTATTTGTCCAGAAAGATTTTAACCTTGAATGGGATTTTTTTCTCTTTCCAAACTATTATGACCTTTCTTATGACAATCGAAACACAATCTGGAAATAAACAATTGTAATTCACAATACACCTTTGTCCTTTGAGAAAAGCAATTGTCTAGAATACGACATCGGTTGCGATAGAAGATTTGAGTCTACATAAAATTCATATCTATGAATTGGAAATATTAGCTTTCTGAGATTAGTATCTCCGACACCATCATTGAAGAATAGTTATTTGTAGTCGAAACAACTTTGTTTTAGCCTACATATAAAAAGGGTAATTTAGGTGTCCCAAGTGCCATTAATTGATAAATAACCGATAACTCAGCAAACATTCGCCTGTAGATTTTAAAATTAAAAATCTAAAAATCATAGTGGCTTTATTTCATCCTAAACTGGTAGCAACCAATTAATCAAAAATTCGATTGCTATGGATACCTTAGTTAACAAGTGTAACTTGTATGCAAATACTACTACCATTTAAATGTTAGTTAGGATATGGTTGTACCCAATTGTGATACTGAAAACATTAATTGGCACAATTGTGTAATTAGTTTTATGCACCTCCACTCTCAAGTGGTGTGAATATAACTCAATCCGAGTCGATGTGCAAGCAAGTAGAGCAACAACCGGGCAATTATTCGCATATCATGTATTAGCAATTAATACATACTCCTTTAGAAAGAGTTTCGTCAAGTATGATTCCTAACTTATGTAGCAATTGTCTCTAATGGGTAACTTGGGAACGGACTTTTTTAGAACCCATATCGTTAATCTCGGTGTTTGCTCTGGCTAATCGGGATAAATTATCAAGTTTTTTAAGGAATCTAGCACTCTATAGTTATTAATACTCCCCCTTTGCGATATGATCGTTCGCATAAATAAGCATTGTTTAGACATAAATACAGAGGGCAAGACCTGTGGTTAGAGTTGCAATTAATGGTTTCGGTCGCATCGGACGTAACTTTATGCGCTGTTGGATGGCGAGAGAAAATAGTAACTTAGAAGTTGTTGCTATTAACGATACCTCAGACCCCAGAACGAATGCTCATTTGCTGACCTATGATACGATGCTCGGCAATTTAAAAAATGTTGACATTTCCGCTGATGATAATTCCATTACAGTCAAAGGTAAAACGATAAAATGCGTGTCTGACCGCAATCCAGAAAATCTGCCCTGGAAAGAGTGGGAAATTGACCTCATTATTGAATCAACTGGGGTATTTGTCAGCGAAGAAGGAGCTAGAAAGCATATTAAATCTGGCGCTAAAAAAGTTCTCATTACTGCTCCTGGAAAGGGCGGTAACGTTGGTACTTTTGTTATGGGCGTAAATCATCAAGATTACGATCCAAACAAGTATGACGTGATTAGTAATGCTAGCTGTACCACTAATTGCTTGGCTCCTATCGCTAAAGTGTTAGATGAGAAATTTGGTATCATCAAGGGTACTATGACCACTACTCACAGCTACACTGGCGACCAACGCTTACTCGACGCTTCTCACCGAGATGTACGTCGTGCTAGAGCCGCAGCAATGAACATTGTACCCACTTCTACAGGTGCAGCAAAAGCAGTTGCATTAGTACTACCAGCTTTAAAAGGAAAACTTAATGGTGTCGCATTACGGGTACCTACTCCTAACGTTTCCATGGTGGATTTTGTAGTCCAAGTTGAAAAGCCTACCATTGCTGAAGAAATTAACCAAGCTTTTCAAAATGCTGCTGAAGGCGAACTCAAAGGGATTTTGGGTTACTGCGATTTACCTTTAGTGTCTTCGGATTATAAGGGTAGCGATACTTCTTCGGTTGTAGATGCTAGCCTGACAATGGTTTTGGGTGGAGATATGGTTAAAGTTATGGCTTGGTATGACAACGAATGGGGTTACAGTCAGCGGGTTGTTGATTTGGCTGAATTGATTGCCCAAAAATGGACTAATTAATTTTGGATTTTAGATTTTGGATTTTAGATTTTAAATAGTCGCATTCACCCAAAATCTAAAATTATCTCGCTCAATTTGTAAAATGTTGAAATCCCCGGCTTAAGTTTAAAACTTGGTCGGGAATTTCCTTGCTACTATCGTGCAATAAAACTTCCTGACGATCGCCATTAGTAATTGTTCCGATTATTGCTGCACTATTACCAAGCTTTTGTACTAGTTGACTGGCTGCTGGTTTTGGTAAACAAAGTAGTAATTCAAAATCTTCCCCACCGTAAAGAGCATATTCTATCGCTTGTTCTGCTGTCAGCCAAGGCTTCATGGCTGGATGTAAGGGAATCTGAGTAGCTTCAATCGTTGCACCAACTTGACTTGAATGACAAACTTGTAAGATTGCATCCGCTAAACCGTCGCTGCTATCCATTCCACAAATATTTGTAAGAGAGTGAGAGTCTACAATCTCCCATAGAATTGGTAGGATATCCAAACGTGGTTTTGGTCGTTGATGTGCTTGAATTAAGGCTGCTTTTTCGTCTTCGCTCAGATTTCTTGTTAAATCGGGATTTAGCAGCAACTCCAAACCTGCACGAGAAGCCCCATGATAGCCTGTAACAACAATTGCATCTCCTAAGTCGGCTTGATTGCGACGAATCGTCAGCCGTGGAGCAACTTGTCCGAAAGCTGTAATTGCCACGCTGATAATTGGCGATCGCACTATGTCACCACCGACAATCGGGGTGTTATGTTGCTGCAAACATTGCGTCATTCCCTGGTATAGTTTTTCAACCCAATCTACAGAAGTCTCTCCAGGGAGTCCTAAACCGACGGTAATTCCTAACGGTGAAGCTCCCATTGCTGCCAAGTCAGAAAGATTTGCTGCCGCTGCTCGCCAACCAACATCTTCAGGAGATGTAGTAATTTCACTGAAATGTACTTTATCAATTAATACGTCTGTAGTAATTACCAAAGATTTTTCCGCAGCAGTTGTTAATACCGCTCCATCATCGCCGATAATGTCTGGGGGACAAAAACCCTGCAATATTTTTAAAAGTCCTTGTTCGCCAATTTCTTTGACTTGCATAGAATCAGTTATCAGTTAACAGTTATCAGTTAACAGTTATCAGTTGCGGATTGCAACACATTATCTGAGCGGTAGTTGAGATATACT
The DNA here is from genome assembly GCF_015207665.1 of Plectonema cf. radiosum LEGE 06105. Taxonomy (GTDB): domain Bacteria; phylum Cyanobacteriota; class Cyanobacteriia; order Cyanobacteriales; family Nostocaceae; genus Rivularia; species Rivularia radiosa_A. The sequence continues at coordinate 11,455 of NZ_JADEWL010000081.1, forward strand.
ATCGACGGGAATTAGTAAGGGTAGGGGAAGATATATGGTAAAAGTGGTTTTAACGGTGATTTTGCTGGTACTATTAACAGCTTGCAGTTTTGGTACACCATCACCAAATAAACAGTTAATCAAAAGAGCGATCGCCCTTTCCATGCAGGAAACCCAACAGCAACTCAGGGAAAAATTAAATTTAGATTTCGGCGAATTTGAAATCAATCATTTATCAATTAAACAGCGGCAGCTGATGACGGTTGAAGGTTTACCAGCTTTCCGCATTCAGGGAACTTATGATTTAAATTTGAAGTTACCAAAACGAACTTTAGAACAACCACAAAAACTCTTTGACGTTTACCTACAACTGCAAAAAGAAGGTAAAACCTGGAGATTGCTGCTTCCTCCCCGAAATAATCAAAATACATCAATTTGGCATAGCTATCTTTTAGTAATGAAAATATTTGCTCGAACCTAAGATGCTCCCGGATAAAGTTCCATTACTGTGATTCGGGTGTGAATCAAGTTAAAATATCAATCAATTGAGCTAAGATTAAAGGCAGAAGAATTAATTATTAATTTGATATATACCCGCACCGCTTCCGCAATCAATTCCGCAATGAATGTTTATTGATAACTAATTTAAAAAGGTGACTAGTATTCAAGACAACAACTTTTCTCTTCCGGGAGAAATTCTCATTCCCCAGGCACCTCCCGGATTTAAGTCTGGTTTTATCGGTATTATCGGTCGTCCGAATGTCGGTAAATCTACTTTAATGAATCAATTAGTAGGTCAAAAAATTGCGATTACCTCACCAGTAGCGCAAACTACGCGAAATCGATTGCGCGGTATTTTAACCACACCCGAAGCACAACTGATTTTTGTCGATACACCCGGAATTCATAAACCCCACCATCAACTAGGGGAAGTATTGGTGACAAATGCCAAAATTGCCATCGATTCTGTGGATGTTTTACTGTTTGTGGTTGATGGTAGCACAGCTTGCGGTGGTGGCGATCGCTATATTGCTTCATTACTCGAACGTACTACCACGCCGGTAATTTTAGGCATCAACAAAATTGATAGCCAGCCGTCCAATTCTCAGTTGATAGATGAAAGTTATCTAGAATTAGCACAGTCTGGAGAATGGCAAACAGGAAGATTTTCCGCTAAAACCAGCGATGGACTGCTAGAATTGCAACAATTATTAATAGAACATTTAGAACCAGGTCCTTATTATTATCCACCGGATTTAGTAACCGATCAACCGGAACGGTTTATTATGGGTGAACTAATTCGAGAACAGATTTTGCTATTAACTCGCGAAGAAGTTCCCCATTCGGTAGCCATCAGTATAGATTTAGTGGAAGAAACACCTGCAATTACCCGTGTATTGGCAACAATTAACGTCGAACGCGATTCCCAAAAAGGTATTTTAATTGGGAAAGGTGGAGGAATGCTCAAATCTGTAGGAAGTGCAGCCAGAGAACAAATCCAAAAGTTAATTGCAGGCAAAGTTTACTTAGAATTATTCGTTAGAGTACAAGCAAAATGGCGACATTCCCGCACTCGGTTAGCTGAATTGGGATATCGGGTAGAAAAGTGAGTACCACCGGAGTTAGTACCACCGGAGTTAGGAGTGAGTACCACCGGAGTTAGTACCACCGGAGTGAGGAGTGAGTACCACCGGAGTGAGGAGTTAAGCTAAAAAGGTTTAATTTGTATATTGAAATTCGATTAAAGTGTTGTAGTGCGGGCTGTTAGCCCGTTAGAAAAATGCAAATTAAATCCGCTACAACTTAGGAGTAAGAATTTATTACTTACCATCTCCCCATCCCCCCATCCCCTTGTCCCTTTAATGCACTACTCCAGCAGGTGCTTCTTCTTCCACAACGGGACTGCGTAAATTTTCGACTAAAGCTTGAATTTCTGGCGGTGGTGGTGGTGTTAGACGGGAAACGATTAAGGTGACAATCAAGTTAATAATCATACCTAATGTTCCGATACCCTCAGCGGAAATACCGAAAAACCAAGTCGGCATTCCGGCAAATTTTACGCCGATAATATAGACGGTGGTGAAGATTAAGCCGGTTAACATTCCGGCAATAGCACCTTCTTTGTTAGTACGTTTGTCAAAGATTCCCAAGAATATCGCTGGGAAAAAGCTGGCTGCTGCTAAACCGAAAGCAAAGGCTACAACTTGTGCGACAAAACCCGGTGGGTTTACACCAAAGTATCCGGCGACTACTACCGCAAAACCTACCATGATTCTACCGACAAATACCCGCCTACTTTCCGATGCATGGGGGTTGATCATCCGGTAGTAAACATCATGGGCGATGGAGCTGGAAATTACTAGTAATAATCCCGATGCTGTAGATAAGGCTGCTGCTAATCCACCTGCGGCGACTAAAGCGATTACCCACGGTGCAAGTTTGGCGACTTCTGGGGTAGAAAGTACGATGATGTCATTATCAATTGTAATTTCGTTGGTTGCTTTATCTGGAGTTAATTGCAATTTTCCATCACCGTTTTTATCGGTAAAAGCTAATAATCCGGTACTTTCCCATTTTTTCGCCCAATCTAGCTGCTGTACTTCTGTTACTGTTTTATTGTGAAGAGAATCAATTAAGTTGTAACGAGCAAACATGGAAAGAGCGGGAGCAGTGGTATAAAGTATGGCAATTAGTAATAATGCCCAACCGGCAGAATAACGAGCGGCGCGGACATTGGGTACAGTATAAAATCTGACAATTACGTGGGGTAAGCCTGCGGTTCCAACCATCAAAGCAATGGTGATAAACAATACGTCCAACATCGATTTATTGGTGAATGGTTCAGTATATTCCTGAAAACCCAAACTAACTTGAATATCGTTGAGTTTATCAGCAATATCACTGAAGGTAAATGCGAATTGGGGTATCGGATTTCCTGTGAGATAAATTGAAATTGCGATCGCAGGAATCAGATAGGCAATAATTAAAATGCAATATTGAGCGACTTGCGTCCAGGTAATACCTTTCATTCCTCCCAACACTGCGAAAAAGCCGACAATTACCATACCGATAATTACACCCGTATTGATATCGACTTGCAAAAACCGGCTAAAAACGATACCAACACCGCGCATTTGACCAGCGACATAGGTGAGTGAAACAAAGATAGCCGCAACCACAGCCACCAATCGAGCAAATTGAGAATAATAGCGATCGCCAACAAAGTCGGGTACTGTATATTTGCCAAATTTTCGCAAGTAAGGGGCTAGGAGTAACGCTAGCAGTACATAACCACCAGTCCATCCCATCAAATAGATTGAGCCGTCGTAACCTAAAGTCGAAATTAGTCCTGCCATGGAAATAAACGAAGCAGCTGACATCCAATCAGCAGCAGTAGCAGCACCGTTCGCGAGGGCTGGGACACCTTGTCCGGCGACAAAAAATCCTTTACTATCTTTGACACGAGATTGCCAACCGATATAAATGTAAAGTAAAAAGGAAATGCCGACAAATAAAATCGTCCAAATTTCAACTGACACAGTTTCCCTACCTTTTAATATTATATTTGCGGTCTAACTTATCCATTTGCACAGCGTAAATAAAAATCAGCACTACAAACACCAAGATTGAACCCTGCTGAGCCATCCAGAAGCCAAAAGGTACGCCAAAAAAACGGATTGTATTTAAAGGCTGCACTAGCAAAATACTAAATCCTAGGGATACCATTGCCCAAACTATTAAAAGATTGCGAATTAAAGCTGTATTTTTCTGCCAATAAATGCGGTGGTTTTCGTTATTCATGATTTATGATCATCAATGCATGAAAATCATAGCAGCAAAGCGGGTTTATAGAGAAAGTGTGTAACGATACCAACAGTATTTTTAATGATTGTTAAAGATTTGGCAAAGCTTTCCACTATTTTTATTTGGTTGCATTAGTTAATCTTAATTCGCATCTTTAACTACCCATCGAGTATTTTGAGCATCCCATACTAAAAAGAAGCGTACCGTACTAGGAACAGTACGACCATTTTTCATTAAATAGTTTAATGAAGCATCGACTGTAGCTGTATTTTGATTTGCTTCTAAAATAGTTACTTGCTCAATATTTACACTTTCAACTTTGCCTTTCCACCAACTGAGATAAGAAAAATAACCGTTGGGATGAAAACGTTTGTTATCTTTATATTCCGGAGATAACTGATTCCAAGCTGTTTTATACTGACCTTGATTAATTATTAAGTAATAATTCTCTACTGCTTGTGCTGGTGATGGTTGTTGGACTGTTGGCGATGTAAAATCAATCGGAGGAGATAATGGAGTTTCTGGGGTAATTAGAGGTTCAGGGTTAGGATTAGTTATTTGAGGAGTTTCTACTGTTAGAGGTGGTTCTATTTCTGAACTTACACTCGGCTCTACAGCAACTGGTTGAGTTAAACTTGGTTTTTCTGTTGCAGCTACCTTAGGTGTTGGTGTATTTTCTGGCTGATTATTTAAATTTAAATTTAAATTTTCTGAAGCTTTTTCAGGTAAAGTTGTCGGTTGTAGTTCTTGTTCTTTTGTGATTACTTGGGGTTGTTTATATAAAGCAAAACCAATGATGATTGATGCACCGATTAAACTACCCGCAATCAAACTACCAAAAAGAATTCCTTTACCGTTCCCTTGGCTACTAGAGACAATTGAAGATGGTGGTGCAATAGAAATAGTACTTAAATAACTTTGGGGTGCTAAGGTGATTCCGGGGGGGAGAGTATCCGAATTCCCGATATGGGAAACTCTTGAAGGTACGGTTAAAACACCACTTTGCAAAGCTTGCAGCATAACGCTGGCACTATTGAATCTCTCCCTAGCATGAAACCCAATTGCTTTATCTAAAATACTTGCAAAATCATCTTTAACATTCGGTGCATAATGCCGCCATAATATTTTACCAGTTGCGGGGTCAGTGGCTAATTCTTGCGGCATTTTACCTGTAAGCAGATAAATAGCAGTTAAACCCAAACTATATAAATCGCTAGCAAACATAGGTCTTCCCAGGGATTGTTCAGTTGACATAAATCCGGGTGTACCAATCACAATCGATTTTGTGGCATTCCCTGAAGAATTTAATACCGTCGATAAACTTTCTTTAACTGCACCAAAATCTATAAGTACAGGCTTATTGTCAACATTAATTAAAATATTTTCTGGTTTTATATCTCGATGAACAATACCTTTAGAGTGAACATACTCAAGAACTGGTAAAATACCAATTAAAATTCCTTTGACAGAATTTTCGTCCATTAAACCAACTTCTTGCAAAATTTGGGTTAAAGTTTTTCCTTCAATATACTCTTGTACTAAGTAAAATTGCCCATGTTCGCTGAAATAAGCATACAATCGCGGAATCTGAGGGCTACCATCACCCAGTTCTTCTAAAATCGCTGCTTCGCGTCCAAAACGCTGCTGTACCAACTGATAAACCTGGGTATTATCTTTAATCGGTCGTAGTTGTTTAATTACACAAGGACGAATCGAAGGCATTTGGGTATCCTCTGCCAGGAACGTTTTTCCAAATCCGCCGCTTCCTAAAGTCCGAATAATCCGATAGCGGTTATTAAGCAGCATTTGTATAAATAAGGGCGCTAGTGAGTCAAAAGGAACACAGTCATATATTTTACTCACTTTCTTGTATAAACAGCGAGTTAAGTTGGGATTTATGACCACGGATTGACTGATGATTCCACAGATTACACGGATTTAATTACCAATTACCCATTACCATATCAAGTTACCCGATGCTACTACAGCCGCTCAACCGTTTGAAATTACGCCTTAATTTAACTTACTAGAATCATCAAAATTCCAATTTTGTTGTTCTGCATTCCACACAAGATCAAATCGTTGAGCATCAGAAATAACTCTCCCCGATTTTAGATAATATTTCATTTCTACTTGTACTGTTGCGGTATTAGAAGTAGTTGATAAAGTATTTGCTTCCTCAACTACTACTCGTTCCACTTTATTCCACCAATCTACATATTCCGAGTAACTATTGTTAGATTTATTTTGTTGAAATTTTGCAGAAAGTTGATTCCAACTATTAGAATAATTTTGATTATTAATCGTTGTATAGTAATCGACAACTGTTTGACTTGGTGATGGCTTTGCATTTATTCTAGGACTCTTTATCTGAGAACCATAGAAATAATTTGGTGATGCATTTGCATCTTGACTTGCCAAAGCACAATAAGCGTTTTCATTAGCTGGAATATAATTTTTTAGCGACTCAATACAGTCTGTACGACTGCTAAATTTTGCCGTATAAACTTGATAAAATGGATTACCCGATAAATTGGGATAATCTTGTAACCAAAATTTTCCAGCTTCCTGATAACCAGCATTTTTTAAATTTGTTATTTGATTATCAGCATTATTAATTTCTCGAAAAGCCGAATCTGCTAAAAAATAAAACGAATTTGTAATAGTTGGATTTGAAGTTGGTTGGCTACTCGGAGTATTTACAGGCTCTATAGTTGCTGCTGTCGGTTCGGGTTTTATAAATGTAATTTGTTGTGACTGACGTGTTTCTTGGATGAACACAAAAGCTAATAACACACATCCACCGATCGCACTACCCATTAATACCGATTTGAACCAGTTTCCCCCTGTAGTCGGTTGGGCGATTTCTTGGGCTGACTGTATCATTTGTATCGTTGGCTGCGGTTGTAGTGCGTCGAGCATCTCTTTGGCAGTAGAAAAACGTTCTCTGAGGTGAGAGCGAGTTGCTTTATCCAAAACCGCTGCAAAATTAGAACTCACAGAATTTTGAGAATTAATATTAGACCAAATAATTTCTCCACTATGAACATCTGTGGGCAATTCTTGCGGTAATTTTGCTGTTAATAAATAAATTGCCACCAATCCTAAACTATACAAGTCGCTGGCAAAAACAGCCCGTCCCGCAGCTTGTTCGATTGGCATAAATCCAGGTGTTCCGATTACAATGGAACTGGTGACATTTCCCTGAGAATTAACTTGTGTGGTCATTGTTTCCCGTACCGCACCAAAATCGATTAAAACAGGTTGATTATCTGACGAGCGGATAATAATATTTTCTGGTTTAATATCCCGGTGAACAATGCCTTGATTGTGGACGTATTCAAGTAGCTTGAGTAAACTGACTAATATTTCTCGCACCCTCAATTCACTCAAGCTTCCGCAAGTTGCCACTATTTCGCTGAAAGTTTGTCCTTGAATATACTCTTGAGCGAGGTAAAACTGTTGCCCTTCCTGAAAATATGCATATAAACTAGGAATCTGAGAACTACCGTCACCGAGAGCTTCCAAAATCGCCGCTTCTCTTGCAAATCTTTGCTGTACCAGTTGATAAGTTTGAGGATTATGTTGAATTAGTTTTAGTTGTTTAATTACACATCGACGAGTTGAAGGTATTTGAGTATCTTCGGCTAAAAAAGTTTTTCCAAATCCACCGCTTCCTAAACTCCGAATTATTCGATAGCGCTTGTTGAGCAGCATTTGACAAATAAGTGTGATTAAAAAAAAATAACTAGTAATATATTTTACCTGTTTCTCCGCAGTCAAGCTTCTGTTTAAAGTTAGGGTTTGTGTTTTTTTGTGATTTTTTTGTGGCGATCGCTGATAATTTAACTAATAAAGTAAAGCAATGGGTGGGATAGAGAGAACAAGCTAAGAGATGTTCTTCCCTTGGTTTGTAAGCCGCACCCTTGCGGGTGAACCGAGCATCCCTGCCCGTCCGAATGTGCCTGATAAAAATTAAATATGCTGTAAAATATCTAAGTCCAGATTTAACTGTTACAATAATCTGAATAATTTTCTCAAGTTTTCTAAATTTTATTTTGTAGCATCATCATATTGACAAATCAGATGCTATATTAGTAAGGCTATTATTGTGCGTACATATAGATAGTTTTCTTAAAACCTGTGGCGAATTCAAGATCTGCTCTCAAGCGCGTTCTAGTTGCAGAACGCAATCGAATCCGTAATAAAACCTACAAATCGGCTTTGAGAACGTTGATGAAGAAATACTTCACCGCGTTGGATACCTATGTAGCCGAACCAACACCTGAATTAAAGCAAGAAGTACTGCTGAAGATGTCTGCTGCTTATAGCAAAATTGATAAAGCCGTAAAGCGAGGCGTTCTTCATGAGAATAATGGAGCGAGGAAAAAATCTCGATTAGCGAAAAGACTCAGCGCGCTCACACAAACAGCGGCAGAGGGCTGAGTAGCAAATAGTTAGTTTTTCTAGTTTTTCCCACAAAGTCAGCAGCAATTGTTTGTAAATTGCTGACTTTAAAACAAGGACAAAAAAATCAATGCAGTTGATTGACACCCACGTTCATCTTAATTTTGACCAATTCCAGCCAGATTTGGAAGAGGTTCGCTCTCGATGGCAAGAAGCGGGTGTAGTGCGGCTAGTACATTCATGCGTTGAGCCATCGGAATTTTCGGGCATCCAAGCTTTAGCTAATAGATTTCCCGAAATTAGCTTTGCAGTGGGATTACATCCTTTGGATGCCCACAAATGGACATCCCAAACAGCCAATGAAATAGAATCGGCAGCTAGTTCCTCAGACAAAGTAGTAGCAATTGGGGAAATGGGGCTGGATTTTTATAAAGCCAATAATTACGAGCAGCAACGTATGGTACTCGTAAAGCAGTTAGAAATAGCAGCAAGGCTTAACTTGCCAGTTATTATCCACTGTAGAGATGCAGCATTAGAGTTAAAGCAAGTGCTACAAGAGTGTATTGAACGTTATGGAGAAAAGGTGAGGGGAGTTATGCATTGCTGGGGTGGAAAGCCAGTTGAAACCCAATGGTTTTTGGACTTAGGCTTTTATGTCAGCTTTAGCGGAACTGTTACCTTCAAGAATGCCCATGCTATCAAGGAGTCAGCCACTATGGTAAGAAGCGATCGGCTTTTAATTGAAACTGACTGTCCTTTTTTAGCTCCGGTTCCCAAACGAGGGGAGAAAAGAAACGAACCATCCTACGTTCGTTACGTAGCCGAACAAGTAGCGAGTTTGCGGGGAGAAACTCTGTGTGAAATTGCTGCAACTACCACGAAAAACGCCTGCGATTTATTTGGGTTGAAGCTATAAAAAATCACTTGGGTGTCAATACCTGTAGATATCATCAAAAATCTGCCTTTAGGAGGAGGATAAATATGATAAAATTAATCCCTCCAACAGCGTTTGCTTGAGTGATAATGGTGAAGTTACTCCCAAAAGTAACTAGTTGGGAAAAATGCTTGAAATAGTGATTTACTATTTTTTATTCAATTTTTCAGATATGGCGGATATTTATAATCGATAATTGCCGCTGTGATCACTAGTTAAAGTTACCCGTAGCTGATCCATTGGAGCTAAATTATTTCATTTATAGAAAATTGTTTTGTTTAAGGTTCGGAGTTGGAGACGATAATTTGCTTGTTCGCGAAGCCGTTCCAGAAAAACCATAGAATCTAGCGATTAATTTCTTTAGTAATAGGATATCATCACATGACAGTAGAAGCACTGTTGGCATAATGGCGATCGCGTAGTGCAAGCTCGTTGGTATCGCAAATTGAAGTTTATAAATTACTTGTTTGAATTAAAGCGCAATCTTGGAGGGGAAATGAGAAAAGCAAGAGAGTTTCTTCTGAAGCGAAAAGCGAGGTTATCACCGAGCAAACTCAAACAACTAATGAAATTTTGGCAGATTTTACCTGCTGATTTGAGAGGATTAATTTTTTATAGAGATGCCATGCATCAGGTTTAATTAATTAATTTATCCATACTCAATTCACTACGACAGCAGTAGGATTGGAATTTTCTACAAGTCCATAAAAGTTTAACCCCTTATAGATTTGAATTAAAGCATGAATTACGACTCAATGACAGAACCGGGCTTCATGTTGCCCGACTTGATTGAAATTCAGCGTTCTAGTTTTCGCTGGTTTTTAGAAGAAGGGTTAGTAGAAGAGCTTAATTCCTTTAGTCCAATTACAGATTACACCGGCAAACTGGAACTGCATTTTTTAGGACAAAATTACAAGCTTAAAGAACCTAAATACAGTGTAGAAGAATCAAAACGGCGCGACAGCACCTATGCTGTGCAAATGTATGTACCGACACGGTTGATCAATAAAGAGACTGGGGAAATAAAAGAGCAAGAAGTATTTATTGGTGACTTGCCTTTGATGACCGAACGCGGCACATTTATTATTAACGGTGCAGAGCGGGTAATTGTCAACCAGATAGTTAGATCCCCAGGAGTTTATTACAAATCCGAAATCGATAAAAATGGTCGTCGGACTTATTCTGCTAGTTTAATTCCCAACCGGGGAGCATGGTTGAAATTTGAAACAGACCGTAATGATTTGGTTTGGGTGAGAATTGACAAAACTCGCAAACTGTCGGCTCAAGTGTTGTTGAAAGCCTTGGGACTTACCGACAACGAGATTTTCGATGCTTTACGTCACCCGGAATATTTCCAAAAAACCATCGAAAAAGAAGGGCAATTTTCAGAAGAAGAAGCCCTGATGGAATTGTATCGTAAATTGCGTCCCGGCGAACCACCTACAGTTTTGGGTGGGCAACAGCTTTTAGATTCGCGATTTTTTGACGCTAAACGCTACGATTTAGGTCGCGTAGGGCGCTACAAGCTGAATAAGAAATTACGCCTTCAAGCTCCAGATACAGTCAGGGTTTTGACATCTGCGGATATTTTGGCAGCGGTAGATTACTTAATCAACCTAGAGTTTGACATTGGTAATATTGACGACATTGACCACCTGGGAAATCGCCGAGTTAGAAGTGTCGGCGAATTACTGCAAAATCAGGTGAGAGTTGGTCTAAACCGTTTGGAGCGGATAATCCGCGAACGTATGACCGTATCCGATGCCGAGTCATTAACTCCTGCTTCTTTAGTTAACCCTAAACCTCTGGTAGCAGCAATCAAAGAATTCTTTGGTTCGTCTCAGTTGTCTCAGTTCATGGATCAAACCAATCCGTTAGCGGAATTGACCCATAAGCGTAGATTATCAGCACTTGGTCCTGGTGGTTTAACTCGTGAACGTGCCGGTTTTGCGGTACGAGACATTCACCCTTCTCACTACGGACGGATATGTCCTATTGAAACGCCAGAAGGTCCGAATGCAGGATTAATTGGTTCTTTAGCGACTCACGCGAAGGTGAATCCCTATGGATTTTTAGAAACACCTTTTCGTCCAGTAGAAAACGGAAAAGTCATGTTTGATAAGCCAGCAATCTACATGACTGCTGATGAGGAAGACGACTTGCGAGTTGCTCCGGGTGACACACCCCTCGATGAAAATGGCTACATTATTGGGACTCAAGTACCAGTACGTTATCGTCAGGATTGGGCAACTACGACTCCCGAACAAGTGGATTATGTAGCAGTTTCTCCGGTACAAATAGTCTCGGTGGCAACAAGTTTGATTCCATTTTTGGAACACGACGACGCGAACCGGGCATTAATGGGGTCGAATATGCAACGGCAAGCGGTGCCATTGCTCAAGCCAGAGCGTCCTTTAGTCGGAACTGGTTTAGAAGCGCAAGCTGCAAGAGACTCCGGGATGGTGATAGTATCGCGTACCGACGGTGACGTTACCTATGTAGATGCCACAGAAATTCGTGTTCGTCCCGCACCCGACGCACCAGAAGAAAAATACAAAATTTCTAAATACCAACGTTCCAACCAAGACACCTGCTTAAGTCAAAAGCCTTTGGTGAGGATAGGAGAAAGAGTAATTGCCGGACAGGTGCTTGCAGATGGTTCTTCTACCGAAGGTGGCGAATTAGCATTAGGACAAAACATTGTAGTAGCTTATATGCCTTGGGAAGGTTATAACTACGAAGATGCGATTCTAATTAGCGAACGTTTGGTACAAGAGGATATTTATACTTCAATTCACATTGAAAAGTATGAAATTGAGGCAAGACAAACTAAGCTAGGTCCCGAAGAGATTACCAGAGAAATTCCCAACGTTGGTGAAGACGCGCTGCGAAACTTAGACGAACAAGGAATTATCCGCATTGGTGCTTGGGTAGAAGCTGGAGACATCTTGGTAGGTAAAGTCACTCCCAAGGGTGAATCCGACCAGCCACCGGAAGAGAAATTACTGCGAGCAATTTTCGGTGAGAAAGCCAGAGACGTAAGAGATAACTCTTTGCGAGTACCTAATGGTGAAAAAGGAAGAGTTGTAGATGTCCGTCTATTTACCCGTGAGCAAGGTGACGAATTACCGCCAGGGGCGAATATGGTGGTGCGAGTTTACGTAGCCCAAAAGCGGAAAATTCAAGTTGGCGACAAAATGGCAGGACGGCATGGCAATAAAGGGATTATTTCCCAAATATTACCTTTAGAAGATATGCCTTACTTGCCAGATGGTTCTCCTATAGATATTGCACTCAACCCTTTGGGCGTACCCAGCCGAATGAATGTAGGACAAGTATTCGAGTGCTTGCTCGGTTGGGCTGGTCATACTTTAGGAGTCAGATTTAAGATTACACCATTCGATGAAATGTATGGTGAAGAATCATCGCGGCAAATCGTTCACGGCAAGCTGCAAGAAGCAAGAGACGAAACTGGAAAAGACTGGGTATTTAATCCAGATAACTGCGGAAAAATTCAAGTTTATGACGGTCGTACTGGGGAACCTTTTGACCGGCCAGTGACTATAGGCGTAGCTTATATGCTCAAATTAGTCCACTTGGTAGATGATAAAATTCACGCTCGTTCCACCGGACCTTACTCCTTGGTTACCCAACAGCCATTGGGTGGTAAAGCACAGCAAGGCGGACAGCGTTTTGGAGAAATGGAAGTATGGGCATTGGAAGCATTCGGTGCTGCTTATACGTTGCAGGAATTGCTTACCGTCAAATCCGACGATATGCAAGGACGTAACGAAGCTCTTAACGCCATTGTTAAAGGTAAAGCAATCCCTCGTCCGGGAACGCCAGAATCATTCAAAGTATTGATGCGAGAGTTGCAATCTTTGGGATTAGATATTGCCGTCCACAAAGTAGAAACTCAAAATGATGGTAGTTCCTTAGATGTGGAAGTAGACCTGATGACAGACCAAAACTCTCGTCGTACACCACCTCGTCCTACTTACGAATCTCTTACCCGCGAGACGATACAAGAAGAGCAATAAAGGTTAAAGGTTAAAGGTTAGAGGTTAGAGGTAATAAATAGGAGCGGCTGGAGAAAAATGTCTTTGGGGACTTAATAACAGTGACCTATGACCTCTAACCTTTGACCTTTGACCTGTAACCTTTGACCTGTAACCTTTGACCTGTAACCTTTTTTAATTTTCTACTATGAGAAATTCTCAAAATAATCAGTTTGATTACGTAAAAATTGGCTTAGCTTCACCAGAACGTATTCGTCAATGGGGAGAAAGGACTTTACCTAATTCTCAGGTAGTTGGTGAAGTAACAAAACCGGAAACAATAAACTACCGGACTTTGAAGCCAGAGATGGACGGGCTTTTTTGCGAACGCATTTTCGGTCCGGCGAAAGATTGGGAATGCCATTGCGGTAAATATAAGAGAGTCCGTCACAGAGGTATTGTCTGCGAGCGCTGCGGTGTAGAAGTTACCGAATCGAGAGTACGCCGCCACCGCATGGGTTATATTAAACTGGCAGCCCCAGTAGCTCACGTTTGGTATCTCAAAGGGATTCCCAGTTATATTTCCATCCTGCTGGATATGCCTTTGCGGGATGTAGAACAAATAGTTTATTTCAACTCCTATGTAGTGCTGAGTCCCGGTAATGCCGAGTCATTAACTTACAAGCAATTGCTTACAGAAGACCAATGGCTGGAAATTGAAGACCAAATTTACAGCGAAGATTCCCAGTTAGAAGGAGTGGAAGTAGGGATTGGTGCGGAAGCTTTACTGCGGCTGCTTGCGGATATTAACTTAGAACCAGAAGCTGAAACCTTGCGAGAGGAAATTCTTGTTGCCAAAGGTCAAAAGCGAGCCAAGCTGATTAAGCGGTTGCGGGTTATAGATAACTTTATCGCCACCGGCTCCAAACCCGAATGGATGGTAATGACTGTGATTCCCGTAATTCCTCCAGATTTGCGCCCGATGGTGCAGCTCGATGGCGGTCGCTTTGCCACCAGCGATTTGAACGACCTTTATCGCCGCGTAATTAACCGTAATAATCGTTTGGCGAGATTGCAGGAAATTCTTGCTCCTGAAATTATCGTCCGTAACGAAAAACGAATGCTGCAAGAAGCAGTAGACGCTTTGATTGATAACGGTCGTCGCGGACGTACTGTAGTCGGTGCTAACAACCGTCCGTTGAAATCATTGTCCGACATTATTGAAGGTAAACAAGGACGTTTCCGGCAAAACTTGTTGGGTAAACGGGTTGACTATTCCGGAAGAAGCGTAATTGTAGTTGGACCTAAACTTCAGATTCACCAGTGCGGTTTGCCTAGGGAAATGGCAATCGAATTATTTCAGCCTTTTGTAATTAATCGGTTGATTAGAAGCGGTATGGTGAATAATATCAAAGCCGCGAAGAAGTTAATAGCTAGAGCCGACCCCCAAGTTTGGGATGTTTTAGAAGAAGTCATCGAAGGACACCCTGTGATGCTCAACCGTGCGCCGACTTTGCACCGTTTGGGTATTCAAGCTTTTGAACCAGTATTAGTAGAAGGAAGAGCAATTCAACTGCATCCTTTGGTATGTCCTGCCTTCAACGCCGATTTTGACGGCGACCAAATGGCGGTACACGTACCTTTATCTTTGGAATCGCAATCCGAAGCAAGATTGCTGATGCTCGCTTCCAACAATATTCTTTCCCCAGCGACAGGTAAACCGATTATTACCCCCAGCCAAGACATGGTATTGGGAGCATATTATTTAACGGCAGAAAATCCTAGAGCAACCAAAGGTGCTGGGGGCTATTACGCTTCTTTAAATGACGTAGTAATGGCTTACGAACAAAAACAAGTAGACTTACACGCCTACGTTTACGTCCGCTATGACGGCGAAGTCGAGCAGGATGTAGATGATACAAACCCCGTAGAAGTCAAGGAAAATGATGATGGTACTCGTACCTTGCATTACAAATTCCGTCGCGTTAGACAAGATGCCGCAGGAAATTTACTTTCTCAGTACATATACACTACACCGGGTCGTGTTATTTACAACGTTGCAATTCAGGAAGCTTTGGCAAGTTAGGAAATTGGTAATTGGTAATTGGTAATTGATAATTGAAATATATAAGTACCTACGCAAAATTAATTGTGTATTGTCCGAAGCGTTAGCTTCCCTATACTGCATAAACGCTGTGTCCGTAGGACTTGGAACGTTAGCGGTTCATCACCCGGAGGGTGCGGTTTATCGCAAGGTTCTCAATTCTTCGGAATGTCTAATTAATTTTGCACGACTACTTAGTTAAAAATAATGAGTTATTAATTCTTATTTACCCATTACCCATTACCCATTACCTATTACCCATTACCCATTAACCATTACCTACTATTTACTATTTACAAATGAACGAAAACATAATTTTTCGCAACCGTGTGGTTGACAAGAAACAACTAAGAAAGCTAATCTCCTGGGGCTTTACCCATTTCGGGACAGCACGAACGGCGGTAATGGCGGATAAGTTAAAGGAATTAGGTTTCCGCTACGCTACCAGAGCCGGGGTTTCTATCAGCGTTGATGATTTAATGGTGCCTCCTTCCAAGCGATCGCTCCTAGAAGCTGCGGAAGAAGAAATTCGGGCAACTGAAAAACGTTATCAGCGTGGTGAAATTACGGAGGTAGAACGTTTCCAGAAGGTAATTGATACTTGGAACGGAACTTCGGAAGCTCTCAAAGATGAGGTGGTAACTTATTTTAAAAGTAAAGACCCCCTCAACTCGGTATACATGATGGCGTTTTCCGGCGCACGGGGTAATATTTCCCAGGTACGTCAGTTGGTGGGAATGCGGGGACTGATGGCTGACCCCCAAGGGGAAATCATCGATTTACCAATTAAAACTAACTTCCGCGAAGGACTAACTGTTACTGAATACATTATTTCTTCTTACGGTGCGCGGAAGGGATTGGTGGATACAGCTTTGCGGACGGCGGATAGTGGTTACTTAACCAGACGTTTGGTGGATGTTTCCCAGGATGTAATTATCCGGGAAACTGATTGCGGTACATTGCGGGGTATCAATGTTTCACCGATGAAGGAAGGTGATAAAATCTTGATTCCTCTAAGCAATCGGTTGTTGGGGAGAACTGTGAATGAAGATATTGTCCATCCCCAAACTGGTGAAGTCATCGCTGTTCGCAATACGCCGATTGATGAGGATTTGGCTGATGTGATTGAAGCGTCGGGGGTAGAATTCGTTAATGTTCGTTCTCCTTTGACTTGCGAAGCTGCTCGTAGTGTTTGTCAGCAGTGCTATGGTTGGAGTTTGGCTCATGCCAAAATGGTCGATTTGGGAGAAGCTGTAGGTATTATTGCTGCCCAAAGTATCGGTGAACCCGGAACCCAATTAACCATGCGTACTTTCCACACTGGTGGTGTATTCACTGGGGAAGTGGCGCAACAAGTACGAGCTAAAGCTGATGGTACGGTACGCTTCAAAGGTAAATTCCGCACCAGACCTTTCCGCACCCGTCACGGTGAGGAAGCTTTGTTTGTGGAGACCAGCGGGATGATGACTTTGGAACCCCAAGGCAGTCCCAAAGCTGCGGCGATGGAAATTAGCATTACCAAAGGTTCAACTTTGTACGTCACCAACGGTGCTAAAATCAAGCAGGGTCAACTGTTGGCAGAAGTTGCTTTGGGAGCCAGAACAACTCGAATTAATACTGAGAAAGCCGTAAAAGATGTTGCTTCTGATATTGCCGGAGAGGTCAGATTTGCCGATGTGGTGGCAGAACAAAAAACCGACCGTCAAGGTAATACGACGACGACGGCGGTCAGGGGCGGTTTGATTTGGATTTTCTCCGGAGAAGTATATAATTTACCTCCCGGTGCAGAATTGGTAGTTAAAAATGGCGATCGCATTAGCGCAAATGGTGTAATTGCTGAAACTAAGTTGACCTCGATTCATGGTGGTGGAGTGCGGCTACCGTCGGAGACTCCGGGTAAAAGTACCCGCGAGATTGAGATTATTACTGCGTCGATTGTGTTAGACCGAGCAGCGGTAACGGTGCAGAGTTCTCAAGGTCGTAACAACTATTTAATTAGTACTGCAAACAACCAAGTATTTAACTTGCGAGCAACTCCCGGCACCAAGGTGCAGAATTCTCAGGTAGTAGCAGAATTAATTGACGACCGTTATCGTACCAACACTGGGGGATTGTTAAAATTCTCTGGGGTAGAAGTACAGAAGAAAGGTAAAGCCAAGCAAGGTTATGAAGTGGTGCAGGGAGGTACCCTGTTATGGATACCCGAAGAAACCCACGAAGTTAACAAAGACATTTCTTTGTTAATAGTAGAAGATGGTCAATTTGTCAATGCTGGGGATGAAGTCGTCAAAGATATCTTTTGTCAGAACAGTGGTGTGGTGGAAGTGACCCAGAAAAACGACATCTTGCGGGAAGTGGTGGTTAAACCAGGAGAACTGCTGATGGTCGATGACCCTGCATCTGTAATGAGTAAAGATGGTACTTTTATTCAGGCTGGGGAAGAGTTTTTAGGTACAACCTTTACCGAACTGCGTTACATCGAGTATGTAGAAACACCAGAAGGGCCGGCAGTGTTGAGCCGTCCGGTAGTGGAATTTCCTGTACCGACTAATCCTGACGTACCTTCTACCACTTCCGCCAACGAAGAAGGTGGACGTTCGATTCAGTTAAAAGCAGTCCAAAGAATATCTTACAAAGACTCCGAACGCATCAAGTCAGTAGAATCGGTAGAACTGTTGCGGACGCAGTTGGTATTGGAGATTGGACAAGAAGGAGAAGAACACAATACTTCTCCCTTGGCTGCGGACATCGAATTAATTCCCGATGAGAACGACCCAGAAATTCAGCGCTTGCAATTGGTGATATTGGAATCCTTGGTGATTCGTCGTGATATTGCGGCTGATGCTACTCAAGGTAGTACCAAGACCAACTTAGAAGTAGAAGATGGGTTAACTATAGAACCTGGTGCTGTAGTAGCACGGACACAAATTTTGTGTAAAGAAGGAGGTGTCATCGGCGGCGTGAAGGTAGGCACCGACGCACCCCGTCGCTGCTTGATATTACGCAGTGCCGATATGTTTACAATTAACCTTAATCAACCTCCCACCTGTAAAGTCGGCGATTTGCTGGTAGAGGGTGCAGAAATTGCTCCGGGTGTGTTCGCAGAACAATCGGGACAAGTAGTTGATGTTGGTAATGCCCTTCAGGAACAGTTGACTGTTGACAGTGGACAGTTGACTGTTGACAGTGGACAGTCCCCTTACTACGTGACTTTGCGGATGGGTCGTCCTTATCGGGTTAGTCCGGGAGCGGTGCTGCAAGTTGAGGATACGGATTTGGTGCAGCGCGGTGATAACTTGGTGTTGTTGGTATTTGAACGAGCAAAAACTGGGGATATCATTCAAGGTTTACCTCGAATCGAAGAACTACTAGAAGCTCGTAAACCCAAAGAAGGATGTATGTTAGCTCGTCGAGCCGGGGAAGTTAAACCAGTTTACGGTGACGGTGATGAGGCGATCGCAATTAAGGTGTTGGAAGCTGGAGGAGTAGTCACCGATTATCCCCTCGGACCGGGACAAAACATGGTAGTTTCCGAAGGACAGACGGTGACTACTGGTCAGCCTTTGACAGATGGTCCTTCTAATCCTCATGAAATCTTGGAAGTATTTTTTAATCAAGGTTCCGATGAGGGAGTGTATGCTTGTACCAGTCTGGCGTTGCAAAAAGTGCAGACCTTCTTGGTGAACGAAGTGCAATCGGTGTATCAATCCCAAGGTATTGAGATTTCCGACAAACACATCGAAGTAATTGTGCGGCAGATGACTTCCAAAGTGCGATTGGATGATGGCGGGGATACTACAATGCTGCCTGGGGAATTGATTGAACTGCGACAAGTAGAACAAGTCAACGAAGCCATGTCGATTACCGGGGGAGCCAAAGCCCAATATACTCCAGTATTATTAGGGATAACAAAAGCATCATTAAACACCGATAGCTTCATCTCAGCGGCTTCATTCCAAGAAACCACTCGCGTGTTAACCGAAGCAGCAATTGAAGGTAAATCCGACTGGTTGCGGGGTTTGAAAGAAAACGTAATTATCGGTCGATTGATTCCGGCGGGTACAGGATTCAACGCTTATGAAGAAATGGGTATAGTTGATGACTATACGAACGAAATGAGCGGCGGTATACTCGATGAAGTCGATGACCCCTTGGACATGGTTCTAGACGATAGGACAGCCCGTAATTACAATTTGGATTCACCAACCATAGCACCAGAAGGATTTGGGTTAAGGAGTACATCGCGATCAATTTTAGATGATGATAACGATTTGATGAGCGATAACCTAGGGGTAAATGTGGATGAAGATATTAAGGGATTAACACCGATGGAAGTTGATAATGACAATGATGACGATGATTTTGATGACGATGGTCTTTTAGGAGAATTTGAAGACGAAGATGAAGACGAAGACGACGATGACTTCATGGATTCGGACGATTAAGCAGTGAGGAGTGAGGAGTTAGGAGTGAGGAGTGAGGAGTTAGGAGTGAGGAGTTAGGAGTGAGGAGTGAGGAGTTAGTTAACAGTCCTTATT
>NZ_JADEWL010000082.1 GCF_015207665.1 Plectonema cf. radiosum LEGE 06105
ACATCAACTTGAGCCACCATTACTCTAGCGCCAGAGTTTTCCAAAGCTTGAATCCTTTGTTTAGCTTGATTATCGGGTTGACTCCGACTGACTAATACTAAATTTCTCGCACCTTCTTTAACTAACCAATCTGCAATGAATAAACCCAATCCACCGATTCCACCCGTGATTAGATATGTACCATCTTTTTGGAGATGGGAGGATGGGGAGATGGGGCGACGCGATAAAGAAGATAAATCATTCGCTTCCTGCCCTAAAGTTACCAATACCTCTTTATTTCTTTTCTCTGCGCTCTCTGCGTCTCTGCGGTTATTTACTCCGTAATCTTCTACTGAAAAGGGAGTAACATTCCCTTTATCTCCATACCCAATGCCCATTACCACAACTTTACCAATATGCTTGGCTTGCTGCATATAACGGAAAGCATCAACGGATTGCTCAAATGGAAAGACAGTTAATGGTAAAGGTTGGAGTTGATTCGCTGCAAATTGGGGCATCAACTCACGCAGCATAGTTTGAATTAAATCCGGTTGTTGCTGACACAAGTTTACTAAATCAACTTGGAAATAAGCTGCATCTGGTTTTAGTGTAGAAACACGATGAGAATTCCAGTCTTGAGTTTTACCTAATTCTATAAATCGTCCGTTATTTTTGAGTATAGATAAACTTTGAGTTAGGAATTCTCCAGATAAAGAATTGAGGATAATATCTACTCCTTCACCATGAGTAAGCTGAATTATTTCTTCTGCAAAATCAAGAGTGCGAGAATTGAAGATATGTTTCACACCCATTGATTGTAAGACTTCCCATTTATTCAAACTTGCTGTTGTAAATACTTCAGCACCAGCTTGTTGAGCAATTTGAATTGCAGCTTGTCCAACACCACCTGCACCTGAGTGTATCAGTACCTTGTCCCCAGGGGAAATTTTTGCCAGATGATGCAAACTATAATATGCAGTTACGAAACTCACTCCAATGGTGGCAGCTGCTTCGATAGTCAGGTTGTGTGGTTTAATTGTCACCATCAGAGCATTGACAGTGACATACTCGCTGAAACTATTGTTTGCGATCGCAATAACTATATCCCCAATCTTTAAATCCTTAACTCCATTCCCCAAGGCAACGATTTCACCTACACACTCACAGCCTAAAGCACCAGCATCACCGGGGTACAATCCTAAAACATTGAGAATATCTCGAAAGTTGACTCCTGTGGCTCTAACGTGAATTTCAACTTGATTTTCTGCTGGTTTCTTCCTAACAACAGGTTGAAATTCCAGATTTTCTAAAGTTCCACGTTCGCATATGGTTAATTGTAAAGGTAAAGGTTGTTTTTCAGCTTCTTGTTTATATCTAGCTAATCTAGCAACATAACGCTTATCACCCCGTAAAGCGACTTGCTCTTCTGTATCTTCAGATAATAATTCAGTTAATAAAGCTTGTGCTTGTAAGGATACAGATATTGTTGAATCTATATCTATATTCTTGAAGCGAAAATCTGTTTCTAAAGCTGCTACTTTACCGATACCCCATAATGAAGATTGGGCTAATCCAGATATTGTATCGTTTCCTATTGCTTGAGCATTCTGTGTAACTAAATATATGGGAGTATCAACTAAAAGATTCCCCCTAGCCCTGCTTGAGAAGGGGGGTTGGGGGGATCTCATAGCTTCGCTCGATAACGAGGATTGAGAATTGCTGCTTGTAGCCCCCCTTTCTAAGGGGGGTTGGGGGGATCTTAACAAAGCTTGAATCAAATACAAAGCGCTACCGCAATAGTTTTCTAAGTCTATTTCTAGTTGTTCAGAATTAAGATTTTCTGTAGATGTTGCATCCAAACTCCAAAGATGTACAATTCCCCCGAAAACCGATTGATGATTTGATAGATTTTGAATTAATTTAATAAAATCCTGGGAATTAGTCGCACAAATGCTGAATTCTTGCTCATTGTGTTTTTCATACCCTTCACCCGAATAAACCAAAATGCATTTATCACCTTGATTTTGTAACTGTTGCGCTAACTCCTTGCCAATATTAAAACGGCGATCGCTAAAAATTAACCAAGGTTTATCACCATCTTGGAACCTCACCCCCAGCCCCTCTCCTTGGTAAGGAGAGGGGTGTCCGTCAGGACGGGGTGAGGTTTTTGAGGTTTTCCTGGTAATAATCACAGCTTGCTGACTCAATAAATCAGAATCTGGAGTTATCGATAATGCTTGTTCAAACCCACAATCTTGTAAAACTTTCTCCCATTTACTAACAGATAACAAAGGATATTCCGGACGTAAATCTGTATCTGTAAATCTCCACCAACCTTCAGTTAAACCAAAAATTAAATCAAGCCAACGTAAAGGACGAGTACCTTCAAGTAAAACTAAGAATCCCTTAGAAGTAAGTAATTTTTCTACATTACCTAAAGTTTGTCGTATATCTTGAGTAGCGTGTAAAACATTAGCAGCAATAATAATATCAAAAGAATTATTTAACTCATCACCAACTACTTGCTCAATATCCAATAATTCATATTTAACAAAATTATATTGATTAAATTTTTCCCGTGCTTTATTGATAAAAAGTGGAGAAATATCGCTAAAAGTATATTCAATACCGCTATTATTAAGATGAGGTAATAAATATGTAGTAGTTCCCCCAGTACCAGCACCGATTTCCAGAATTCGTAATACTTTATCATCAGGTTTGTCAACAATTGATGTACAAACCACTTGCTGTACTAAACCATTCATCAACCTTGCACCAAGAGAATCTTGATAAAGTTCAGTTGCTGCTGATAAATCCCCCTCCGGAAACAACAACTGCACCCCATCCACATCTCCCCGTAACACCGAAGCCAAACTCGAAGCACAACGATGCAGTAAACTTAACTCACTCCCACCAAAAGGATATTTCTCTAATAATCGTCGATATTGAATTTCCGGTTGAGAAATTATTAGTTTTTCTAAAACTCGTAATTGCTGATTTTCCTTAACTAAAACACCAACCTCCACCAACATCTCCAACAAACGCTCTAACAAACGTTGATGTTGAGGAGCAACTTGTAACCTCCGCTCAACTTCCGAAATAGAAAAACATTCACCAACAACAAACTCCCAACCCAAAACATCAAACGCTTGCAAAACATAACCAACACTCAAACCATCCAACTCAGCCAAAAACTGCCCATATAAAACCTCAGCCTCCCTTTGCGTATCCCTTTGCGTACCTTTGCGTTTAAATATAACCCGCTCATAAACCTCTTGTGGAGATAACAAATAATCCTCACAACCCAACCCATCAATAATAGACTGTTCTCGCCATTCAATCCTATAAAGCCAATCTTCAAAAGACTGCTTTTTGGGCAAAATAGCTTGAGAATCAACTACTTTTAATTGCAATCCTTGAATTTGAGCAACCAAACGTCCATCTGGTTCTGATATTTGCACATCAGCTATAATTAACGAAGAATTACTTTGATTATCATCAAATTGTACATAACTCCAAACAATATTACTTGTACTTCCAAAAAATCTAAAACTTTTGATTCCAATCGGTAAATAAGTTTGATTATTTGGTAAAACACAACCCACAACCTGTAAACTAGCATCCAAAAGTATGGGATGTAATTTATAAGCTATGGATTCAACTTGAGGTAAAACAATTTCAGCTAAAGCTATTTTTTCACTCTTCCAAAGTTGTTTAATTGCTTGAAAATTTTTACCATAATTAATTCCCTGTTTTTGACAGCTTTGGTAAAACTTTTCTACGTCAATTGAATTAAGATTCTTGTTACCAGGCTCAGCCTGGTAATGAAGTTGTTGAGGCTCTGCCTCTTGATTAACTTTACCACTAGCGTGCAATATCCAAGTTGGGTTTTGTGTTTGTGAGTTATTGAATTGTTGGGTTACGCTGTCGCTAACCCAACCTACACTGTTTTCAATGTTTTGTGCTTTTTTCGTTGCTAAACTAAAAATTTCAAATTGATATTCTTGATTTTTGGATGTATCAATAGGTGTAAGAATCAATTGTACTGTTGTCGAAACTTCTTCTAAAACTAAAGCTTGATGAATTTCTACATTGCTCAATAATAAATTATTTATTTGATATACTTTACCCGCTGCTGATAATGCCATTTCTAAGTAGCCTGCGGCTGGCATAATTACCGTATCAAATACTTGATGATGTTGTAAATAAGCAGGATTATCTTGATTTATTTGATTTTCAAAATGAATTGTTTCTAAATTAGCAATATC
Organism: Plectonema cf. radiosum LEGE 06105; assembly: GCF_015207665.1. Taxonomy (GTDB): domain Bacteria; phylum Cyanobacteriota; class Cyanobacteriia; order Cyanobacteriales; family Nostocaceae; genus Rivularia; species Rivularia radiosa_A. Next base: position 4,248 of record NZ_JADEWL010000082.1, read on the forward strand.
AATTTGTTTTCCTAATAAGGGATGTAGATTTTCAGTAGTTATCTGTTGATAGTGTTTAAGTTTAAGAACTTCAATCCAATAGCGCTGACGTTGAAATGGATAAGTTGGTAATAAAACGCGACTTCTTTGATAATCTCGATCAAATCCATCCCAATCAATATTAACTCCCATCACATACATCTGAGCTAAACTTGATAGCATTACTTGCCAATTATGATAATTTTCATCTGTTCCTAGAGAAGGCAAACATAATACTTCTGTTGATGATAATTGTGCTGATTCTACTCCGATTTCTAAACAAATATCACAATCATTTTGTTTAAGGTTCTCAATGATTTTCTCTACACTTGCTAATTGCAGTCTCTCACACCAATATGAAGCATTAGCAATTTCTGAGTTAATTAATTCACCAGTAACTTGAGAAATTATTTCTATTTGCGGAAAGCAATAATTAATTGAATTTACAACTTTTTCAAATTCAGATTTACTGTGGTTTGCTACTAATAAACACGCATCTTCTAAACTAAAAACTCCCGCAACTGTAGCTGCAACATATTCCCCAATTCCATCTCCTGTAACTACATCGGGATATATTCCCCAAGATGTCCATAATTTGTATAGAGCGTATTGGATTGCGAATAAACTAGTATCTTTTACTTGTTGCTTATTCCCTATTTGATCAACTAATCGTTTGCTGATTTGATTACATTCATCTAAAGCTTTTTTGAAAATTGGTTGAGTTTGATATAACTGTAAACCTAGATTTATATATTCACTACTATCTCCAGTGAATAAAAAAGCGATTTTGGGACGTTTATTATTAGATATTATCCCTGTAAAAACAGATGCATTTTGTAGAGACGTTATATATAACGTCTCCAATTTTTGCAGTGCATCCTCACAAGATTCAGCAATCATACTATACCGATGGGAAAAGTGCGATCGCCCTATATTCGCACTAAAACAAATATCCGCAAAATTAACATCACTATTATTTGTCAAGTATTCTTTGTAATTCTTTACAAGTTCTGATAATGCTTGTGGTGTCTTCGCTGATAATGTCAGTAAATGTAAGGGACGTTCTTTAGGAGACTTTATATATAACGTCTCTACAAAATGTTCTAATATGACATGAGCATTTGTACCGCTCATTCCGAAGGAACTGATACCAGCGAAACGGGTTGTATCTTCAACGTTCCAAGGAGTCAACTTGGTGGGTACATTAACTGGTAATCTTGACCAAGGGATATGAGGATTGGGTTGTTGAAAATGTAAGTGAGGTGGAATTTGTTGATTTTGTAGGGAGAGAACTACTTTAATAATGCTGGCAACTCCCGCAGCTGCTTCTAAATGCCCCATATTGGTTTTTACAGAACCAATCATCAGGGGATTATCTTGGCTTCTACCTTCACCGAGTACTTTACTTAATGCTAAAACTTCGATTGGATCTCCCAAGCTTGTACCCGTACCGTGGGTTTCTACATATTGAATTTGATGCGGTTTTATTTGAGCGTTTGTAAGAGCTTGTCGAATTACGGCTTCTTGGGCAGCACCGTTGGGAGCGGTTAAACCATTACTTTGTCCGTCATGATTAACTGCTGAACCTCGAATTACAGCAAGAATATTATCTCCATTACTAATCGCATCCGAAAGCCGTTTGAGGACAATAATCCCGCATCCTTCCCCCCGCACATAACCGTTAGCATTTGCATCAAAAGTTTTACAACGTCCGTCTGGGGCTAATGCTTTTAATTTACAAAAACCAATAGTTGGTTCCGGAGAAAGCATTAAACTAACTCCACCAGATAATGCTAAATTAGACTCACCACTACGCAGACTCTGACAAGCTAAATGAGTTGCCAGTAAAGAAGATGAACAAGTTGTATCTAACTGCATTGTAGGACCTTGTAAACCGAATGCATAAGATAAACGTCCTACGGCAATACTGCGGGTATTACCTAAACTAGAGTAAGCATCAATACGATTGATATCTCCAGAATTGAGGCTGAATTTAGCATAATCATCGAAGCTGATGCCAACAAAAACGCCTGTCTGACTGCCGTTTAACCCTTGCACGCATTGTCCGGCGCGTTCCAAGGCTGTGTAACTAACTTCTAACAACAAACGCTGTTGCGGGTCCATTTGTGTGGCTTCGCGGGGAGAAATACCAAAGAATTGGGGGTCAAATTTATCAACGTTATCAATAAATCCCCCGTAACGAGTATACATTTTCCCTGGAACATCCGGATCTGAATCGTAGTAAGTATCAATTAACCAACGTTCGGGGGGAACTTCAGTAATTGCATCAACTCCCTCTCGCAGTAATTTCCAGTATGCTTCTGGAGAATTTGCACCACTAGGGAACCGACAATCCATCCCAATAATCGCAATTGGTTCAGTTTTTGCTTGTTTTTCTGCTTCCAATTTACCCCGTAGCGATCGCATTTCCAAAAGCGCATCTTGCAGCAGCGAACGATAATCAATTTTTGCATCATTCTGACTCATTCGCTTCCCCTCCTCTTAACTGCATTAATTTCTGCTGCGAGTAATTCCGCTAATTCCACATCAGATATTGATTCAAATTCGGATAAATCTTCTGTTGGGAGTTCGACTTCGGGTTTATTCTCCGTTGGAACTTCTTGTATTGTTTGAGTAAGATAATTACTTAATGATTCAATGGTGGGAAAATTCCAAGCAATTGTGGCTTCAATAGCATGAGGATAATTCAGCCATTCTTGTAAATCCTGCGCCAATTCCACCGCAATCACAGAATCAATCCCATAGTCAGCAAAAGATTTATTTATATCTATGGCTTTATTTGGTAATTTTAATTTCCCACTCAACCAATTGACTAACCAATTTTGGATTGAAGAAGTATTGTTAGGAGCGGAGGGGGAGACAAGGGGAGAGGGAGAATTTATTTCTTTGTTTTCTTCCCTTCTTACTTCTTCCTTCTTACTTCTTACTTCTTTACGTAAAAATTCGTCTAATTCCCAATCTTCTCCGGGTAGGGTTTGTTCAATATCGCCGATGGTGTCAATGTAACTGGATATTAGTTCAGTATTTTCTTCAGAAGATAAAACCGTGGGTTGGGAATTTGATAGAGCTTGTCTGAGTTTCTCTTCAAAATTAAATTTTACCCATTCAATAGCACGAACAACTGACTCACAAGCAGAATGTATCTGAGTTTCATATAAAGCTGCCCAAAGTATAGCAAAAGTTGTGATTTCACCCGTAACTATTGCAGCCCAACGAGTTGCAGATAACCTCACCCCCGTCCCCTCTCCTTGGTAAGGAGAGGGGTGTCCGTTAGGACGATATGAGGTTTCCTCTCCTTGGTAAGGAGAGGGGTGTCCGTTAGGACGATATGAGGTTTTTTCATAAATTTCACGAGCTGCTGTTTGTAATTTTTCAGCTATTTCTGGAGCTTGAAAACTTTTACTAATAAAATTTGCTAAAATTCCATTTTCATGTAATATCCGCGAACCTAAAAACATATTTAATGTTTCTGTAGGTCCTTCAAAAATACGTAAAATTCTCGCATCTCGTAAAATTTGCGGTGCGATATTCGTTTCAATATAACCGCGTCCACCCAATATTTGTACCAAACTATCAGCAGCTTGCCAATAAAATTCGGGAGCAGCAGTTTTACAAGCAGTATATATTTCTACGGGAATATCTTCTCCTGCATCCAATCGTCGAGCAACTTGAGAAACTAAATTTTCTGTCGCAGTGATAGCAGCAGTAATTTCACTCAAACGCTTGAGTACAAAAGGATTCTCTAATAACTTCCCTGTAGAAACGCAACGACGGGAACTGTAACGCAAAATTAATTGAGTACAACGCTTCATACCTCCCACACTAGCAGCGGCGATCGCCAATCTACCATACATCATCGCGTCTTGCGCTACCTGCATTCCAGCCCCTGGTTCACCCAACATTTGCTCTGAACTCACCAACACATCATCCAGATAAACGGTATTTTGTACCATTCCCCGCATACCCATTGTCAAAGCTTCTTTACCCTGACGCATCCCCGTACCTTTTCGCACCGCAAAGCCACTAATTCCTTGCCAACTTCCATCCTTATTCTGATGCTGAACAAACACATTCGTAACTCCAGCCCAAGCAGCAGAGCCACTCCAAATCTTCGTACCGCTTAACCTCCACCCATCACCATCAGAAATCGCTTGAGACGTTATCGCTTGCGGATTAGAACCAGCAGCTGGTTCAGTAATAGCAAACGCTGCTAACTCCCTTCCCGTCGCTAAAATAGGCAATAATTCATCCTGCAAAGCCTTGCTACCGTAGCGCAAAATCGGACGAATCCCCAAAATATTATTTAATCCCACAAACAGCGATAAAGTAGTGTCAATCGCTCCCAACTGTTGCAACACCCGCATCGTGTCATAATTTCCCAATCCCAACCCACCATATTCACGAGGAACCTGCATCCCCAATAATCCCCGATTACCAAAATCCAACACAATATGAGGAGGAATACAACGACGTTCATCAATCAAACGCGAATTAATATAATTACCAGCATACTCCCTCAACCAAACAATCAACTCATCCGCACAAACCCGGCTCTCTCTCAAACCTCTTCCCTCAGCGCTCTCCGCGTCTCTGCGGTTTTTTAATTCTTCATTCCCCTCCTCAAAACACCACTCACCAATCCTATTCAAACTACCATTCTCAAAACCAGCACGACAAGCATACCTCTGAATTTTACCGCTCGTCGTCTTCGGAATACTCCCCGGCTTCAGTAATACTACGGCATAAACCTGTAGCTGATACTGCTGTGAAACCGCCGAAATAATTGATGAAATTACATTCTCAACCTCAACACTCCGCCAACCTTCTCGCTTCACTTCCTGAACTATAACTAACCCCTCTTCTTTCGCTCTTTCGGCAATTTCCACACCAAAAGCAGCGCCACATCCCGGCTGTAAACTAGGATGACTTTGTTCTACCGTCAACTCAATATCCTGGGGATAATAATTTAAACCTCGAATAATAATCGTATCTTTAATTCTTCCAGTTATATATAATTCCCCTTCCCTTATAAAGCCTAAATCCCCCGTTCGTAAATAGGATTTTTCCTCCACTTCCTCTGCTCCCTCTCCTATCTTCGCCTTAAAAGTTTCTGCTGTTTCTTGAATTTTTCCCCAATAACCTTGAGCAATACTTTCACCCCTTACCCAAATCTCTCCGACTTGATTTTCAGAACAGGGATTAAAATTATCTGGATTAACTATCACAACTTCTTGCGCTTCAATACCACAACTGACTATTGCAGTATTTGATAATTTTTCTTTATTCTCCCCATTCCCTAGTAGCGAAGGGGGCTGAGGGGTTAGGTTTTCCCTTGATACTTCAATCCGATTTTCTGCTAAAGCTTTCGTTTCAACATGAATAACTTTCGGTGCTGCTATATTTTTACTTCCACTGACAAATAACGTCGCTTCAGCTAAACCATAACAAGGTAAGAACGCTTCCTTACGAAAACCACATTCTGCAAACACTTGAGCAAATCTCTCTAAAGTCTCAGCCCGAATTGTTTCCGCACCACAAAAAGCGACTTCCCAACAACTTAAATCTAAACTAGCTCGCTGTTGGGGTGTAATTTTTTGCAAACACATCTCGTAGGCAAAATTAGGTCCACCACTAGTTGTAGCCTTGTAATTAGAAATTGCTTGTAACCAACGGATAGGTTTCTGGAGAAAGGTTACAGGCGGCATTAAAATAGAGCAAATTCCTAAATAAAGTGGTTGCAATACATTCCCTATCAGTCCCATATCATGATAAAAAGGCAACCAACCGACAACCGTAGTATCCTTGGTATGTCCAAATCCTTGCTTGATGATTTGTTCGTTATGCAGCAAATTACCATGACTTACCATCACACCCTTGGGATTTCCGGTTGAACCAGATGTATATTGTAAGAAAGCCAAAGTCTCGCTGTTAATTTCAGGCTTTTGCCAATCTGCTGCTAAATTTTCAGGTAAGCTGTCAGTTGCGATCGCGTATTTGATGTCTGGTAAATTGATAGTCTGCTGGGATTCGATCACATCTAACAAAGACTCAACCGTTAGCACAATCAAAGCTTGTGAATCTGCTGCGATCGATTTTAGTCTAAGTAAACTCTGTCCTTTCCTTGGTGGATAAGCGGGAACTGCTATAACACCCGCATACAAACATCCCAAAAAAGCGGCAATAAATTCTAAAGAAGGCGGATACAATAATAATGCTCGCTCTCCAATCAAATTCAAACTCTGGAGATAAGCTGCAATTACCTTCGCTTTTGTATCAAGTTCTCTATAGTTAAGCGAATTTTCCTGACTTTCACCATCTGTCAGAAAAATATAGCCTTGTAGAAGAGGTTGATGATGCGAGCGGTACTGCATCAAATCAACAACTGTAGAAAATGACGGTAAATTTATAGACATAATTGCAATGCTTGAAAATCGCTCAGCTTCGATTTTTAATTTTACTTAATAAAAATAATTATCAATAAAATTTGATAGTTTTTTTCCCGACTAAATTTCTATAATACATTATTTGATAATAATAACACGTAAACTTTCATACAAACGTAATATTACTTTTAACTAAAGTGTTAATTGCTGAGCTTGCCTGATTTGAAAAATCATCAAAAAGTCAGCCTGTAAGTATTTATTAGGAGTAAATACCTTTGACTTAATGACAAAATAATACTTTTTGACACTGAGCCTAGTAATTCTTTATTTAGTATAACTAAATATATCTGCTAATGACCTTTTTGTGCAACTATTGTTAATAAGCTTTTTAAGATTGATTTTTCTTGAAAAGTTGATCTTAGTTATTATAGGATGTAGCAAAAAAGGGTTGTAAGATTAGGGTCATCTATGACCAAAAGACAAGTAAAAATAAGCAAAAAGTCGTATATAGCAATCCTAAATGATTTGTAAGAAATTTATATATAATCTAGCGGTTAAAACCGCTACTACACAAACGAAGTCCACCTGCGTGGACTTAATTAAATAACCCGCGCAGGCGGGTTTTGTTTATGTAGCTGCGACTTCCAGTCGCCAGGTATGAGTCAAATTTGACTTCTATTCCCAAGTTTGAATCTAAGTATTTTCTCACATCTCAATTCGGATTGCTATAATTTTATCTATCTTAAGGTGTAAAATTAGCGATTCACTAACTTTTTTGAGTATCTTTTTTGACTATTTTTATTTTAAATACTGAGTTTGATCTGTCTGAGGGTGTGAAATTGATTATTGACGACTTGCTGATGTAGATTATTAGACTGACCAAAATTTTGTAGACTAAATGTCATCTTTTGAGGATATTGCCGTGAAGCAGCAGTTATTTATGATCCAAGTATGGCTTATCAGCATAGTTAGTATAGTGCTAGCTGTTGCTCCTGGATTGGCAAAGGAAACACAAGCAACATCAAACTCAGTTGTGAATTCTTCCTTGATTGCTCAATCGACTCCAACGAATAATCGAATCAAAGTTACTGCTGTGGAACTCTACGAAACGGACGTGGGATTAGAAGTAGTTCTCAAAACCCTAAATCCGCAGTTATTAAAGCCTGCCAGCACTACTGTAGTAGGTAATACAATTGTTACTGATATCCCGAATGCAGTATTAGAATTACCTCAAAGAGAAGAATTTCAGTTAGCTAATCCCCTCACAGGAATTGCATTGGTAAGGGTGAGTAATATCAATGGTAACGGAATCCGAATTGAAATAACCGGACAAGATGCACCACCGACAGCAACAGTTCCCAGAACCCAAGGAGAGGAATTTATTCTGGGAGTTTCCCCAGTCGAGGGTACAAATGCTCAAACACCACAACAACCCCAACAAAAACCTGAACAACCGCAACAATCAGATGATGTAATTGAACTTGTAGTTACGGGTAGCGCAACACCCCAAAGATATCGGATTATCGAATCTTCCGTGGGAACGAGAACAGATACTCCAGTTATCAACATACCTCAGTCAATTCAAGCGATTCCCGAACAAGTTCTCGAAGAACAAGGAACTACCAACTTAGGAGAAGCATTACGTAATAGTGCTGGAGTCACAACAGGTCGTGTTGCATCAGATGCTCCCTCAATCACCCCGGTGATTCGCGGATTTGAAAGTGAAAATACTTTAAGAAATGGACTACGAGATACAACTTTAGGAACACTTGCAGAAATCACCAATGTAGAACGATTTGAAATCCTTAAAGGACCAGCTTCAGTTTTATTTGGGCAAGGTGACTTGGGTGGAACTGTAAATATAATTACAAAAGTACCATTAAATGAACCTTCATATAAATTTGATTATCAAGTCGGTCAATTCAATTTGCATCGTCCGTCAATTGATTTTACCGGACCTTTGGGTAATAGAACCGATTCTCCTGCATATCGTTTAACAAGTTCTTATCAGTGGTCTGATAGTTTTAGAGACTTTGAGGAAAGACGGACATTTTTTGTTTCTCCAGTTCTTAAACTAATTAATAGCGATCGCACTCAGTTAATTGCAGAATTAGAACATCTTACATACAACACTACCGGAAGTGCGCCAGAATTACCAGCATTAGGAACAGTATTAGATAACCCCGAAGGTGAAGTTGATTCTAGTGTCAACTTAGGAGAACCATCGCTGAGTAGAAATGAAAGTAGAGCAACTCGCTGGGGTTATCGATTCAAACACGAATTTAGCGATAATTTAACATTTGCTAACGAACTGCTAGTTTCTGAAGTAGATGTTCCAGAAAGTAGTTTTATTTTGCCAAGGGGACTTAGAGGTGATAATCGCACCTTGGATCGGATTTTTGTAGAAAACCCCAATGAATTAAGCAGCCTCAATCTCAACACTAGTTTATCTGGAAAATTTGCCACGGGGAATATAAAACACGAACTGCTCTTTGGTGTAGAATTATCGCGAGATACATTTGAAGACAAACTCGATCTCAATATTTTCGGAATAAGCGCGATCAATATTTTCGATCCCCAATATTCACCCGAAAGTGTGAACAGTATTCCAGGCCTTTCCGAAGAGAGCAAAACGACAACAAATTCTATCGGTTTTTATCTGCAAGACCAAATTTCACTATCAGAGCAATGGATTGTAGTATTAGGTGGACGTTTTGACATAGCCGACCAAACTTATGAAGACCGTTTCGACTTAAGGCAAAGTTTTGACCGTACAGATGAAGCTTTTAGCCCTCGTGCGGGTGTTGTTTATAAACCAGCAGAAAATATATCCTTTTATGGTAGCTATACCCGGTCATTTAAACCTATAATTGGACGAGAAACTTCACTTGACGTTGAAACCAATGACTTTATAACTGGCGAACCATTCGAGCCAGAAAGAGGTACGCAGTATGAAATAGGTGTCAAAGCCGATTTATTAAATGATAGACTTTCAACTACACTCGCACTATTTCATTTAGAACGAACAAACGTCATCGAAGAATCAGCAATAGGTCAGGTAGGTTCCCAGCAAACAGGAAAACAGCGCAGCCAAGGAGTTGAAGTCACCATAGCCGGTGAAATTCTACCGGGATGGAACCTTTTAAGTAGTTATGCTTATACAGATGCCATAATTTCTGAAGACGATGTTTTGCCCGAAGGGAACTCCCTGCGTAACGTTCCCAAACACGGTGCTAGCTTGTGGACTACTTATCAAATTCAATCCGGGAGCTTACAAGGGTTGGGTTTCGGTTTAGGGTTATATTACGTCGGAAAACGTGAAGGAGACTTGTTAAACAGCTTTAGTCTTCCCAGTTACCTGCGAACAGATGCTTCTATATTTTACAGACGTAATAACTTTGGGGCTTCATTGAATTTTCAAAACTTATTTGACGTAAACTATTACGAAGGAGCGCGTAACGATTTGCGTGTAATACCAGGCGCTCCCTTCGCAGTTTTTGGGAAAATATCACTAGAATTTTAAAAATTGGTAATTGGTAATGGGTAATTGGTAATTGGTAATAGAAATTAAGAGTTGAAAGTGAAGCGCGTAGCGTGTTCGTCAAAACTCCCTCATTATTAATGATTTCCCCCATTACCCATTACCCATTACCCATCCCCCATTACCCATTCCAAAATGCGTACCTTCATCATCATCTGGCTCGGTCAAATAGTATCCACCATCGGCAGCTATATGACCGTATTTGCACTGACAATCTGGGTTTGGCAAGTTACAGGTTCGGCTACTGCTCTAACTTTGGTCAGTTTTTTTGTTCAATTACCGCGCTTGTTGATAACTCCATTTTCTGGAATTATTGTAGACCGTTTTAATCGCAAACAGCTAATGCTGCTTGGTGATATTGTGGCTTTTTTATGTACTCTCACTGTCGGATTGCTACATTTTACTAATCGATTAGAAGTTTGGCATCTTTACTGTGTAGTCGGAATTTATGGTGGTTTCGGACAAATTCAAACTTTAGCTTATTCTGCTTCGATTGCTTTAATTGTACCTAAAGAACAGTATACCCGCGCCGGTAGTATGAGTGCTGCTGTTAATTATGCTTCAGCAATTATTTCCCCGGCTTTGGCTGGTGGTCTTTACCCGATAATTGGTTTAGGTGGAATCATCGCTATAGATATTACAACTTTCGCTGCTGGTTTAATGACTTTACTCATTTCTCATATTCCCCAACCTCCACTCGAACAATCAAGTAATGAAAATCCTATTCAAGAAAATATTTGGCAAAAGCTAACTTTCGGTTTCCGCTATATCTTTGCCAAACCACCTTTACTAGCAATGGCGATCGCCTTTACTTTATTTGCTTTACCTAACGATATCGGTAAAGTATTGTATAATCCCTTAATTCTGGCGCGAACGAATGGTGATTCCCAAATTTTAGGAAATGTAACCACTGCTGCTGGTTTAGGGGGTATTGTTGGAGCATTGTTGCTAAGTACTTGGGGTGGTTTCAAACGTAAAATTCATGGTATGTTAATTGGTTTTATTGGTGCTGGCTTCTTTAGAGCTTTTCTAGCTTTTACGCAAATACCCTGGGTTTGGATGTCATCAATGTTTCTTTCCACCATGCATACCCCTTTGTTTTACAGTTCAAGCAATGCGATTTGGTATGCAAAAGTCCCTTCTAGTTTACAAGGAAGGGTTTTAGCCGCAGACCAGTCTATTGGGGTAGTGATTTCTTTGACAGCTCCATTAATCGCTGGCCCCCTAGCAGATAAAGTATTTGAACCAGCAATGCAACCCGATGGCAGTTTAGCCCCGATACTTGGTTCTATATTCGGTACTGGTGACGGGGCTGGGATTTCGGTAATTTACGCGATCGCCTCTTTTTTAATGTTAATGGTTGGTATCGGCGGTTACTTTTTCCCTACTTTACGTCATGTTGAACAGCTTCTACCCGATTGTGATACCGAACCCAAATAATTATAAGAATAATTATAATAAATAACTTATTGTGCAAATTTTGCACAAGTAGGTGTATAATTTTGATTTACTCTAAAGAAGTCGGCTTTTTTGCATATTTTTTGCATAAATACCCGTTCGACAAGAAATTTTGCTAAAAACCCAAGTAATATTTTTCTCTCTTCCAAGAAAATTTCACAAGAAATATACTGTTATCTCAAATCTCTTCATACAAACTTCATCAGCATATTAACTGCGTGACAAATTTTAAAATTACAATAAAGTAGTCTTGCTGGAAAGTATATTGAGATTTATTCTCAATATATTTATAAACTTAGTCAAGAAAATCTAAAATTGATGGGTAATTACTAACTCTATCGTGAGGAAGATGTTGGAGGAAACAAAGTAAGCTTTAACTATGGATGGGTTCCCAAAAAAGAGTTAAGTTTAATACTTAATCCATAATCATCTACCTCGGAATTAACGTAGACTTAACTGAAATTCTGTTATCTTTTGTAAGGAAGTTAATCACTATGTATGTACTTCATGAGAGTTAACATATTCAGTTGATATTGTGTGCGTTCAAATGTTTCGTCAAATAAGAATACGGCTGCCTTGAATCGTATTTTATTAGGATACACATCAATTAATCAACACATGGGAGTTTTGTTTAAGTCTCGTTAAGCAATGCTTGCAGATTCTAAGCATTCATTGATTTCAAAGTTATTTACCTAATTTTAGGCCAGAATTTATGACAATTAGCATCAGTGCAAGTCCTACAGTCCTCATCGAAGAAGAATTAACTGAGGTAACAATTACGCTGACTTCCAGCGAACCAATTCCGGAAGGTGGTTTAACTGTTACTATTGATAGTCCGACTGAAAATGCTCTGGGTCAATTAGATGTTTTTGCTGCCCAATTCCAGAATGGGCGGTTCGTAAGAGTTAATGATGATACCAGCGGTTTTGACTTTCTAATTAACGCATCGCCAGCAAGTATAACTGTACCAATTTTTGATGATGCTGTTGATGACGCTCAAGATTTAACTTTTAGTGTTTTACCTGGTGAGGGATATACAGTTGATCCCGGTGCTGGTTCTATAACTTTATCACTTCAAGACTCGGATGGTGCCGAGCCAGAACCCGAACCAACACCAGAACCAACACCAGAACCTGAGCCAGAACCTGAGCCGGAACCTGAGCCGGAACCAACACCAGAACCTGAGCCAGAACCTGAGCCGGAACCTGAGCCAGAACCTGAGCCGGAACCTGAGCCGGAACCTGAGCCGGAACCTGAGCCAGAACCTGAGCCGGAACCTGAGCCAGAACCTGAGCCGGAACCTGAGCCAGAACCAACACCAGAACCTGAGCCAGAACCAACACCAGAACCTGAGCCAGAACCAACACCCGAACCTCTACCTGAGCCGGAACCAACACCCGAACCTCTACCTGAGCCGGAACCAACACCCGAACCTCTACCTGAGCCGGAACCAACACCCGAACCTCTACCTGAGCCGGAACCAACACCCGAACCTCTACCTGAGCCGGAGCCAACACCCGAACCTCTACCTGAGCCGGAACCAACACCCGAACCTCTACCTGAGCCGGAACCAGAACCCGAACCGGAATTACCTGAACCGGGAGAAGGGGATACAGATGACCAACTGACACCAGTATTCGGAAGCGTTGAACTAGACATTATCGAAGTAGAAGGTAGCAACCAACTAGTTTTCGGTGGTGATTCCAATGACCTAATCGACGCTTCAATCAGTAGCGAAGGTGGAAACCGGATCTATGGTGGTAGCGGTGACGATACTTTCATACTTGGAAGTGATGACCACTATTCCGGTGGTGAAGGTGACGACAAGTTCTTTGTAACAAGCGGTGGGGATAACATCATACATGGTGGTGCTGGTGCAGACCAATTCTGGATTGCTACTGCTGAAATTCCCGACTCCGCGAATATCATAACTGACTTTACTATTGGTGAAGATATTCTTGGTATTGCTGGATTAGGTATTGGCTTCGATGATTTAAGCATCACTGGGCAGGATAATAATACTTTGATTGCTGTTAACGGTTCAGATTTAGCAATATTACAGAATATTGCTGCTGATAGCTTGAGTGCAGATAATTTTACCTTTGCTTAAAGTATTTCTCGTTTAACGATCGCCTTTGGCAATGCCCAAAGGGCTAGAAACTGCGATCGTTAAAATGTAGAGATATGATATTACCCTTCGGGGACACAGACTAGTTCCCAGCCTCCGGGTTGGGAACTAATGATTAAAATTTTGTACTCCATATTAAAAATAGGGTGCATTGTTGCCTTTGATAAGGCTCAATGCACCTTTTTGTTAAATAAATTAAGTAGTCGGACAGAATTAATTACACTTTCGGTGGTGAAGGTGACGACAAGTTCTTTGCCATGACTGGTGGTGATAATATTCTCAATGGTGGAGCAGGTGCAGATCAATTCTGGATTGCTACCGCTGAAATTCCAAACTCCGCCAATATCATAACTGACTTTACCAGTGGTGAAGATGTGCTTGGTATTGCTGGCTTGGGTATTGGCTTTGATGATTTGAGCATTACCCAGCAGGATAATAACACCTTGATTGCTGCTAATGGTTCCGATTTAGCGATATTACAAGGTATTGCTGCTAATAGCTTGAGTGCAGATAATTTTACCTTTGCTTAAAGTATTTCTCCTAAAAGGCGATCGCCTTTGGCAAGGATTAATTCCTTGTGATTAAAAAACTGGGTTTCTAAAGGAATTCCTAAAAACCCGGTTTTTCTTACCGTTTTTTATTCCACATCAACAATAGGGTGCGTTGTTGCTTTATAGCTCAATGCACCTTTTTTTATTAGAACAATCGCTTGCTTCACAAAATCTTCATTAAAAGCTACTTTTATAAAGTCAAATTTATAGTAAAATCTACGTAAGTAAAAATATTGAGATTATTTCTCAATAAGTTAGACGAAATAGAGTAGTAAACTGTGTTCGACTTAAGGGTGCATTAATTTGGGCTAACTACGAAAGCTTTTGGCATCTTGGTTTTACATAACCATTTCTCTGGTCTTACAACTTTCTCTATAAAACGCAATTAGGGTGTAAAAACATACCTAAATTAGGAAATAAATTATGGCAATTTCAATAAGTGCGAATCCGACAGTTCTGATCGAAGAAGAAGGAACTGCGGTAACAATTACGTTGACTTCCAGTGAACCAATACCCGAAGGTGGTTTAACTGTCACTATTGATAGTCCAACTGAAAATGCTCTGGGTCAATTAGATGTATTCGCAGCCCAATTTGAGAATGGGCGGTTCGTAAGAGTTAATGATGATACCAGTGGTTTCGACTTTCTACTTAACGCATCGCCAGCAAGTATAACTGTACCGATTTTTGATGATGCTGTTGATGATGCTCAAGATTTAACTTTTAGTGTTTTACCTGGTGAAGGATATACAGTTGATCCCAGTTCCGGTTCTGTAACTTTATCGCTTCAAGATTCGGATGGTACGGAACCTGAACCACCAACAGAAAATCCAGAAGTTCCAGTAGAACCTGAACCACCAACAGGAGAACTACCAGTAGTCAGCTTTGAAACAGTCCCTACTACCATATCCGAAGAAGCTGAAAACAACTTAGTTGAGTGGAAATGGACTGTTACCGGAGATTTTCCCGAAGAAGGTCTTTTAGTTAATTTTGATACTTTGGGAGAAAACGATGTCATTTTCTTTACAGAACAGTTCGCAGCTTCTCCCGCACCTGAATTCGTTAATTCCGAGATTACTACTTTTGACGAAGAGACAGGTAGATTAGGCATAACGCTGTTTGAACCAGAAGCTTCTTTTAAACTGTATATTCTCAACGACATCATTGAAGAAGGTACTCAACCTTTTGATTTCCAACTCGCACCAGGAGAAGGATATACAGTCGATCCCGATCAAAACTCAACCTTATTTACTATTACTGATGATAATGGAGGACCTGGAGTTGGTCCAAATATCGGCATCTCTGCTAGTGCAACCGATTTAGTAGAAGGTGACGAATTAACCATTAGCTTTAATGTAGATGGAGAAATTCCGGATTCGGGGGTACAAGTTTTAGTTCAAAGTTCTGTCCCTGGAGCTTTGGGACAGTTTGATTTATCCGATCTAAGTAATTTACAATTAAACGGAATTGAGGGATTACCTGAAGTTGGGGATGCAGGTGGTAGTAGTTTCTTTGTCACCATTACCGAACCCACAGCATCAATTACGACTTCAGTATTTGACGATATTCTTGCAGAAGAACCTTTAGAACTTCCGTTTACGATTGTTAATGGAGAAGAATACGAAGTCGATCCCGATGCTAGCAGCGTCACTTTAAACGTGGTTGATGAAACCCAACCAGCAGGACCAACTATCGGATTAACTTTAGATAACAGCGACGTGGTTGAAGGAGATACGATTACTTTAACCCTTAACGTTGATGGAGAAATTCCAGCAGAAGGAGTTACTGTTTTAGTTAATGATACCAATAGTGTAGCAAATCAACTTAGGTCACTAACTGAATTTGATGTGGCTCAGATTGAGTATACAGGAATTAGCGAGTTTCCCAGACCTGCCGACGGAGATAGTGGAATATTTGTTACCATCACCGAACCCACTGCTACTATTACCGTACCTATACTTGATGATGGTGTAGATGAAGACGACGCTTCCGAATCATTTACCTTTGAGGTGATTGATGGGGAAGCTTATCAAGTTGATTCCGATCGGGGTGCAGTTACTCTCAATATCAGCGATGCTGTTGCTACAACACCCACTTCTCCCACATTCGGAACTATTTCTTCAGATATTATCGAAGTAGAAGGTAGTAATGGGTTGATTTTTGCCGGTAGTTCCGACGATTTAATCGACGCTTCAATAAGCAGTACGGGTAGTAACCGGATTTACGGCGGTAGCGGTAACGATACTGTAATATTAGGAAGCGCAGACCGAATTATCGGTGGAGAAGGTGACGACAAATTCTTTGCACTCTCTGGTGGTGATAATATCATTACTGGTGGAGCAGGTGAAAACCAATTCTGGATTGCCACAGCAGAAATTCCCCAAGCTGCGAATATTATTACTGACTTTACTTTAGGTGAAGATGTCCTTGGTATTGCTGGTTTGGGTATTGGCTTTGATGATTTAAGCATTACTGGGCAGGATGATAACACCTTGATTGCTGTGAATGGTTCCGATTTAGCGATATTGCAAGGTATTGGTGCTGATAGTTTGAGTGCGGATAATTTTGCTTTTGTTTAGGTAACTTAGATGCTGTAATATTTTTTGCAGGACAAGGGTTATTGCACTATTACGATAATCTTTGATCTAAATCGCTAAATACCCGGAGACGTTGCATTGCAACGTCTCTACATTTATGTATCGTGATGAATCGGCTTTGGTTGAGTAATGGGTGCAAAATTTGCACGCACTGAATGTGACTGCTTAACGAAAACTTTATAAAAAAACTACTTACACCAACTGATATTTATAGTAAAATTTACGTAAACAACACAATGAGATTAATTAGCAATAATCGGCATAATCACCTATTAGCTTAGACGGTGATAAAAATTTGGGTTAAAAATTTAATTTACCATTATATATTTTAAGGTAATTTATTATACTCAAATTTCGACTGAATTATTTGCCGCTTTGAATTTGCGATCGCACTATTAACTTAAAAAAATAGGAAAAATAGGAACCAAAGCATGAGTAACTATGATGAAAGGATTGATGGGGATATTTCCAACGATCCAACTAATCCGTTAGAACTTTCTTTATCCGAAGCAACTACTACGGTGACGGCGACGACGGGAGATGGAGACCAAGAATATCTTACAGTAACAGTTCCCGAAGGTTCTCAATTGAATTCGGTGGTGTTGGAATCTTATAATCCTAATGATGTAGCGTTTATTGGGGTACAACAGGGAGATACTTTTACCGAACCCCTTGATAATTCTGCGATTCGAGAAAATATTTTGGGTTATACTTTATTCGGTAATCCCAGACAAGTTGGTACAGATATTTTAGATGAAATTGGTAATGGTCTAAACGCGATTGGTTTTGAAGGTGCGCTACCAAGTGGTGACTATACATTTGCGATACAACAACTTGGACCATCGAGCGATTATACATTAGCTTTTAATCTTGGTCAAGCAGTTAGTCAACCAGAACCAAATCCGGAACCGACACCGACACCAACACCACCAACAGAACCCGGAAGTGCAATCGTCAGTTTAACTGCGGATAAAACCGATGTAGTTGAGGGAGATTCGATTACTTTAACTCTTAGCGTTGATGGAGATATTCCAGCCAATGGTATTACTGTTTTAATTAATGATATCAACAGCGTAGAGAATCAACGTAGGTCACTGACTGAATTTGATATTTTCAATATTGAGTTAACGGGAATCAGTGGATTTCCTAGACCTGCTCAGGGAGATAGTGGTTTTTTTGTCACCATCACCGAACCTACAGCTACTATTACTTTACCAATATTTGACGAAGGTGCAAACGAGGATGAAGCTTTAGAATCATTTACTTTTGCAGTAATTGATGGAGAAGGTTATCAAGTAGATTCCGAAAACAGTGCAATTACTCTCAACATTATCGATGCAGAAGATTTTAACAATCCAGAGCCACCCATAAATCAATTACCAGTAATTTCCATAGATACTTTAGCAGGAACCTTTGATGGGGATGATAATTTAATAACTCCTAATTTGGTAGATTCTATCGAAGAAGGAACGCCTATTTTAAGTGTGGCGATAAATTCTAATGTTGATATACCAGAAGATGGTTTAATTGTCAATATCAATACAGATTTAGCAGATATCTCGGAATTAGTAGCAGAACCAGCTTTTGCACCCTTTACATTTGGAGGGGAATTTATCGGTGCAATTTATAATGATGCGGGAGTTGCGACTGGTTTTCAGGTCAAGTTACTTAATCCCAATACTGTAATTAACTTTTCTGATGTTGCTTTGGGAGAAGGGATACAGCAGTTTAATTTATTTGTAGAGCCAAGTGAAGATTATATAATTAGTAATACTAAAGATTCTTCTGCGGTAACTATTTACGATACCTTAGACCAAGTTCCTACTACGACCGCAACACCAACAGTAGGAATGAGTATTAGTGAAAACCTTTTGATTGAGGGAGAAACTGAAACTACTATTAGCTTTAATGTCGATGGAGAAATTCCTCCCGAAGGTGTAATAGTTTTAGTTGATAGTGATGTCAGGTTTGCTCTGGGTGAGTTTAATTTATTAAATGCGACTGTCGAAGGTGGGGTTTTTCCGGTAACTAATGGTGATAGTAGCGGTTTCTATTTCAAGATTACCGAGCCGGAAGCTAGTATTACTTTAACTCCCCGGAATGATAATCTCAACGCTGATGGACAAGTAATTACCGAAGGAATTGAAGAATTTACTTTTACTTTACAACAGCAAGTCGGTTACATTATTGATGATAGTGCAGCAGCAGTTAATTTTAGAATCGCAGATGATGCTGATAGTCAAATTCAAGTGAGTTTGACAACCGAACCCGAAATTTTAATTGAAGAGTCAGAGACTGCTGCTGTATTGACCTTGAATCTCAGCGCTCCACCACCATCCGAGGGAATCACTGTTGCGATTAATTCCGAAAATTTGGATGATTTCAACACTTTAGAATTTGATGTGACTGGTGGCAATATCGTCAGTATTGATGACGCTACTGTTAATGTTCTAATTACCGAACAAACTGCTACAGTTACTGTTCCGGTGAAGGATGATGGTATTGTTGAAGGCTTAGAAACCGCTGTCTTTACTTTAGTTGAACCCCCAGCAGATGCAGGTTATCAAATTGGTTTAAATCCCCAAGCTAATCAATCAAGCTTTGATATTTACGATACAGTTAATAATGCTCCCGTAATCGTGCTAGATGTAGAATCTAACGATACTATTGCGACTTCAACACCTCTGGAAATAGATAGTCAAACAAACAAAGCGATAGTTCGAGGTCAAATTAATTTTAACTTCCAGAATAACCGTGATGTAGACCAAACAGAAGACGTTGATATGTATTCTGTGGAATTGCAAGCGGGCGATCGCATTACTATAGATTTAGATTCGATTCCCTTTGAAAATTCCCAAGGTTTTGTTCTTCGAGGTAGTGGAGATTTACGTGTTTTCAACAGTGCAGGAGAAGAATTAGTTTACAATGCTGAAGATTCTGCACCAGGGGAATTATTAGAATCTAGAAGAGATGCTTACATAGACTTTACCGCAGAAACGGCTGGAACTTATTATATTGGGGTTTCTCAAGCATTTAACGAAAATTACGACCCCTTTGTAAAAGGTACGGGTGATGGTGCATTGCTTTCCCCTAGCTTCGGAATCGGTGCAGGAAGATACGAACTAGATGTCAAAATCAATCCCGAACCTGCTAATTTTGAGCAATACGTCGAATATGACGGTGAAACTCCCAATAGTCCTGTTGTTAAGTTTAATGCTGTTCCCGGTACATTCGAGGGTAATGATATTATTTCCTCACAAATTATCGAATCTTTGGGAACAGAAACAGGTAAAGCGGCTTTACTCAACTTTACATTTCAAGTTGATGGTGAAATCCCTGACGGTGGGTTAGAAGTAATTGTTAAAAGCGATACTGACTTTAGTGGTTTCTTTGATAATTTGACTGGTACTCCCAGAACAGCGGTAGGAGGAGAAATTATCAGTGCAGTTTATAACGAAGATGGTACTCCTGCTGGTTTTAAAGCACTTTTGACCAGTCCCAACGCTGCTTTCCCATTTCCAGTTAGCGATCGCGATACGGACGACCCAAATACTCCCGAATCCATTGTATTTTCTTTAGCAAATAGCCCCGATTACGCTGCCGATACAACAGCTAATACTTCTAATATTACCTTCTACGACACCTTAGAACAAATTCAAAGTAGTGGAAATGTTCCTCAAGTCGGTGTGACTATTGATCAAACTGAATTAATCGAATCTGAAGGTACACAAGTCAATGTTTCCTTTAACGTCGAAGGTGAAATTCCCTCGGATGGGTTACTGGTTTATGTTGATAGTGAAACCAGAGGTTCTTTAGGTGAATTCGATGTCTTTAATACCGAAATTACTGGAGGTGCGGTTCCTTCTGCAAACGGTGACGCTAGCGGTTTCTACTTCCGGATTTTTGAAAATACTGCCAACCTGAAATTGCAAGTATTTGACGAAACGACCAATCCTTTAATTTCTCCAGAAGATGCTTTAGAAGGAATTGAAGAATTTAGCTTCTCTTTAATAGAAAGCGACGGCTACACAATAGATACTAATGCAAGTGGTTTCAGTTTTACCATAGCCGATAATCCCGATTCTGTAGTTATCGTACCACCAGAAGAACCAGAAGAATTACCACAAGGACCTACAGACAACGATGGACGTACTACTAACAACGATACCATTGCCGATGCTGTTCCTTTAAGCTTAAATTTAGCTGACGACAATCTTTCAGTTACGATTGATGGAGCCATCTCCGAACGTTTTCGAGGTACTGATAATACCGTAGATGCAACTGAAGATGTTGATATGTACAGTTTTGATTTGATGGAAGGTCAAACTATTACTATCGACATCGATGCAAACGGTACGGGTAATGCGGGACTGGGATCGATTCTCGATTCTGTATTGCGTATATTTGATGCAGAAGGTAACGAATTAGTTGTCAATAATCAAGGTGCTGCACCAGATGAAATTTTCCAAGCTGAAGGAGACCCTTATTTAGAGTTTACCGCACCAGCGGCTGGTACTTACTACGCGGGTATTAGTGCTTTGGGGAATGATTTTTATGACCCTAATGTTGCTAATAGCGGTAGTGGTTGGACTTTTGGTGAAAGTTTTGGAGCTGATATTTATCGGGTAAGCTTTAGTTTAGGAGATATGGTTGCACCTCCCACAGAACCCGATTCTTCTCCGATATTCGGTTCCCTTGAACAAGATATTATCGAAGTAGAAGGTAGTAATGGGTTGATTTTTGCCGGTAATTCTGATGACTTAATCGACGCTTCTATCAGCAGTTCGGGTAATAACCGCATCTACGCTGGTAGCGGTGACGATACTGTGATACTGGGAATGTCAGATAGAATTATCGGTGGTGCAGGTGACGACAAGTTCTTTGCACTCTCTGGTGGTGATAATATCATTACTGGTGGTGCTGGTGCAGACCAATTCTGGATTGCTACCACTGAAATTCCCCAAGCTGCGAATATCATAACTGACTTTACCAGTGGTGAAGATGTCCTTGGTATAGCTGGTTTGGGTATTGGCTTTGATGATTTGAGCATTACTGGGCAGGATGATAATACTTTGATTGGTGCGAATGGTTCCGATTTAGCAATATTACAAGGAATTGGTGCAACTAGCTTGAGTGCAGATAATTTTGCTTTTGTTTAAATAAGTTGTTACCCATTTAATTTGTATAAAAAAGGGCGAGCTTTTCGGTATGTCAGATCAAATCCGTTTGTATGGGAATTATAGATTTTTAACGCAAAGTGACGCGGAGGTAAGCGCAGAGGAACGCAGAGTTTTTTTTGTGTATACTTTTTATCATTCCGATATAAGCGTAAAGGATATCAGAGCCGGACATGCAAAGAAAACCGCATTATACAATGAACGCTGCACATCAGCTTAATAATGTGCCAGACGTATCACCGCTACGTCTTTAACAACCAACCCACAGAACCTGTAGCGACTGATAACAGGTAGATTTTTGGAGCAATATTCCTCGTGTTTCACCCATGAGGATATTGCTCCCAACTCAATACTAATACCTGAAGTTAAAACCATTAATTACTGCTTAAAAAAATCTTTATATAAATACTACTTTTATAAACTGAAATTTATAGTAGAATTCACGTAAGTCAAAATATGAGAAAGATTCGCAACAGTTGTGATTATACGTTAATCTCAGTTGATGATGCTTGTAACTTTAAATCACTTTAGTAAATTAGATTTACGTCAAAATAATGACTTATGACGCTTGCGTATTTAATCAAATGCGCTGGCTTATTTTGGTTGCAAGCGACAAAAAAAATTATCAGGAAAAAAATCATGACGATAAGCTTAGTTAGTTTGAATACAGGACCAGATTTGCTCGTAGAAAGTGAAGGAACAGTTTCGGCTCATGTATTTAATATCACTAATGGCACCATTCCAGCAGAAGGGTTAGTGGTTTCTGTGAGTGCGCCAAACCTGAGTGAGTTTGATTTAGATGCGATTAATGTTTCCGAAGGTGGCGAAATTGTCGCGGTACGCTCCGATGGCTTTGATATAAGGTTAACAGATTTTACTGTATTCGTCGATTTGCCCATTGCCAATGATGGCGAAACTGAAGGGTTAGAAACTACTAGTTTTAGTTTGGTTGCTGGTGAAGGGTATGAGGTAAATTCTGCTTTCAGCAGTGGTGAATTTAGGCTGGTGGATACTCGTGCGGAAGTTCCTAACAGTACAGTAAGTGAAACTAATGATACAATTCCTCTTGCTGCAAACACAGGAATAAGTTCAGAGAATCCTTCGTTTTTTACTTCTAGCTCGCTCGATTTTGAAATTGGTAATCGCTATCAAAATGAGGATGGTAGCTTTAGCTATGTAGATGCTACAGAAGATGTTGACCTCTATAAAGTTGTTCTAGAAGCGGGGAATACTATCAAAATCGATGTTGACTCCATGCAGCTTGATTTCATGACTCCCTATGTGTTGGATTCAGGGCTACGGGTGTTTGATGCGAGCGGAAATGAGTTGGCATTCAATGATGATGCTCCTGCTTCAGGTGAAATATTCTTTTCTGAGTTTGATCCCTACATTGAATTCACCGCTGAAACCGATGGTACCTACTACGTAGGATTAAGCGTTTGGGATAACTGGCAGTATGATACTAGTGTTCCTGGCAGCGGCAGCGCTTACACTGACAATGTATATGGCGGAGGAGATTACGAGCTAACGATCGATCTCGTCCAGGCTGGAAGTGATGACAACGGCAGCGACGGCAATAGTGAAAATGGTGGCGAAACTCTTGCACCCGCAGAAGATGTAACCATATCGTTGCAGACAATCACGGCTGCCTTTGATGAAGACGATAACTTGCTTGCCTCTGCCTTGGTTGAATCCCTTGAGTCAGGTGGTTCTGTACTCACTCTGGTTGTCAGCGCCCAAGGAGAGATACCGGAAGACGGAGTTGAAGTCATTATTAACAGTGACATCGACTTGACGGAGTACATTGGCGATCTCAGATTCCCACCTTTTAGTCCAGGCGGTGAGGTGCTTGAAGCGGTTTACGACGAGTCTGGAGTTGGGACGGGTCTTAAGTTCAGGTTAGATGAACCCTATGCCATCATCAACCTACCTGTTCTGGACGATGAGGAAGCCGATGGACCGCAGGAAGCGACTTTCTTCCTTGAACCCAGTGCGGGTTATATCGTCAATGAAGAGACTAATGCTTCTACTGTCACCTTCTATGACACGCTAGAGGATGTTCCTGAGCTACCCACCGTACCCCAGGTCGGGATCAGCGTCAGCGAAACGAATCTGATTGAATCTGAAGGAACCGCAACCACGCTGACCTTTTCGCTGAATGAGGCTCCTCCTGAAGAAGGCGTATTGATCTATTTGAGTAGCGGAGTTCCAGGCAGTTTGAGTGAATTTGATGTCCTCAATGCTGAGATTTCGGGTGGTGTCTTCCCGTCTGCCAACTTCCAATCTAGTGGTTTCTACTTCCGAATTACAGAACCCACTGCCACAATCACAGTATCGGCTTTCGACGAGACGAGTTTGCCCGATTTTGATCCAGAGTCAGCGCTGGAGGGAATTGAAGAATTCACCTACACTTTGCAACCGGGAATTGGTTACACGATCAACCCTACCGCTAGCTCGTTTGATATCACGATCGCTGATAATCCAGATTCAATAGCGCTTCCAGATGACGATGATGATGACGATAATGATGATGATACTGATACTGAAGTATCTTCAGAACCCAATGACACCATTTCTACTGCGATTGCTACTGGACTGAGCGGTGAGCAGACCTCTTACTCTACAACAGCAGCAATCAGCTACGATCAAGACCTCAATCCAGTTGATGCCTCAGAAGACGTTGATTTCTATACCTTCGATCTTCAGGCAGGCGATACTGTGACTATTGATATTGACTCCATCGAATACTTCATTGAAGAGTTTGACGTACCCCAGCAGTTAGACTCAGAACTGCGGTTGTTTGATGCCCAAGGTAATGAATTAGCCAGCGTTGAAAATGCAGCCGCACCAGGTGAAGAATTGAGTCGCGATCCCTATCTTGAGTTCACCGCTTCTGAAGCTGGAACTTATTACGTAGGTGTGAGTCAATTGGGCAACCGCAATTACGACTCCAATGTGGAAGGAAGCGGTAGCGGTTGGATTTTTCCAAAAATCGGCGTAAATGCAGGAGCATACGACCTCAACATTAGTTTAACTCCGGGCAATGTCCCAGAACAACCCACTACTCAACCCGTATTCGGTTCCCTTGAACAAGATATTATCGAAGTAGAAGGTAGTAATGGGTTGATTTTTGCCGGTAATTCTGATGACTTAATCGACGCTTCTATCAGTAGTTCGGGTAATAACCGCATCTACGCTGGTAGCGGTAACGATACTGTGATATTAGGAAGTGGCGATCGCCTTATCGGCGGAGCAGGTGACGACAAATTCTTCGCACTCTCTGGTGGTGATAATATCATTACTGGTGGTGCTGGTGCAGACCAATTCTGGATTGCCACAGCAGAAATTCCCCAAGCTGCGAATATTATTACTGACTTTACTTTAGCTGAAGATGTCCTTGGTATTGCTGGTTTGGGTATTGGTTTTGATGATTTGAGCATTACTGGGCAGGATGATAACACCTTGATTGCTGTGAATGGTTCCGATTTAGCGATATTACAAGGTATTGGTGCAGCTAGCTTGAATGCGGATAACTTTGCTTTTGCTTAAGTATCTAGCTGTACATTATCATCTAATGTGGGCATAGCACACTATTAATTAAAAATTTTGACATTTAAAGATGGGAGGGGTGGTGTAGTGCCATCCCTTATTTTTTTATGATACTCAAGGTGCAAAATTTGCACAGACAAAGCGGACTCATCTAGGGATTTAACGATGGTGCTATGGAAAATACTACAGCTTGTTTACTTATTTCTTGTCCTGACAAACAAGGATTAGTCGCCAAAATTGCTAGCTTTATTTACTCCAATGGTGGTAACATTATCCATGCAGATCAACATACAGATTTTGAAAGCGGTTTATTTCTAACTCGCATCGAATGGCAGTTAGAAGGTTTTAATTTACCCCATGATTTAATTGCCCCAGCATTTAATTCTATTGCTCAATCTTTACAAGCTAACTGGGAACTACATTTTTCTGATAGCATTCCACGTATTGCTATTTGGGTAAGTAAACAAGAACATTGTTTATTAGATTTACTGTGGCGACATCGCGCACAAGAGTTTTTTGCGGAGATTCCTTTAATAATTAGCAATCATCCAAATTTAAAAGAGATAGCAGAGCAATTTAATATTGATTTTCATTATATCCCAATCACAAAAGAAACAAAAATTGAGCAAGAGAAAAAACAATTAGAATTATTAGCTAAATACAAAATAGATTTAGTTATTTTAGCAAAATATATGCAAATTCTTAGCACTGATTTTATTACTCAATTTCCCCAAGTCATCAATATTCATCATTCATTTTTACCAGCTTTTGTAGGCGCAAACCCTTACCAAAAGGCTTATCAAAGAGGAGTTAAAATTATCGGAGCAACATCTCACTATATCACGGCAGATTTAGATGCTGGTCCAATTATTGAACAAGATGTTGTTAGAGTCACTCACCGCGATACTGTTAAAGATTTGATTAGAAAAGGAAAAGATTTGGAAAGAATAGTCTTAGCAAGAGCAGTCAGATTACATTTAAACAATCGCGTTTTAGTTTATGGTAATAGAACTGTGGTATTTGAATAAATAGCTGATCTAATTTACTAGAAGAGAAATTCTACTAGTGGTCTGTCACATTAACTTTGAGGAGTTAAAATACCTCTTCGTAGGTTGGGTTAAGCGAAGCGCAACCCAACGCGGGTGCCGAGGCTCCACTACGTTTTGCTTCGCAACGCTTGCGCGAACAGCCCAACCTACAATATTACATTGATTACCCCTCATAACTTATGTGGTGGACTACTAGTAGTTCATTTCATTAATTCTGACGGGTGATAAATTGCTAGAGTCATTAATATTAATTAGTTTTAAAGATTAATTGCCCTTCAAAACTAATGCAAAAGACTACTAGTATTCCACCACATTAATTTTGAGGAGTTAAAATACCTCTTCGTAGGTTGGGTTAAGCGAAGCGCAACCCAACGCGGGTGCCGAGGCTCCACTACGTTTTGCTTCGCAACGCTTGCGCGAACAGCCCAACCTACAATATTACATTGATTACCCCTCATAACTTATGTGGTGGA